>JAGWBQ010000007.1:0-288246 GCA_021295815.1 Gemmatimonadota bacterium | reverse complement strand
CGTATACGTCAAGGCGTCCCCGTCCGGATCGCTGAAGCTGCCCGAAACCACGAGCGTGTCCGCATCGCCGACCTCGATCCTCCGCGCCGGGAGCGTCCCCTCCGCGACAGGCGCCTGGTTCGGCACGGTCACCAGGAAGGTCTGAGTGGCCGTGGTGTCGGTATCGGCCGCCGTCACCGTGATCGTGGCCGTGCCCTTCGCGTGCGCAGCGACCGTCAGCGTCGAATCCGTCACGCCGGCCGTCGCCACGCTCGAATCCGACGACGACGCCGTATACGTCAGCGCGTCACCGTCCGGATCGCTGAAGCTGCCCGAAACGTAGAACACCACCGCATCGCCGACCTCGATCGTCCGCGCCGAGATCGTCCCCTCCGCGACAGGCGCCTGGTTCGGCACGGTCACCAGGAAGGTCTGAGCGGCCGTGGTGTCGGCATCGGCAGCCGTCACCGTGATCGTGGCCGTGCCCTTCGCGAGCCCGTCGATCGTCAGCGTCGAATCCGTCACGCCGGCCCGTATACGTCAAGGCGTCCCCGTCCGGATCGCTGAAGCTGCCCGAAACCACGAGCGTGTCCGCATCGCCGACCTCGATCGTCCGCGCCGAGATCGTCCCCTCCGCGACGGGCGCCTGGTTCGGCACGGTCACGTCGAAGCTCTGAGTGGCCGTGAACCCGTCGGCATCAGCGGCCGTCACCGTGATCGTGGCCGTGCCCTTCGCGAGCCCGTCGACCGTCAGCGTCGAATCCGTCACGCCGGCCGTCGCCACGCTCGAATCCGACGACGACGCCGTATACGTCAAGGCGTCCCCGTCCGGATCGCTGAAACTGGCCGAAAGATCGAGCGTGTCCGCATCGCCGACCTGAACCGTCCGCGCCGGGAGCTGCCCCACCACGACAGGCGCCTGGTTCGGCACGGTCACGTCGAAGCTCTGAGTGGCCGTGAGCCCGTCGGCATCGGCGGCCGTAACCGTGATCGTGGCCGTGCCCTTCGCGTGCGCGCCGACCGTCAGAGTCGAATCCGTCACCGCGGGCGTCGCCACGCTCGAATCCGACGACGACGCCGTATACGTCAAGGTATCCCCGTCCGGATCGCTGAAACTGGCCGAAAGATCGAGCGTGGCCGCATCGCCGACCTGAACCGTCCGCGCCGGGATCGTCCCGACCGCGGCAGGCGCCCGGTTCGGGATCGGCACGGTCACGTCGAAGCTCTGCTCGGCCGTGAGCCCCCCGGCATCGGCGGCCGTGACCGTGATCGTGGCCGTGCCCTTCGCAAGCGCGCCGACCGTCAGAGTCGAATCCGTCACCGCGGGCGTGACGCCGTATACGTCAGCGCGTCCCCGTCCGGATCGCTGAAGTTGGCCGAAACCACGAGCGTGTCCGCATCGCCGACCTGAACCGTCCGCGCCGAGATCGTCCCGACCGCGGCAGGCGCCCGGTTCGGCACGGTCACGTCGAAGCTCTGAGTGGCCGTGAGCCCGTCGGTATCGGCGGCCGTTACCGTGATCGTGGCCGTGCCCTTCGCGAGCGCGCCGACCGTAAGCGTCGAATCCGTCACTGCGGGCGTCGCCACGCTCGAGTCCGACGACGACGCCGTATAAGTCAACGCGTCCCCGTCCGGATCGCTGAAGCTGGCCGAAAGATCGAGCGTGTCCGCATCGCCGACCTGAACCGTCCGCGCCGAGATCGTCCCGACCGCGGCAGGCGCCCGGTTCGGGTTCGGCACGGTCACGTCGAAGCTCTGCTCGGCCGTGAGCCCCCCGGCATCGGTGGCCGTGACCGTGATCGTGGCCGTGCCCCTCGCAAGCCCGTCGACCGTCAGCGTCGAGCCCGACACGCCGGCCGTCGCCACGCTCGAGTCCGACGACGACGCCGTATACGTCAGCGCGTCACCGTCCGGATCGCTGAAGCTGGCCGAAACGTCGAACGCCGCCGACTCACCGACCTGAACCGTCCGCGCCGAGATCGTGCCGACCGCAGCCGGCGCCCGATTCGGCACGGTCACGTCGAAGCTCTGCTCGGCCGTGAACCCGCCGGCGTCGGTGGCCGTGACCGTGATCGTGGCCGTGCCCCTCGAGAGCCCGTCGACCGTCAGCGTCGAATCCGTCACGCCGGCCGTCGCCACGCTCGAGTCCGACGACGACGCCGTATACGTCAGGGCGTCCCCGTCCGGATCGCTGAAGCTGGCCGAAACGTCGAACGCCGCCGACTCGCCGACCTGAACCGTCCGCGCCGAGATCGTCCCGACCGCAACCGGCGCCTGGTTCGGCACGGTCACCTCGAAGCTCTGCGTGGCCGTGAGCCCTCCGGCATCGGCGGCCGTGAGCGCACCGACCGTCAGCGTCGAGCCCGACACGCCGGCCGTCGCGACGCTCACGTCCGACGACGACGCCGTATACGTCAGGGCGTCCCCGTCCGGATCGCTGAAGCTGCCCGAAACATCGAGCGTGGCCGCATCGCCGACCTGAACCGTCCGCGCCGGGATCGTCCCGACCGCAGCAGGCGCCTGGTTCGGCACGGTCACGTCGAAGCTCTGAGTGGCCGTGAGCCCCCCTGCATCGGAAGCCGTGAGCGCACCGACCGTCAGCGTCGAGCCCGACACGCCGGCCGTCGCGACGCTCACGTCCGACGACGACGCCGTATACGTCAAGGCATCCCCGTCCGGATCGCTGAAGCTGCCCGAAACGTCGAACGCCGCCGACTCACCGACTTCGATCGTCCGTGCCGAGATCGTCCCGACCGCAACCGGTGCCCGGTTCGGGGGTGGCGTCGTCGGGCCGTCCTCTCCGCACGCCGATAGCGACACCACCGCGAAGGCAGCCGTGAACCAACCCGCCAGGCGATGGCGGCGGCGACAACGAAACGGCACGTTTGTCGGGTCCTGCCGAGCTGGTGCCGACCGTCTCGAAACGGAAAGCTCAAAGGTGGAGGATGTATTGATCATGTTGTCGGTTTGGAGTTGTTGAGATCGGATAGAATCGAACGGTTCGATTTCTGGCCCGGAAGTTCGAAAAACTCAAGCGGGCCGGAGTTTACTACTTCTTCTCAGGAATGGCAAGGCCCATCCTTTCCAGCGGCAGGTGAGCCTGAACGGGATCCGGTCTCCAGCGGGAGATGAGCCTGACATCCGGGACGGTACTCGCGGCCGCCGATCCGCAAAACGTTCCGGGCAAAAACGGAAGAATCCATCCAAGATCGGCACCAAACGCCGGACTCCCGATCAGCCTCAATCCTCACCCGCCCCCACTCTCCGGATCCGCGCCCCCATCGCGGTCAGGCGTTCGTCGATGTTCGCGTAGCCTCGCTCGATCTGCCCGATGTTATGGATCACGCTCGTCCCCTTCGCGCCCAGTGCGGCGATGAGCAGCGCCATACCGGCCCTGATGTCCGGACTCTCCAGCCGGGCGGCGCGAAGTGGAGTGGGACCGGAGACCACCACCCGATGCGGGTCGCAGAGAATGATCGAGGCGCCCATGGCCACGAGCTTGTCGGTGAAGAACATTCTCGATTCGAACATTTTCTCGTAGACGAGGATCACGCCCCGGCACTGCGTCGCCGCGACCACGCCGATGGAGGTCAGGTCCGCCGGAAACGCCGGCCAAGGTCCGTCGTCGAGCTTGGGCACGTGACCGAAGGCGTCCTGCTTGACCACGGCCTCGCCCGATCCCAGCACGCGCAGGTCGTTCCCTCGAGTTTCGCAGTTGATCCCCAGCCGGTCGAATCCGAGCAGGGTGGAATCGAGGTGTTCGATCGGAGCGTCGGTGATCGTGATGTCGCTTCCGGTGACCGCCGCCAGACCGACGAAGGAACCGGTCTCGATATGGTCGGCGGAGATGGCGAAATCCGCGCCTCCGAGCCGGTCCACGCCCTCGATGGTGAGCTGGTTGGTGCCGATGCCGTCGATCTTGGCTCCCATCGCGTTGAGCAGATGGCAGAGATCCTGGACGTGAGGTTCGGCCGCAGCGTTCCGCAGGAGGGTCGTTCCCGACGCCCGCACCGCCGCCATGATGGCGTTCTCGGTTCCGGTGACCGAGGGCTCGTCGAGGAATATCCTGCTGCCGGTCAGGGATCTGGCGGCGACCTTGTAGCCGCCGTTGAGCTCGACCGTGGCGCCGAGCGCCCTAAAGGCGAGGAAGTGCGTGTCGAGCCGTCTGCGCCCGATCACGTCGCCTCCCGGCGGAGGCAGCTTGAGCATTCCGAAGCGTCCGAGCAGCGGTCCGGCCAGGAGCACCGAGGCCCGGATGCGCGCCGCCTGATCGCGGTCCACCTCTCCCGAGGCAAGGCCGGCGGTGTCGATCTCCACGCATTCTTCCTCGACCCACTCCACCCGCGCACCCATGGACTCGAGGATGCTGAGCAGGGTGATGACGTCGCGAATGCGGGGCACGTTCCGTAGAGTCACCGGTTCTTCGGCAAGCGCCGACGCGGCGACGCAGGGAAGCGCGGCGTTCTTGTTGCCGTTCGGTCGGATGGCGCCGGAGAGGCTGTGGCCTCCCTCAACTGCGAAGGTTTCCATGAGGTGCTATCTTGAGGGCGAATCAATCCGCTAAACTAACCCTTCACCCGAGCCGACCGCGCACCCGACCCGAGGACCGACTATGCCAGAACAAGCCGTAGGCGCAGCTCCGCCGGGCGGAGGATGGGCGGTCGCAGCGGATGTCGCGACCGTCGTGCTGGCGGTGGCGGCGATTCTGCTCGCAGGGGTCTGCGTCCTTCTGGCTCTGCGCTTCGGCAGGCTTCTTCGGGTGACGAGGGTCGAGATGAAGACGGCGTATCGGGACGAGGTAAGACCATTGCTCGACTCGCTCACCGCCACTTCTCGACATGCGCAGGCGATATCGGGCTCCCTGCGCTCGGGAGTCGAGAGCCTGGAAGCCTCCGCAGCACACGTGAGCGACGGCGCGCGCAAGGCTTGGAGCGACCTCGAGGAACGCGTCAACGACCTCACCGCCTTGCTCGCCGTGATCCAGAAGGAGTGCGAGGATCTCTACCTAGACACCGCGTCGGCTCTGCGAACCTTCAGGTCGGTCACCCAGTTGCTCGGGGCGCCGAAAGCCGAAGATCCGCCGGAGGACGTTCCCGTTCGGAGCGACGCGGACGACTGAACCTCTTGCGGTCAGCCCGCCTTCGGGACTGCGGCGGATCGCTCCGGATGTTCGGCCGGACTGGGATCTTCGGCTAAATCGAAGAGCGAGGTGGGCTCGTGTTGAGAGGCGACTTCCAGCCTTCCCTGCCAACCTTCTTTTTTCAACGCCTCACCGACTGCGGCACGGGCGAGCTCGGGGCGATTGCACTCCTCCGAGAGATGCGCGAGCACGACGACGGCGAGGCCGGGGTGCAGAAGCTCGACGACGAGCCGAGCCGCGGCGTCGTTCGAGAGATGTCCGTGGCTGGAGGCGATCCTTCCCCGCACGCTCGGGGGGTAGCGACTCTGGTGGAGAAGCACCGGATCGTGATTCGCTTCGAGGACGAGCATGGTGGACCCTGCGAGGGCAAGCCGGGCTGAGGCGGTCATCCTACCCAGATCGGTGGCGATCCCAAGTCTCGCGCCCGTGCATTCGTCGGTCAGGGCGACTCCCGCAGGGTCGCTCGCGTCGTGGACGGTCACGAACGGATCCACGTGGACGTCCCCCACTTGGAACGCGCGTTCGGGCTCGAAGTGCGACACGCTCTCGCCGCCGCGCAGATAGCGGTCGCACGCCTCGTGCGTCCGCTCGGTCAGGTGGAGCCGGGCTCCGTGCCTGCGGGCGAAAACCCCCATCCCGCGGACGTGGTCGGCGTGGTCGTGGGTGATGACGATGTCGCTGATCCCGTCCGCTTCCGCACCGACCAGATGGAGCCTGCGCGCAACCTCCTTCCCGCTCAGACCGGAATCGACGAGTATCCGGGTGTTGCCGCACCACACGAAAATCGAGTTGCCCGCGCTGCCGCTCGCGAGCACCGAAACTCTCACCTGCGCACCTCTCCGGTCATCTTCGTGGTTCGCGCGTCACGGTACCGACGCTTCCCAGACTCGTCTGACCCGCGATTCCAACGCGGGCGTCATCTCCTGGCCGCGCCGGGCCATCATGCGCCCCAGGCTCTCGACGAAGTCGTCGACCCGGTAGCGCGAGCGAGTTCCGTCGGTCCATGAAAACGGAGGAATGAAGCCCGACGCCATTCCGCCGCCGAAGATGTTGCTGCCCGCGCCGATGATCGACCCGGTGCCGATCAGCGTGCCGATCCCGGTGCGGGCGTAGTCGCCGATGAGCGCACCCAGCTTGACGAGATCGGTCTTCCGGCTGCCGGATGCGCCGCGGACGCGAATCGGTGCGTAATTGTTCTTGAGATTCGAGATGATGGTACCCGCCCCGAGATTGACCCAGTCGCCGATTATCGAGTGGGCCACATGACCCTCGTGCGCCTTGTTCGCGAAGTCGCCGACGATCGAGTAGGCGACCTCTCCGCGAACCCGAGAGTGACGCCCCACCCTGGAGGCTGCGATCTCTCCGCCCAGCACCCTGCTCCCCGCACCTACGAATACCGGGCCGACCAGGCGCGTGAAGGCGCTCACCGAGACCCCGGGGCCGAGCGCGACCGGTCCTTCCAACCGAGCCGGCGTCTCGATCTTCGCTCCGTAGCCTACCGTCACCGCTCCCGAACGGGCGTCGATGACCACTCCCGGCTCAACGTTCGCTCCGGGCGCGATCCGAACCGGATGGTCGCCGATCACGTGAGGGACCGTGGCCTCGGAATCGGGCGTCTCGCGCCCGCGGGGCTCCAGATCGGCCCAGAGCCTCGCCGAGTTGGATGCGACGAGATCCCAGAGGTTGACGAGAAGGGTTCCCGCGAGCTCCAGCGTCGGGGCGGCGCCCCGCGAGTCCGACACGCCCTTCCCCGCCGGTGCGAACCATCCGCACTCGACCCCGTTGAGCGTCAAGGTACCTGGCTCGTCGCCGGCCAGCATGCCTTCGAGCGCGTCCGACCCCCCTGCCACGGCATCGAGCGCCACCCGGGCCGAAAGCACGAGGGTCGGCCTCTCAGGGTCGGGCGGGAGGTGCGTCGTGACTGGAGGCGAGCCGGAGACGGAGGTCCGGGCGAGGTGTTCCCGCCCCGCCCCCTCCTTCAACAGGTAGCCTTCGCAGGAGAGTCCCAGACGCCGCTCGGCCCTGCGGCGCAGGGAAAGGGTCCCGAACACGAGCTCCCCGACCGGCCGGGTGAGCGCGAACGGTTCCCAGGACTGGATCGAGGTGTCATCGCGGAGTATGAAACGAATCGGGTTCACGACGATTCTCCGATCGATTCCAGAACTGACCGGAGCTCGTCCGAGCGGTCGCGACCGAGGACCAGGGTCACCTTGTCGGTTCTGACGATGATGGCGTCGTCGATTCCGTGGACCACGACCCGTCCTCCTTCAGCGAAGACGATGTTGTCCCGGCCTGCGAGCACCCGCACCGGGCCGTGGAGGCTGTTGCCGCAGTCGTCCGCAGAACCCTGGCGGGCGAGCGCTTCCCAGCTTCCTACGTCGTCCCAGTCGAAGGAGGCGCGTACGGCGCTTACTCGGTCGGAGCGTTCGAGAATCGCTCGATCCACGACCGCGGAGGGCGATTCCTTGAAGAAGGACGGGGGCCCGTCGCGCTCCAGCCCATCGAGCAGGCGCCCGATCTCCGGTGCCCGCATCCTCGTCTCTTCGAGAAATGTCGACGCCCGCCAGACGAAGATGCCGGTGTTCCACAGGAAGCCCGCATCGCAGTACCGTCGGGCGGTTTCGCGGTCCGGCTTCTCGTGGAAGGACGCGACCTTGAAGGCGGCGGGCTTCCGTTCTTCCCGAGCGTCCGAAGAGCGATCCGCCCCGCTCCCGACCGCGACGCCGGGCGGGTTCGGGACCGCGACCCGATCAGGCACGGTCGGGAGGCCGGTATCGGTCGGTAGCTCGGCACCCGGCTCGACATAGCCGTACCCCGTCTCCGCGCGGGAAGGCGGGGCGGCCACGCACACCAGGGTCGGCTCCCGCGCCGCGAGTCCGAGGGCGACGGCGATGGTCCGCTCGAACTCGCGCATCGGACCGATCGCGTGATCCGCGTGCAGCGAGGTCATCAAGGCGCCCGGTTCCAAGGCCTCGATCTCCCATGCGGCTCGCGCGAGTGCGGGGGCGGTACCTTTCAGCTCGGTCTCGATCCAGATGACGTCTTCGTCCGCCTCCGGCAGCGCCCGCAGCAGCCCTTCGACCAGGCCCTCCGGCGCGAGAATGCGAACACGACCGGGGCCGCTCACGGCCATCGCCCGCTCCCAAGCGCCGCATATCAGGGGACGCCCGGAATCGAAGGGCAACAACTGCTTGGGGCGATCGGGCGTGGAGGCAGGCCAGAACCGGGAGCCTATTCCTCCGGCGAGTATCACGGCCCACGATTCGGCCGGCGGAGGTCTCTCGCTCATCCGGGAAACCTACGCGTGCGACGGGGTAGTTTCAAGACCTATGGTCACCTCAAAGAGCGTTCGCGCTCCCCTCGGCTTTCGCAGGCCCCTCGCAGCCTCGGGAGTTCTCGCATTCGCCCTTGTCGCGCCCGGGGCCTGCGACGACGATCCCTTCGCCATTCCGTGGGAGGAGGCGCCGGACACGGTAACTCTCTACTCCCTCGCCCGCCCGGAGCTCAACCTCCACTCCGCCTTCAATTTCACCTCGCGCCGGCGCGTGACCGTGGAGGCTCCTCTGGCAACCGGAGTCTGGGACATGGCGGTCGATACCCGAGGCGGCGCGATCGTCCTCCTGCCCCCGGGAGCTCTCGGCGTCTACGCGGCGCGAGCCCGGATCGCCACGTTGAACGGAGTGAGCTTCGACGAAGTGACCGAGGCCCCGATCGACACCGCCGCCTACGTCTCGCGGGAGCCGGTGCCGGTGGCCATGGGGAACATCTACGTCGTGCGCACCAACCAGCAGACCGGGGTTTTCGGCGCTCAGTGCGTCTACTACGCCAAACTGGAGCCGCTGGTGATCGATCCGGGCGGAGGCACGCTCACCTTCGTCTTCGACTCCAACCCCGTCTGCAACGATCCCAGGTTGGTTCCTCCGGACTGATGCTCGACATAAGGCGCCTCCGTTCCGACCCGGATGGAGTGAAGGAGGCACTCGGCAGGCGCGACCCGGCGTTCGGCGACTTGGTCGACCGGACACTCGATCTCGACCGCGAATGGCGCAGCCTCCTCGCCGAGGTCAACTCGCTGAAGGCCGAGCGCAACCGGGCATCCAAGCTCATCGGCGAGCTCAGGCGGAGGGGAGAGGACGCGTCCGAGCTGATCGTGAAGATGCGCACCACCGGCGATCTGATCTCCCGTCTCGACGTCCGCATCCGCGACCTCGAGGGCGAGATCCGCGCGATCATGCTCACCATTCCCAACACGCCGCTCGACGCCGTTCCGCCCGGGGGTGAAGGCGAGGGAGTCGTGCTCAGGGAGTGGGGTGAACCCAGGGTCGGCGAGCTCAGACCGCATTGGCAGGTCGGAGAACCCCTGGGGCTCGACCTGGCTCGGGGATCGCGGGTGAGCGGATCGGGATTCCCGGTACTCGGAGGCGGCCTCGCCCGTCTCCAGCGCGCCCTTATCTCCTACTTCATCGACGTGCACGTTCGTGAACATGGGTACACCGAGCTGCGCATCCCCTATCTGGTGACGACCGAGACGATGACCGGCACCGGGCAGCTCCCCAAGTTCAACGACGAATCCTACGCCACCGAGCGCGACGATCTCTGGCTCATCCCGACCGCCGAGGTGCCCGTCACCAACCTCCACCGAGGCGAGCTCCTCGCGGCGACGGAGCTTCCGGTCCGCTACGTGGCCTACTCGCCGTGTTTTCGCAGGGAGGCGGGCGCCGCCGGCAAGGACACGAGAGGGCTGCTCCGCGTTCACCAGTTCGACAAGGTCGAGCTTGTGCGCTACGAGACTCCGGAGGCGAGTCCGGACGCCCTCGATCTCATCGTGCGTCAGGCCGAAATCCTCCTTGAGAGGCTCGGCGTCCGCTACCGCCGCGTCCTTCTGCCCGGCGGGGATCTGGGGGCCAGCGGCGCGATGACCTACGACCTGGAGGCCTGGGCGCCCGGCGTGGAACGCTGGCTGGAGGTATCGAGCTGCACGACCTTCACCGACTATCAGGCGCGCCGGGCGAATCTGCGTTACCGCGAACGGCAGGGTGAACCGCCGCACTACCTGCACACCCTCAACGGTTCGGCGCTCGCACTGCCCCGGGTCATGGCGGTGCTGCTGGAACAGGGGCAGCGAGCGGACGGCACGGTCGAGCTCCCGGCGGTCATTCACCCGTACTTCGGAGCGGACGTCCTGGGGCCGTCCCACCGACTCCCTTGAATCTCGGTCGAACGAGCTGGTGGTCGGTGGCAACGGCCGGCGTGCTCGTCACACTCCTCTTCTGGTATCTCATCTACACCCGCGGAGTCGCGCGCCAGGCCCAGGAGGGCGCCGAACGCCTCTCGCAGATCTTCGTCGAGGTGCAGGCCGGTCTCACTACCGACGCAGAGGTTCAGGCGCTCCTCAACCTCCAGACCATCGTGCGCGAGTCGGGGCTGCCGCTCGTGCTCATGGGGCCGGGCGACTCCATTCAGGCAGTGGTCAACCTCCCCTTCGAAGCCGACCGCTCGACCCCGGAAGGAAGGGCCCGCATCCACGAATACGTCGCCGGGATGGACCAGCGCAATCCGCCGGTCGGCGATCCGGATTTCCAACACATCCACTACGGCGAGACCCGGGAGGTGCGCGATCTCAGATGGATTCCGGTGTTTCAGGTCGTGGGTCTCGTGCTGATCGGAGTGGTGGGCTTCAATCTGGTGAGCCTCCAGCGCAGAGCCGAGAGCGAGAGGGCGTGGACCGCAATGGCGCGGGAACTGGCACATCAGCTCGGCACTCCTCTTTCGTCGCTCGCAGGCTGGCTCGAGGCGATCGCGATTCCCGTTCCCGAACGTCCCGGCGACCTCACCGATCATGAGATAACCGCCGCCATCGGGGAGGATGTCCAGCGGCTCGAGCGCGTGAGCCACCGCTTCGAGCTGATAGGTTCCACGCCTGAACTTAGGCCCATCTCGGTTTCGGAGCTGGTCTGCGAGCTCGAAAGCTATCTGGCCGTCCGCATTCCACATCTCGGGCGCGGAAGAGTCGACCTGGAGGTGGACGTACCGCCCAGGCTGCCCGTGATCAACGGCAACAAGGTGCTCCTGGTCTGGGCGCTCGAGAACGTGCTCAAGAACGCGCTCGACGCACTTGCCGGAAAAGGGGGCGGAATAACCGTCACAGCCCGCGAGCTCGGCGACCGCTGGATCTCGATTCGCATCCAGGACACCGGCGGCGGCGTCCGGGAGGACGTGCGCAAGCGGATTTTCGACCCTGGAGTCAGCACCAAGCAGGGGGGGTGGGGCGTGGGACTCGCTCTCTCCCGTCGCATAATCCGAGGGGTCCACAAGGGGCGCATCGAGCTCCTGGAAGGATTCCAGAGCACCACGTTCCAGATCACCCTTCCGGTCGGCAGAAAGGACCGTTGACCGGATCGGGCGCGCGACCTGCATTGAGCGGAGTTGCCGAACCGCGCGGGGGCGACGGCAGCTTCCCGGCCCGCCTGGCATCCCTGAACGAACAGCAGACGGAGGCGGTGCGGCACTTCGAGGGACCTCTGCTCGTGGTGGCTGGCGCAGGCTCGGGCAAGACCAGGGTGCTGACCACGCGCATAGCCTACCTGATCAGGGAGCGAGGCGTTCACCCGGCGCGGATAATGGCGGTCACCTTCACGAACAAGGCCGCCGGGGAGATGCGTTCCCGCGTCGTGGACCTGCTGGGCGAGGAGCCGAGAGGGATGTGGATCGGCACGTTCCACGCGATAGGCGCCCGGCTTCTGCGCAGACACGCGGCTCTGCTGGGCTGGACCTCGGATTTCACGATCTACGACGCCGACGAGCAGCTCCGCCTGGTGAAAGAGATCCTCAAGCGGGTTCCCAAGGGCGGCTTGGTGAAGGCGTCGGCGGTCAGAGGGCGCGTCGGCGAGCTCAAGCAGGAACTGCTGAGCGTCAAGGAACATCTGCGGGCCGAGTCCGACCTGACCCCGGGACCGTCGCCTCTCGACACGGTGTCCCACACGGTGCTTCCGCTCTACGAAGGTGCGCTGAAAGAGCGAAACGCCTTCGATTTCGACGACCTTCTTCTCTGGCCGCTCAGGCTGTTCGACGCCGAGTCCGAGGTCCTTGCGGAATACAGGGAACGCTTCGCCTTCGTCCTGGTCGACGAGTACCAGGACACCAGCCACCCGCAGTTCCGCTTCATCGACTTCATCGGTCGCGGCCACAACAACGTCATGGTGGTGGGCGATCCGGATCAGGCCATATACGGTTGGCGCGGGGCGGACGTGCGCAACATCCTCGATTTCGAGAGATCCTGGCCTGGAGCGCGCAAGGTTGTTCTGGAAAGGAACTACCGCTCGCGCGAACGCATCCTCCAGGCGGCCAACGCCGTGATCCGGGAGAATATCGACCGACCCGAGAAGAACCTTCGTGCCGCTCGCGGCGGCGGCATCAGGGTCAAGCTCCTGCAGGCGTACGACGACGTAGCCGAGGCGAAGTGGATCGCGCGTCGCATACGTGATCAGGCGCTCGACGATCGTCTGCGCACATGGCGCGACTTCGCCGTCCTCTACCGGACGAACGCACAGGCCCGGGCGCTCGAATCGGAGCTCATCCTGCGCAAGGTCCCGTACCAGGTCGTGGGCGGAATTCGCTTTTACGAACGCCGCGAGATACAGGACGTGATCGCCTACTTGCGGCTCATCGCGAACCCTTCCGACGTTTCCGCCTTTTCGCGTGCGGTCGGCTACCCCAGGCGCGGCGTGGGTGTCAAGAGCCGCGCGCGTGTGGTCGAGTGGGCTGCGGAGCGGGGCGTCTCCGTGCTCGAGGCGGCTGCTCGGGCGCAGGAGATACCATTTCTCGGGGCTCGGCCCCGGCTCTCTCTCGTTCGCTTCGCCGAGCTCGTCCGGGAGCACCGCCGGCTCGCCGCGGGCGAAGACTTGTCGCGCCTCATCCAGTCGGTAGTCGACAGGGTGGACATGAGGGGAGAGCTGCGCGCCGAAGGTCCCGACGGAGAGGACCGGGCCCGCAACGTGGAAGAGCTGATCGCCGGAGCGGCCTCTTTCAGGGTGGACGATCGCGATTTCGAGGACGGCGATCCGAAGCTCTCGGTGCTCGCGCACTTCCTGCAGCAGGTCTCGCTGCTCGCCGACGTGGACCGGCACGACTCGGGCGACAACAGCGTGAGCCTGATGACCCTCCACAACGCGAAGGGACTCGAGTTCCCTGTCGTCTTCATCACCGGAGCCGAAGAGGGACTCCTGCCGCTGATGCGGGCCGACGACGATTTCGACCAGGTCGAGGAGGAACGTCGGTTGTTCTACGTGGGGATCACGCGGGCCGAGGACGAACTTACCGTCTCGTGGGTTCGGAGACGCAGGCGAGCCGGCCAGTACCTGGACAGCACGATGTCGAGCTTCTTGCTTGCGATCCCTTCCGAAGACCTTCGGCGGGAGAAGGCGGACTCTTTCGGCCCCGCGTCGGGCTACGGCGGCAGGTCCCGCTACGGCGCACCCGGTCCGGGCCTGTTCGACCGGGGACCTGACGGATCCGGTCTCCGGCGGGGCGGGGTCGGGCGGGCCGGCCGCAGCGGAAGAACCGGCCGCCGGCCCGGCCCGTTCGGAAGCAGCGGAACTTCCTCGTCGCGCCGGTCACCGGAACCCGAGGACGAGAGTCAGGACGCCCCCAGGCTCGTCAAGGGAGCGCGAGTCCGGCATCCCACCTTCGGGTCCGGCGTGGTGAAGGCTCTGACCGGCTTCGGCATGAACGTCACGGTCGAGGTCGAGTTCGACGAGGTCGGCCGGAAGCTGCTCGATCCGCGTCAGGCCAAGCTCGAAACCGACTGGCCCTGATCCGAACGGCCGTGCAGGAACATTACCGGGGCCTCATATCCCCAGCAGCCTGAGGACGTCGTTCGAAAGAGCCCAGGCCATCAGTCCAAGCACGACGAAGAAGCCGACGTTGCTCCAGCGCAGACGCTGGCGCGCGGTCAGAGGCCGGCCGCCACGAACCGCCTCGATGGCGAGAAAGACCAGGTGGCCGCCGTCGAGAATCGGGATGGGCAGGAGATTCAGGATGGCGAGATTGACGCTGAAGATCGCCATGAAGATGATGAGCGAGTCCGCTCCGAGAGCGGCCGCTTGACCGCTGGCCTCTCCGATAGTGAAGATGCTCCCCACGTCGCGAGGTGAGACATCCCCCGTGAAGAGGTCGCGGAGGAAGCTCAGGATCACTCCGGTCACGGCGACCGTCTGCCTGAATCCGAGGACGACCGCATCGACGGCGCCCACCCGCAGATAGTCCAGGCGCCGCTGTACGCCGAGTCTACCAACCTCGGTGCGACTCCCGTCTTCGAGCACGGCTTCCCGAGCGTCCAGTTCGGCGATGCGAACTATCTCCCTGCCCTCGCGTCGGATCTCGAACTCCACCCTCTCGCCCGGCCTGGCCTCCACTTCGGTGACGAACTCCGACCACGTCGCCACCGGGACGCCGCCCACCTCCTGGAACACGTCGCCGGACTCGATGCCGGCCGCGGCCGCAGGTCCGCCCGCCGTCACGGCTTCGACCCTCGGGTCGGCGTCGGAAGGCTCGACCTGCACCCCCCAGACCATCGCCACCCCGGCGTGAGCGAAGAAGGCGAAGAGCATGTTCATGACGACACCCGCCGAGATCACGACGGTCCGCGCCCAAATGGGCTTGTTGTCGAAGGCGCGTTCCGGGGGCGTCGTCGATCCGCGATGCTCGGCGCCCTCGATCATCTCCATCACCTCGTCGCCCATGCCTCCCATCTTCACATAGCCGCCGAGCGGTATGGCCGCGATCACGTATTCGGTCTCGCCGCGTCTGACGCCGAAGATCTTCGGTCCCAGACCGATCGAGAAGCGTTGCACTTCCACGCCCATCGCCTTCGCGGCCCAGAAGTGCCCGAGTTCGTGGACGAATATCAGTACGCCGAGTACAATCAGCGTCGCCAGGATGGTCATCGTCTAGCTCCTTGTTGCCTTAATGGTTCGTAGTCGGCTCTCGGCAATGCGTCGGGCTTCGGCATCCGCCGCCAGCACGTCCTCCAGACTCTTCGTGGGACGGTACCCGATGGCGTCGAGCGTGAACGCCACCACCTCGACGATCTCTCCGAACCGGGCCTTGCCACCGAGGAAGGCGCGCACCGCGACCTCGTTGGCCGCGTTGAAGGCTGCCGGCGCGCTACCTCCCGCCTCTCCCGCGCTCCGCCCGAGGCCGAAGAGCGGGTACCTGACCGGATCGATCTCCTCGAAGGTGAGCGGTGAACTCGCCACCGGATCGAAGGTCCTGAGCTCGCGGTCGGGAACTCGATTCGGGAAATGGAGCGCGTAGAGTATGGGCGACTCCATGTTCGGCAAACCCAATTGGGCGAGAACCGAGCCGTCGACGAACTCCACGAAGGAGTGCACGATGGACTGCGGGTGGATCACCGCCCGGATGGAGCCGTACGGCACCCGGTAGAGAACGTGGGCCTCGATGACCTCGAGCGCCTTGTTCGCCAGGGTGGCGGAGTCGATGGTGATCTTCGCGCCCATGCTCCAGGTCGGGTGATCGAGCGCCTCTTCCACGGTCGCCCCGGCCGTCGAAGTTGCCGACCGGTCCCGGAGAGACCCGCCCGAGGCTGTGAGGGTCAGGGCCGCGACGCTCGCCGGGCTCTTGCCCTCGATGCACTGCAGGATGGCCGAATGCTCGGAATCCACCGGTATGATCGCGCCCCCCCCCCGCTTGGCGGCGTCGAGAACGAGATCGCCCCCGGCTACAAGCGACTCCTTGTTGGCGAGCGCCACGGTATGCCCGGCTTCGAGCGCCGCCAGAGTGGGTTCCAGCCCTGCGGCGCCGACTATGGCGTTGAGGACGATGTCCGCTCCCGGCGCGGCCGCCATCTCGATCAGAGCTTCCCTGCCGACGCTCCAACCTTGCCCTTCGGCGGCGGAGGCCGTTTCCCCTGCGGGGAGTTCGGCGCCCGTGTCCGCAAGGACCACCGGAGGCCTCCCCAGGGAAGCCCTTTGTTCGGCCAAGGCGTCCGCGTCCCTGTGGGCGGAGATGCCTACCACCCGAAAGTGCTCGGGATGGCGAGAGATCACCGCGAGAGCGCTCAGTCCGATCGAACCGGTCGAACCGAGAATCCGGATTCTCTTCACAGCCATTCGAAAGCCACGAAACAGAGGTAGCCGGTGGGAAGCGAGAAGAGAAGCGAGTCGACTCGATCCAGGACGCCGCCGTGAGCCCTGAAGAAGGTGCCCGAGTCCTTGACGCCCGCCTCCCGCTTGAATACCGACTCGGTGAGGTCGCCCAACTGGATCATCACGCCCGTGACGGCGCCGGCCAGCGCGACGGCCCAGATCTCGATCTCCAGACCCGGGAGCAGCGGCGCGCACAGCCAACCCCAGCCCAACGCCGCGGCCAAGGCGCCCGCCATTCCCGAAAACGATCCCTCCCAGGTCTTGTCGGGCGAGAGCCGGGGAGCCAGTTTCCGGCGACCGAACCGCCGTCCACCGAAAAAAGCGGCGGTGTCGCTGATCCACGTGGCACCGAGTGGGAAAAGCAGGACCACCAGCCCGCTCCAGGCTTCAGCGGAGCCGAAGAGCCATGTCGACCGGGCGCTCCCGCCGTCTCCCGCTCCATCGACGACGGCCCTCCCTGCGGCGTTCCAACCCGCATCGACCGGCAGGCCGTGCAGGAGCAAGCCCAGGGCGAACGGCGCCCCGACCCAGAGTACGCCCAGAACGGTGAGGGACGCACCGCCAAGTCCCGGTGCCGCCGGCAGACCGCCTGCGACGGCGCGAACGAGGGAGATCAGAGTGAGTGCGGCTATCAGGGAGAACGCGACCGGAGCGAACTCGGCGAAACCGTCGGCACGGACCGCGGCCAACGGCAGCAGAGCCGCCGTAACGGCACCCGCAAGTCGCGGCACTCCGGTCACGCCCAGCGCGAGCGCCCCGATCCGGTAGACCTCCAAAGTGCCGAGCGCGGCCAGCGCACCGACCGCGAGGCCCAGCCACCAGCCGCCCAGACGCAGGACCGTGAGCGCCACGAGAACGGCGATGACGGCGACCAGCGTCCGCTCCCAGAGCCTGGCTTCGTCGCCGGCCGGCTTGCCGATTTGCGAGGACTCCATCAGCCGGCCACCCTGCCGAAACGCCGTTCGCGTCTCTGATAGTCCAGGAACGCGGCGAAGAGATCGGCTCTGGTGAAGTCCGGCCAAAGCACGGGCGAGACGAAGAGTTCGGTATAGGCCAACTGCCAGAGCAGGAAATTGCTCAGTCGGTACTCGCCCGAAGTGCGAATGAGCAGGTCGGGGTCGGGGAGTCCTGTGGTGAAGAGCCCTGCGGAGAGCTCGGCCTCGTCCACCTCGTCGGGCGAGATCTCGCCCCGAGCCGCCCTGCGGGCGATCCTGCGCGCGGCTCGCACCAGCTCCTCGCGGCCGCTGTAAGACACCATAAGGTTGAGTCCGAGCCTGTCGCAGTCCCTGGTGGCCTCCTGGAGCTCGACCACGGCCCGCCGGGTGCGCTCTTCGAGCCGGTCGATCTCTCCAAGCACGCGCGTGCGAACGCCGTTCTCGCGGAGCATGCCGATTTCTCGTGTCGCGTAGTGGCGCAGGAGACGCATCAGGGCCCCGACCTCGCGCTCGGGACGCTCCCAATTCTGGGTCGAAAAGGCGAAGAGAGTCAGCACCTCGATACCGGCCTGCACGCTGCCCTCGACGACCTCTCTAACAGCGCGCACGCCCCGGCGGTGCCCCTCGAAGCGAACCAGACCGCGATCGTTCGCCCAGCGACCGTTGCCGTCCATGATAATGGCCACGTGTCGTGGCACGGGGCCTCCGGAACGGAGGCGAGCAAGGGCATCGGGGTTCTCCATCCCCGGGACGGCAGGGCTTTTCATCACGACCTGCCTATATGGCCATCACCTCCGCTTCCTTCAACTTGAGCATCTCGTCGACCTTGCCCGCATACTCCCTCGTCAGATCGTCAAGCGTCTGCTGGGCGCGGCGGCCTTCGTCCTCGCCGATCTCGTGCTCCTTGAGCAGGGCGCCGACAAAATCGCGGCCCGCCTTTCGGGCCTGGCGCAGGGAAATCCTTCCGTCCTCGGCCATGCGATGCAGCACGCGGGCGTACTCGCGGCGGCGTTCCTCGGTGAGCGGCGGGATGGGGACCCGAATGACGACACCGTCGTTGGCGGGGTTCAGACCGAGGTCGGACATCTGGATGGCCTTCGCGATCTCATCGATCACGGACTTGTCGAAGGGTTGGACGACGAGCAAGGTCGCGTCGGGAGCCGTGACCGTGCCGAGCTGCGACAGGGGCATCAGCGAGCCGTAGGCCTCGACCCGCACCTGATCCAGAAGAGACGGAGCGGCCTTGCCGGTGCGGACGGAGGTGAACTCCCGCTTGAGCGCGATGAGCGCGGACTCCATGCGTTCGCGGGTCTCTTCGACAATCTCTTCGGTCATCGCAGCTTCTCCGTGGTCGCGCCGTCTCCTCGCCCAGCCATGCGCTCGTTTCCTCTTACTCCACAAGGGACCCGAAGGCTCCTGCGGAAGAGCGGGGGCAGCCGAGGCTTCGTCACGACATCAGACTTCCGACCCGTTCGCCTCGCACGGCGGCGGCCATCGCCCCCGGCACCTCCATGCTGAGCACGATCACGGGCAGGTCGTTCTCCTGGGAAAGGGCGATCGCGGCGGCGTCCATGACTCCCAGTCCGCGGGTGAACACCTCCCGAAAGCTGATCGCCGGGATGAACTCGGCATCCGGGTTCTTGACCGGGTCGTCACTGAAGATGCCGGGCACCTTGGTGGCCTTGATGATGACGTCGGACTCCATCTCTATCGCCCGGAGCGCCGCTGCGGTGTCGGTGGAGAAGTAGGGATTGCCCGTACCGGCGGCGAAGATCACCACCCTTCCCTTCTCCATGTGGCGCAGGGCTCGGCGCCGGATGTACGGCTCGGCGACCTCCTCCATGCGGATCGCGGTCATGACGCGGGTTTCCACGCCCTCGCGCTCCAGAAGATCCTGCAGAGCCAGCGCGTTGATCACGGTGGCGAGCATGCCCATGTAGTCGGCCTGCACCCGGTCCATCCCCTTCTGGGACGCGACCGCGCCGCGAACGATGTTGCCTCCGCCGATGACCACCGAGAGAGAAGCCCCGAGCGAGTGGATCTCCCTGATCTCGCGGACGAGGTTCGACACCGTTTCCGGATCGATACCGAAGCCGCCTTCGCCCGCCAACGCCTCGCCCGACAGCTTGACGAGGATCCGACCGTATCGAGGTGCGGGCGTTTCGGCGGACCGGCGATTCACCCCGGCTTCAGCTCCTCTCGCCTACCTTGATGCGCGCGAAACGCGCAACGGTGATCTTCTCGCCGATCTTCGCCGAGGTATCCCGGATTAGATCCCCGATGGTCCGGTCGGGGTCCTTGACGAAAGGCTGGGCCAGCAAGGTGTTCTCCTCGAAGAACTTCCGGAGCCTGCCCTCCACGATCCTCGGAGCGATCTTCTCCGGCTTGCCTTCCTTGCGGACACGTTCTTCGTTCACCGCCCGCTCCCGTTCGACCACCTCGGAGGGAATGTCGTCGGCGGAAATCGCGAGCGGCGCCATCGAGGCGATGTGCAGGGCGATATCCTTCGCAAGGCTCCTGAAGTCGTCGGTGTTGGCCACGAAATCGGTCTCGCAGTTGACCTCGACGATGACCGCCGTGCGATTGTCGAAGTGGACGTAGCTCCCGACGGTTCCCTCGTCAGCGGCCTTGTCCGCCCGCTTGGCGACCTTGGCCGCGCCCTTCGCCCGGAGCAGGTCCACGGCCCTCTCGAAGTCCCCCTCGGTCTCGGTCAGGGCGCGCTTGCAGTCCATCATGCCGGTTCCGGTGGCGTCCCGCAGACGCTTCACCTCTTTGGCAGAGATCATTTCAAGGCCTCCTCAGCCCTTGGTCGTCGAACCCTTTGGATCGGTCTTCTTCGCGTTCCGTCCCCGGCCGCCGGCCGCCGGGGCTTCCGCTCCACCCCTCCCGCCAGTCTTCGGTCCACCGCCGCGCTGTCCGAGCAGACCGGGCTTGGGCCGCCGACGCCGACGCCGCCTCGGTTGGGGACCGTCGCGCTCCTTGCGCTCTCCGGTCTCGGTGGAATAGGTGGTCGCCGCGTGGCGATCGGCCTTCCTCTTCTCGGCCGGGACCTCGCTCATGGCCTTCTCGACCTCGTCCGCGATCCGACCGGCCAGAAGGCCTACCGAACGGATGGCGTCGTCGTTGCCGGGAATGGGGTAGTCCACGAGCCCGGGATCGGCGTTGGTGTCGGTGATCGCGATGATCGGGATGCCCAGCTTGCGCGCCTCGGTGACGGCGATCATCTCGCGCTGCGCGTCCACCACGAAGAGCGCACCTGGCAGGCGACCCATCTCCTTCACGCCGGCCAGGTGCTTCTCCAGCTTGACGCGTTCGCGGTCGAGCATCAGCCGTTCCTTCTTCGTGTAGAACTCGTAGCGGTTCTCGGCCTGACCCCGTTCGAGCTCGGCGAGCCTGCGAATCTGAAGGCTGATGGTGCGGAAATTGGTGAGCATGCCGCCGAGCCAGCGCTCGGTGACGTAGAACGAGCCGGAGCGCTTCGCCTCGACCTCGATGTTCTGGCGCAATTGCCGCTTGGTGCAGACGAAGAGAATGCGCTCACCCTGAAGGACGACTTCGCGAACGGCCCGGCACGCCTCCTCCAGACGGGTGAGAGTCTTGCGCAGGTCGATGATGTGGATGCCGTTCCGTTCTCCGAAGATGAACGGCTTCATCTTGGGATTCCATCTTCTGCGCTGGTGCCCGAAATGCACTCCGGCCTCGAGCATCTCCTTTAGTCCTACCTGGGACATCTCTTCCCTCCGTGGGGCCGATATACGCCCCGGTCAAAATATGGGCGTCGCCGCGAGGACGAGCCCGGGGTTCGGCTTCCTATCTCTTCGAGAACTGGAAGCGCTTGCGCGCCTTCGGGCGGCCGGGCTTCTTGCGCTCGACCTTGCGCGGATCGCGGGTCAGCATTCCGTTCTGGCGCAGGCTCGGTCTGAGCTCCTCGTCGTGAGAGACCAGAGCGCGGGCGAGCCCCAGACGTACAGCGTCGGACTGACCCGTGACCCCGCCTCCAGAGACCCGGACCCGAACGTCGAAACGGCCCTCGGTCTCGGTCACCTGGAAGGGCTCCTCGATGCGGAGCCGGTGGGTTTCGCGCGGGAAGTATTCCGCGAGCGATCTGCCGTTCACGCTCCAGGCGCCGTTACCGGGCCGGAGCAGGACGCGGGCCACCGAGGTCTTTCTGCGCCCGACGGTCTGAATCCGGTCTTCGGTGGCGTCGTCACCGAGACTCGACAACACGCTCGTTACCACTACTTGATCTCCATGGGTTCCGGGCTCTGGCTCCGGTGGGGGTGTTCGGGCCCTGAGTATACCTTGAGCTTCTTTCGCATGGTGCGCCCGAGGGCGTTCTTGGGCAGCATCCCCTTGACCGCGAGCTGGATCACCCTCTCGGGGTGACGGGCGATCATGGTGCGGAAGGGAATGTGCCGCTCGCTCCCCATGTAGCCCGAGTGACGGAAGTAGGTCTTCTGCTCCGCCTTTCGTCCGGTAAGCGTCACCCTTTCGGCGTTCACCACCACGACGTGGTCGCCGACGTCTAGGTGCGGCGTGTAGCTGGGCTTGTGCTTGCCGCGGAGCACCGTCGCGATGCGGGTCGCCAGGCGGCCGAGGGGCTCGCCTTCCGCGTCCACCAGCCACCAGCGCCGGTCTATTTCGGAAGCTTTGGGGGTGTAGGTCTTCATTTATCGGCCTCGCCGCGCGGCCTCGTGAGGCTGCGGCATCGCATGTTCGGTAAATGGACAGCCTGCAAATCTATCGGAGAGCGCGGATGGGGTCAATAGCGGTGGCTGTGAGGTCCGGACCGTCGGGACATCCGGCTTCTCTTCTCCGTCGTACGAGCCTGTAATCTCGAGATCGCAAGGCCGTGTCGGGAGGCGGCCACTCACGCCCTCCCACTTCCCCGCGCCCGTCACCGCCCTTATTATACACTTCGACCCCAAGTTCCCTGAAACCCGCGCACTCCATGCCCAGCCGATCAACCTCCGCAGCGCTCGTCGCGCTCCTCGCCGCGACGGCTTCCGCACCCTTTGCCCTGCCCGCTCAGAGTCTCAGCGACGAAGAGCTCGCCCCCCTCGTGGAAAGGGTGGAGGCAGGCGTGCTCGAGCGCGCCAAGCTCGCCCAGGTCATGGTCGACAAGATCTTCTCCTTTTCCGAGCTCGGTCAGCAGGAGATCGAGACCTCGGCCTACATCACCGGCATCCTCGAGGAAAACGGTTTCACCATCGACCGCGGAGCCGCTAACATCCCGACGGCCTGGTTCGCGCGCTGGGGGAGCGGCAGCCCGGTGATCTCGTTCGGTTCCGACATCGACGGCATCCCGAAAGCCAACCAGAAGCCGGGCGTGGCCTATCACGACCCGCTGGTTCCGGGCGCTCCGGGGCACGGCGAAGGCCATAACTCCGGCCAGGCGGTGAACGTCGTTGCCGCGCTCGCGCTCAAGGACGTGATGGAGGCCGAAGGAATCCAGGGCACCCTCGTTCTCTGGCCCGGGGTCGCCGAGGAGCAGCTCGGCTCGAAGGCCTGGTACGTGCGCGACGGCTACCTGGAAGACATCGACGTCACCCTCTTCACCCACGTGAGCAGCAACCTCTCGGTGAGCTGGGGCCAGGGCGGCGGCACCGGGCTCGTCTCGGTGGAATTCTCCTTCGAGGGTGAAGCGGCCCACGGCGCGGGGGCCCCCTGGCGGGGTCGGAGCGCGCTGGACGCCGTCGAGCTCATGAACGTGGCCTGGAACTTCCGCCGCGAGCACCTCCGGCCCGATCAGCGCTCGCACTACGTGATCAACGACGGCGGCGACCAGCCCAACGTGGTGCCGTCGCGCGCCTCGGTCTGGTACTTCATCCGCGAGATGGACTACGAGGACATAAAGCGCAACTTCGAGACCGCGATCCGCATCGCCGAGGGCGCGGCCCTGATGACCGACACCGAGATGTCCTACCGCGTGCTGGGAGCGGCATGGCCCCGGCACTTCAACAAGGTGGTGGCCGAGACCATGCACAAGCACATCGAGGATGTCGGGCTGCCCGAGTGGACCGAGGACGACCACGCCTTCGCGAGCGCGGTCCAGCAGTCGGTGGGAAGCGTGCCGTCGGGGATGCCGAGCTCCCTCTCGCCGCTGGGCACGCCCGGACCGCGAAGGAGCGGCGGATCCGACGACATCGGCGACATCTCGTGGAACGTCCCGACCATCACCCTGCGCTTTCCGTCGAACGTGCCGGGGCTGCCCGGCCACCACTGGTCGAGCGCGATGGCGATGGCCACACCGATAGCGCACAAGGGAGCGGTGGCCGGCGCCCGGGTCATGGCCCGCACCGCCCTCCAGCTCTTCGCCCAGCCCGAGCTCGTCGACCAGGCCTGGACCTACTTCCGCGAGGAACAGTCGGTCGGGATGGAATACGTTCCCTTCATCGGACCCGACGATCCGCCGCCCACCCACCTCAACAAGGAGATCATGGACGCCTACCGTCCGCTCCTCAAGCAGTACTACTACGACGAGACCCGTTTCGCGACCTATCTCGAACAGTTGGGTATAACCTACCCGACGCTCGAGCGTCAGATCTCCGACCGCGACGGCAGTTGAACCTCCTGGAAAGAACCTCCAACCACGCCATCCTTAAGATGATCTATCGAAGCCAGCTTCACGGATCCGTCACCCTTCTCGCGACGGTCGCTATCCTCGGCGGCGGCAACCCTCCCGTCGCCGGCGTCGGCCTGGCGGTCGCCGATCCGGACGATGCGGCGGTCGCCGATACCGCCGAGGTCACCTGGCTCCTCCTGGCCGAGCTCAACTACCGCACGGGCGAGAAGAGCGAGGAGCTCGCGGCCCTCGACGGGAAGCTGGTCAAGGTGCCGGGTTTCACGGTGCCGCTCGAAGACTTCGCTTCGTCGGCCACCGAGTTCCTGCTCGTGCCCTACGTAGGCGCCTGCATCCACGTTCCGCCGCCCCCTCCCAACCAGCTCGTCTACATCGAGATGGACGAAGGCAAGCGCGCGAAAATGGACGGATGGAATCCGGTCTGGGTCGAGGGCGTGCTCTCGATCGAGATGACGGAGAGCGTCTACGGCGACGTGGGTTTCTCGATTTCGGGCCACCGCGTCTATCCTTACCTGAACTAGCGGTCCGGGCTCCCGGTTTCCGAACACCTCGAGCGGATGAAACACGCGATCGACCTCGCAGGCCTGCGTTTCCGCTACGGGCGCGGTCCGTGGGTGCTCGACATCCGCCGGCTCGCTCTCGCCAAGGGGAGCAGGGCGTTTCTCTACGGTCCGAGCGGCAGCGGCAAGACCACCTTGCTCGGCGTTCTGGCCGGCGTCCTGGTTCCCCAGGAGGGTCGTGTCGAGGTGCTTGGAAGGGATCTCGGTTCGTTTTCGAGTTCGAAGCGCGACGAGTTCAGGGCCGAGCACGTGGGATACGTTTTCCAACTGTTCAACCTGATACCCTATCTATCGGTGGTCGACAACATCGCGCTACCCGCGCGCATGAATCCCGCTCGCAGGATCCGTCTCGACGCAGGGGTCCGTGAGACCGCCACCCGACTCGCGGAACAGCTCCAGATCGGCGATCTTCTGAAGAAGCGGGTCACCGATCTTTCGGTCGGCCAGCAGCAGCGGGTGGCCGCCTGCAGGGCGTTGATCGGATCGCCGGAGCTCGTCATAGCCGACGAACCCACCTCCTCGCTCGACTTCGACCGCCGAGAGGCGTTCCTGAAGCTCCTCTTCGCCGAGTGCGAGCGCGCCGGGTCCACTCTCGTCTTCGTCAGCCACGACCGCACGCTGGAGAAGATGTTCGGCGAACGCATCTCCCTCTCCGAAATCAACGGCGCGGCGTCCTGATGCTCTCGCTCGATCTCGCCCTCAAGTCGCTCCGCAACCGGGCCTTCAGCACCTCGCTGACGGTGGGGTCGATAGCCCTGAGCGTGGCGCTCCTGATAGGGGTCGAGAACGTCCGCGTGGGAGTGCGCGAAAGCTTCTCCAACACGATCAGCCAGACCGATCTCATCGTGGGTCCCAAGGGCGGAACCACCCAGCTCCTGCTCTACTCGGTCTTCGGGATGGGTTCGCCCACGGCCAATCTTTCCTGGGACACCTACCGATACTGGTCGGAGCACCCCGCGATCGAGTGGACCATCCCCTACGGGCTCGGCGACAGCCACCGCGGCTTCCGGGTAATCGGCACCGACGAGAACTTCTACCGCCGCTACAGCTATCGCGGAGGGCAGAGCATCGTGGTGGTCCAGGGAAGAGCTGGCTCGGAGGTGTTCGACGTCACTCTCGGTTCGGACGTGGCCGCCGAACTCGGATACGGGCTCGGCGACCAGGTGGCGGTCACGCACGGCATCGGCGAGATAGGGTTCATCAACCACGATCAGATGCCGTTCACCGTCGTCGGCATCCTCGAAAAAACCTTCACCCCCGTGGACCGCGCCGTCTACGTGACCATGGAGGGGCTGGAGGCCATCCACTACGGATGGGAACAGGGTGCGCCGCCCATGCCGGGCGAGGCGAGGAGCCCGGAGGAGATCTTGGCCATGCCGGAGATCGAAGTCACTCAGGTGACCGCGTTCTTCGTGGGCGCCACCAATCGCAGGGACGTGCTCAGGCTCCAGCGCGACATCGGCGCCTACGAGGAGGAACCGATGATGGCGGTGATTCCCGGGGTCGTCCTGAACGAGATGTGGAGGGGGCTCGGCTATCTCCAGACCGGGCTGCGTCTGGTTTCGATTTTCGTGGTGCTGGTGGGGCTGCTGGGCATGCTGGTCTCGCTGTACACTTCGTTGAACGAGCGTCGCCGCGAGATGGCGATCCTGCGCGCGGTCGGGGCCGGACCGGGGCGGATCGTCACCCTGCTGGTGATAGAGTCGCTGCGGCCGGCCTCGGATTGGTGTACGCCGTACTCGCCGTCGGTCAACCGATCATCGAAGCTCGGACAGGCATGTTCATCCCGATCCGTCCGCCGGGGACCGTCGAGTGGATCTTTCTGGGCGCGGTGGTGGCGGCGGGTTTTCTGATGGGTTTCGTGCCTGCGCTCAAGGCCTACCGCACAGCGCTCCACGACGGACTCGCCGTCCGGGTGTAGCCGACCCGCGCCCGTGGAGCGCCCTCGAGCGCAGCGTCCGGCGCGGATGCGGCGGCGTGCCGCCGTCGGTGGCCTGGTCCAGGCAGCTAACCCTCGCGACTTAGACCGTGGCGCTCGATCTTCTTGTAGAGGTTCGATCGCTGCATGTCGAGCGCCCGTGCAGTCTCGGCAACGTTCCATCCATGCACCCGGAGCTTCCCCACCAGGAAAGCCCGTTCCGAGACCTCCTTGAATTCGGCAAGAGTCTCGGCCTCGAGGAAGAAGTCGGTCTCCGCTCCCCGGGCCCCTTCCGACGCCCACAGCCGCACGTCCGCCGCGGTCACCCGGTCTCCAGGAGCCAAGATGAGCAGGCGTTCCACGGTGTTCCGGAGCTGACGCACGTTACCGGGCCAGGGCATGCCCGTCAGGATTTCGACGGCCTTTTCCGTGAACCTGAGCCGCCTCCGTCCTTCGTCCGCCATGCTTTCGGCGAAGTGCGCGACCAGCATGGGAATGTCCTCGCGCCGTTCCCCGAGAGTGGGGACCTTGACCGGAACCACGTTGAGCCGGTAGTAGAGGTCTTCCCGGAAATGCCCTTCCCGGATGGCGGTTCCAAGATCGCGGTTGGTCGCCGTGAGCACGCGCACGTCCACTTTTCGCTTCCTGGTGCCCCCGACGGGAGTCACTTCGCCCTCCTGGAGCGCGCGCAGCACCTTCGCCTGGGCATCGAGCGACATGTCTCCGACCTCGTCGAGGAAGAGCGTGCCGCCGTCCGCCTGGACGAATTTGCCTGTCGCGCTGGCGATGGCGCCGGTGAACGATCCCTTGACGTGGCCGAAGAGGGTCGACTCGATCAGCTCCGACGGAATCGCCGCGCAATTCACCTCGATGAACGGACCGCGGGCGCGCTTGGAACGTCTATGCACTGCGCGCGCCACCAGCTCCTTGCCGGTGCCGTTTTCGCCCGTTATCAGAACGCGAGCGTTCGTGGGCGAAACGCGTTCGATCACATCGAGGATCGTCCTCAAGGCCGGTGAATTGCCAACGATGCGGTAGCGGCTCTCGAAGTCGCCCCGCATGCGCGCGACCTTTTCCTGGAGTCCCCTTACTTCGAGCGCGTTCCGAATCGTCAGCAGAAGACGATCAGTGTCGAGCGGTTTCTCGAGGAAATCCCGGGCCCCCGCTCGTATCGCCTCCATCGCGGTGTCGATGGTGCCGTGCCCCGAGATCATCACCACGGCGGCGTCGGGGTCCCAGACCCGCAAGTCGGCGAGCACCTCTAGGCCGTCGGCGCCCGGCATCTTGACGTCGAGAAAGATGAGGTCGGGCAGGAAATCCGTGGCGAGCTCCAGCCCTTCCTTGCCGTCTGCGGCGGTACGGACCTCGTGCCCTTCGTACTCGAGGACTTGGGCCAAAGCGGAACGTATGCCCTGCTCGTCGTCAACTATGAGTATGCGTGCCACCGCTCCTCCAGCGTCGTCCGGGCCGTATTCCCGGGTCGACTCGCGTCGTTTCGCCTCGTCAGGGGTCGCCGAGGATCAGGCGAGTTCGCGGACCTCCTTCACGAGCTCCGCCATCTGTTCCTTGGCGTCGCCGAAGAACATGAGGGTGTTCTCCATATAGAAGAGCTCGTTGTCGATTCCGGCAAATCCGGGTGAGAGCGACCGCTTCATCACAATGACGCGATTCGCTCGGTCCACATCCAGGATGGGCATGCCCGCAATAATCGAGCCGGGATCGTGCGCCGCCGGGTTGACGACGTCGTTCGCCCCGACCACGAGCACGGCGTCGGTGGAAGAGAAGTCGTCGTTGATCTCGTCCAGGTCGAAGAGCTGATCGTAGCTCACGTCAGCCTCCGCCAGCAGGACGTTCATATGACCCGGCATACGCCCCGCGACCGGGTGGATGGCGTAGCGAACGTCGACGCCGCGATCCGCGAGCATGTCGCCGATCTTCCGCAGTTCGTGCTGCGCCTGGGCCACGGCGAGTCCATATCCCGGCACCACCACCACCGAGTTCACGTAGCCGATTTCGGCCGCCACCGAGGCGGCATCCGTCGAACGCACCGGACGCTTGCCGATCTGTGACCGGTCAACGCCCGCGCTTCCCCCGAAGGCCCCGAAGGCGACGTTGGCGAGCGAGCGGTTCATCCCTTTGCACATGAGCTGGGTGAGGATGAGACCGGAGGCCCCGACCAGCGCTCCCGAAATGATGAGCACCATGTTGCCGATCACGAATCCGGCCGCGCTCGCCGCCAGACCGGAGTAGGAGTTCAGCAGCGAGATGACCACCGGCATGTCCGCGCCGCCGATCGGGATCACGAGAAGGATGCCGAGTGCGAGCGCGAGGCCGCAGAAGATCCAGAAGACGGCCAAGGGATCGAGAGCCGCGATGGAATAGAGGCCCAGAGCCCCCGCGGCGGCGGTGATCACCAGAACGAACAGGGCCGCGTTGACGACGTTCTGACCGGGGAAGGTGATCGGATTTCCGGTCATCAGCCCTTGCAGCTTGGAAAATGCGATGAACGATCCCGAGAAGGTGACGCCGCCGATCAGGGTTCCCAACAGCATCGTGACGCCTGCGGTTTCCGCGCCCACCGATCCCGTTTCCGACTGCCTGAGAAACTCCGCCACCGCCACTAGCGCGGAAGCCGCGCCTCCGAAGCCGTTGAAGGCACCGACGAGCTGCGGCATCGAGGTGAGCGCGACCGAGCGCGCGAAGAAGGCGCCGAGCGCGCCACCGGCCGCGATGCCCACCGCTATCCACGTCCACGACAGGACGTCCCGGCTGACCATGGTGACGACGATGGCGAGGAACATGGCCAGAGCGGCGAGTCCGTTGCCGCTTCTGGCCGTCGCCGGCGACTGGAGACGCCTGAGCCCGAAGAGGAAGAGGGTGGCCGAGAGCAGATAGAGGAGCTCGGCATAGAGCGGAAGGTCGTACATGGCCCTACCTCTTCCGGAACTTGGAGAGCATCCGGTCCGTGACCATGAAGCCGCCGACGACGTTGACGGTGGCCATGGCGATGGCGAGCGTGCCGACGACTATCTGCGTCGTGCCCTCCGCAAGCGAGGCGACCGTGAGCGCGCCTACCACGGCGATGCCCGAAATGGCGTTGGCCCCCGACATGAGGGGCGTGTGCAGGGTCGGCGGCACCTTGGTGATGACCTCCCGGCCGAGGAGCGCCGCGAGGATGAAGACGTAGAGGCCGATCATGAGCGGGGTCATCGGATCTCAGCCTGGCTGGAGGAGAGGGACCGCCCGGATCTTGGATCGTTCCGGGCGAAAACCGCCGCGCGCACCCGGTCGTCGGCTATCTCGCCGTCGCGGGTCAGGGTTGCAGGCCCCAGCACGTCGTTGTCGGGATCGATCGCCAGAACGCCGTGTTCTCCGATCATCTCGCCGACGAGCGCGACGATGTTCCGGGAGTACATCGAGCTGGCATGGACGGGGAGGGTCGCGGGAAGGTTGTCGGGTGCGATTACGGTGACCCCCGACTCGACGACGATCTCGCCGTTGCGCGCGGCTTCGCAATTGCCGCCATCCTCCCCTGCGAGATCGACCACGACCGATCCGTCCGCCATGGAGTCGAGCATGGCGCGAGTCACCAGCACCGGCGCCGGACGCCCGGGAATCTGCGCGGTGGTCACCACCACGTCGGACTTGTCGATGGCCGAGGCGATGAGGGCCAGCTCCTTGTCGTGCTGATCCTCGGTGAGCTCGGCCGCGTATCCGCCCTCGCCCTCGGCGGCAACCTCCTCTTCCGATTCCAGGAAGGAGGCGCCCAGGCTCTCGACCTGCTCCTTCACCCCCGGTCGCACGTCGAAAGCCTTTACGACCGCGCCGAGACGACGCAAAGTGGCGATGGCCTGGAGGCCGGCCACGCCGGCGCCGAGCACTAGAGCGCTTGCCGGGCGGATGGTGCCCGCCGCCGTCGTGAACATGGGCAGGAACTTCGGCAGGTGGTGGGCCGCCAGCAGCGCGGCGCGGTAGCCGGCCACGGTCGCCTGCGAGGAAAGCGCGTCCATGGATTGCGCCCTGGTGACGCGGGGCACGAGTTCCATGGCGACGGCCGTCACCCCCCGACCCGCCAGAGACGCGGCCAGAGCGGGGTTGCCGAGCGGGTCGAGGAACGAAACGAGAATCGTCCCCGCCGAGAGGGCGTCCACGACCTCCGCCGAGGGCGGGTTGACCCCGAGTACGAGGTCCGCGCCGACCAGCGCTTCCGCTTGGTCCGCGACGAGCGCTCCGGCAGCCCGGTACTCCGCATCGGCGATGCCCGCCCCCATCCCGGCTCCCTTCGACACTCGCACCTCCAGCTCCTGCCGGACCAGGGTCCGCGCACCTTCGGGCACGAGTGCGGTTCTGCGCTCTCCGGAGCGGGTCTCCTTGAGGACGACGACCTTCATGCGCTGCTCCTTTGCTTCCCTGGAGGTTGTTGGGTCGCGGCCATGCCGTTCCCCGGAAAGGGCGAGTCGGTGCGGCCGGTGTTCGGGGCCGGAGGGTCGGTCACGCTCCCAAACTATCGGATGGCGCCCGTTTGCGAAACCGGGCTGGCCGATCGCGACGGGCGGCCGACCTAAGGGCGCGGGGCGTCCGGTCTACGAGAACGCCGGGATGAGGTTCTCGACGATCACGTCCATCGTGAGTCGCTCGTAGAGATCGGCCCCGCCGTCACGGCTTGCGCCGCGCCAGTCGTTCGTAGCCACCACGACGAGCCGAAGGTCGGGCGCGATGACCACGAACTGCCCGCCGTAACCCCAGGCGAAACTCATTGGCGTGGCGCCGCCCGGGACCGTCCACCAGAGATAGCCGTACGAGATGCCGCCCAGGGATCCCAGGGAAATTCGCCAGTCGAAGCGTGTGGCGAGCGAGGCGTCGACCCAGGACTTAGGCAGCACCTGCCGTTCGCCGCTGCGCCCGCCCTGGAGATAGAGCTGGCCGAAACGGGCAAGATCGCGGGCGCGTAGGTCGATTCCCGCGCCTCCGTTGTGTCCGTTGCCGATCGGTTCCCAGATGGCGTGTGCGACGCCGATGGGATCGAAGAGGGTTTCGTCGCCGAACTCCGGAAGCTCCGTTCCGGTGGCCTGCTCCAGGACCACGCCGAGCACGTGAACGGCGCCGGAGTTGTAGTTGTACAGCGACCCGGGTGTTGCCACCAGGGGACGCTCCAGCACGAAGCGCAGGTGATCCTCCGCACCCAGCCACTCGATGTAGGAGCCGAATCCGCCGGTCTCGTCCCATTCCAGACCGCTCGTCATGCTGAGGAGGTGACGGACGGTTATGGCCTGTTTCTCGGCGGCGAGTTCGGGCACGAGGGGAAGAAGATGCGGCCCCGTCGCTTCGTCGAGGCTCCCGATTTCCGTCCGGGCCAAGGCGATCCCGGTTAGCGCGGAGACCACGCTCTTCGTGACCGACCGGACATCGTGGAAGGCCTCCGGCCCCGCACCTCCGAAGTACTCTTCGACGACGAGCCGTCCATCCTTGACCACGAGAAGGCTCCGCAACCGATGGTTTGAGCGCGCACGGTCGATTCCGAGTTCGACCAGATCCTCCGAGCCGCCCGCCTCCCGAACCGTCGCGGTCTGCCACGGGCGCGAGAGATCGAGAATCCTGAGCGGCGGTTCGGGTTCGACGCTCGGTGTGGCGCACGCCGCCAGGCCGAAAATCGCGAGGGCCGGGAGCTGCCGGAGCGATCGCGTCACCGAATGAGCGCCACCGCGGCTCGCATGCGGTTCCGATCTGCCGCTAACTCTTCCCTCCCGACACTTCGATCGCCCCAAAGACCTCGCGGAGCATCTCGGCGTTGTAGCCGACCACGAGCTTGTCGCCGACTCTCATGCTCGGCGCCCGCAGCTTTCCGGTCCGACCGACGACGAGCGCGGTCAGTTCATCATCGGCGGGGCGGTCCGCGGAAGCGAGGTCCACTCTCGCGAACCGGCGTCCCTTCCCCACCAGGAGCTCGCCGATGCCGGCGAAGAGCCGAGGCGCCTCGTCGGCGAGGACGGGATCCCTGGCGGCGCTCCTCATCTCGGCGGTCTCGATCTCGTTCTGCGCAAGAAACTCCTGCGTAAGCTTGCAGCTCAGTCAGCCTGGGCGGTGGTAACGCCACTCGACCGTCCGGGTCATCGCTCGCTCCTGGTCCGGGGCATGAAGGGAGTGGCACGGTTTACCGCGCAAGACAGGCGTCGGACGCGACCGGGACTCCCATTTTTCTAATATAGCAGGGGTCAGCCCTCGAAAAGCTGCTTCGAATATCGCACCGACATCCACTCGGGACCCCGTGGTTTGAACATCGCGAAAGCTGCACGGTATGGAGTTCGGTCCAAGCGTCGTATTCCCCACACCGGTTTATCAAATGCTCAGACGCGCGCTGGCCACCGCAGCGGTGGCGGTCCCGCTCTTCAGCCAGGCGGGCTCTCACCTCGCCCCTCTCCACGGGCAGACCTTCCCCACCGACGACCCGGTAATCGCGGCGATGTGGGAGGAGGGCATGGGGGAGCGGAGCCAGGTGTTCGAGCTCGCTCAGGCTCTTCTCGACTCCATCGGTCCGCGCCTGATGGGCACCCCCGCCTACGACCGCTCCGCCGACTGGCTCATCGCGAACTACGGACGATGGGGAATCGACGCCGAACGGCAGGAATACGGCACCTGGAACGGTTGGGAACGAGGCATAACGCACATCGACATGCTCTCGCCCCGCGTGCGCTCCCTGGAGGGGACGATCCTCGCGTGGAGCCCCGGTACCGACGGACCGGTGGAGGCGGAGGTCGTCGCTCTGCCGCAGTTGAACTCCGCCGCCGACGCGGAGGCGTTCCTGGCCGAAGTGGACGGCAGGTTCGTGGCGGCGTCCTTCCCGGAACCGACCTGCAGGGAGGATCAGTCCTGGCTCGACCACGCGCTGCCGGAAAGCTTCGAGAGCATGAACGCCCGGAGAGAGGAGGAGCGCACCGCCTTCCGAGCCGGTCGATTCGCACTGGGACCGCGCTGGGGCGAACGCCTGGAGGCGGCCGGCGCATTGGGAGTGTTGACCGGCAACTGGTCGCGAGGATGGGGAGTCGACAAGATCTTCTCCACTTTCACTAACCGGGTCCCATCCGTGCACCTCTCCTGCGAGGACTACACCCTGGTCTATCGCCTGGCCTCCCACGACCAGGGAGTCCGCGTCCGTCTCGAAGCCGAGGCCGAATCTCTAGGTGAGGTGCCCGCATTCAACGTTGTCGCCCGCCTGCCCGGGACCGAGCTCCCCGACGAGTACGTCGTGCTCAGCGCTCACCTGGACTCGTGGGACGGGGCATCGGGCGCCACCGACAACGGTACCGGAACGATCATGATGCACGAGGCCATGCGAATCCTCGCCGAGACCTACCCTGACCCGCGGCGCACCATCCTGGCCGGGCACTGGGGCGGCGAGGAACAGGGACTCATCGGCTCCAACGCGTTCGCCGCCGACAATTCCGAGGTCGTGGACGGACTCCAGGCCGCATTCAACCAGGACAACGGCACCTGGCGCGTCGACTACGTCCGCATGCAGGGATTCCTGGGAGCCGGCGAGCACTTCGCGCGCTGGTTCGAGATCATGCCCCCCGAGATCACCGGTCACATCGAACTGGACGTTCCCGGAGTCCCCGAACGGGGCGGTTCTGATCACATGTCGTTCATCTGCAAGCCGGCTCCGGGGTTCCGGCTCCAGTCCAACTACCCCGACTACAGGCAGTACACGTGGCACACGAATCGGGACACCTTCGACAAGATCGTCTTCGACGACCTGAAGAACAACGCGACCCTGGCCGCGATGCTGGCGTACGCCGCTTCAGAAGACCCCGATCGTTTGAACGCGACTCCGCGCGCGCTGCCCACGAACCCGCGCACCGGCGAACCTGGAAGCTGGCCCCAGTGTCGGCCGCCGAGGCGTTCGGCGGGCGGGTAGCGCGACCCGCAGCCCGCCGGGGTTACGCGGCCCCGTGAACCTGGGGCGCTTTCGTCTGACCCCGGTAGCGGATTGGGATCACCTGGATTGGCTGCTGGCCGGCACGGTGCATCCGCGCACCGGCGAGGACCTGACGGCCCGTTCGGGGTTCGGAACCTTCACGGAAACCGACCGCGCCGCCGTCGACCGTAACTGGCTGGCGCTGTCAGCACACCTGGCCCGTCCAGTCGTGCTCGGGCGGCAGGTCCACGGCGCCGAAGTGCTGGCGCACCGAGCGGGCGTGGTCGCTTCAGGCGCGACCGACGGGAGCGACGGCGATGGAGCCGCCTCCCACGACGCGGCCGACCGCTCGCCGGCCCCGGGGCCGGAGCACGACGGCCTGCCCGGTCTTCGGGTCGCTCCCGACGCCGACGGCCACGCGACCGACCGTCGCGGACTCGTCCTCTCGGTGACCGTCGCCGACTGCGTTCCCGTCTACGTCGTCGATCCGGTCCGCCGGTCTGTCGCCATCCTGCACGCGGGGTGGAGGGGGGTGGCGGGCGGGGTGGCGGGGCGCGGGATCGCCGCCTTGGCCGAGGTATACGGAAGCCGCCCGCCCGACCTGCTCGCCCACCTGGGACCGGCCATCTGCGGCTCCTGCTACGAGGTCGGCCCCGAGGTGTTCGACGCGCTGGCTGAAGAGGCGCCGGACGCCCCTGCTCCCATCGACCTGCGCGGGGCACTGAGCCGCCGGCTGGTCGGGGCCGGCGTCGCAGAGCGGAACATCTCTGTCAGCCGCGAATGCACGCACTGCGGACCCGAGCCTTACTTCTCGCATCGGGCCGGCCATAGCGGCCGGAATCTGGCGGTGATAGGAGTGCGGTAAGGCCGTCAGGGCGACGCCAGGCGAGCCTCCGTTCGTTTCGTTGTCGATCAGTAACGTCGCGGGCCAAGGCAAGGCCTACCCCCAAGAGGGGCTGCCCCGGCAAGGCCCGCAACGGGTGCGGATTTGGAGAAGCCCGTCCCCGTCCGGGGTCGGTGGCCCCTCTATGAGGCTCCCATCGCCTCGGACTTCGCGCCGATCCGCCCTTCTAGCAGCCCGCAGCGAAACTCCCACGAGCGCCGAGAGCGGCGAAGCGCCTCGCCGGCAAGGCGCAACCGCCGTCAAGACGCCGACGATACGAAGCGCCCCTAGGCGGTGGCCCTTCTACCAAATGACATCACTTGACACCTCCACTACCTGGACCCCTTCGATTTCGCCTCCCCATACCAGTAGTTGGTAGGGATTGGAAGGGTCGAACCTTCCGTACGAATAAACCGGAAGGCTCCACGCGCCGAGCCGTTCGCCATCGCGACCGTACACCTCGATCGACCGTCCGGAGACTTCACGATCCGCCGTAAGAGCTAGGGCACCCAGCGTCAGTATCCGCGAATCGGGCAGGACCAGGAAGTCGTGCATGGAGACTATGTTGACACGCGGCAGACCATCCGTGATCTTGAACGCTTCGACGTGGAGCTGGGTGAGAACCGGCGGTACGCATCTCTGGACCGTCTTGCGGTAGCCCGCAACTCCCGGTGCCCAAACCGAGGATTGGGAAACTATGCCGAGGTGGACCCGTCCGCGCGGACCTATCCGCAGAATTCCCATCGGCGGCTGCCCACGCATGTCGGGAGATACCGAGAGGCCGAGGTCGTCCCAAGTCGCCAGCGCGCGCACCGAGTCGAGCTGGGGGAGCACCTCGAATATCCCACCTTCCGGGGTGCCGCCGGTAACCGTCAGACGCTCGCCATCGAAAACGGCGTGCTCAGGGAACCGCATATCAACCCTTCGCTCGTTTCCCGTCCCGTCCGCGTCCATCCACATGAAGGACGGAGGTCGTGAGTCGAACACGCCAATTCGACGGTCATCGGGAGCCATGGAGAAAAACGCCACCGGGTCACGGTATTCCAAGGGACCGTCGGCGCTCCGGCCCAGCCTGCGCACCTCGTTCAGTTGGTCGTCCACCTGAACAAGTTGTTCCTGGTATCGGTCGTAAACGAGCCAACCGGTCTCGATGCGTTCAGCTTTTTTGGGGTAGAGCTCGGCATTGTGGGCCTCCACCGAATAATTCAGCTCGATCCTAGGCATCTGGCAGGCTGTGAGAAGCTCCCGCTGATCGGCGGTTGGCGGAGGAAGCCCCGGAAGCGGAAACCTCACCCGCTCTTGAAGTACCGACGCCAAGCCTGCGGCACCAACCGGAGCACCGATCGCGGCGACGACTACGAGCAACGGGACGGCACACCGCACCACGCCCGAGAGCGACCGGGTCAGCTCATTTGGGGATGAGGTGAGTGTAAAGCTCATTTGTTGCTCCCGGGCGATAGGGCCGAGTAAAGTGTGGTGAAGGCTCCGAAGGTCATCGTGACCATTCGAATTGTGGCGAGGAAGATAACGTGTTGGCGCCGGGGTGGGAAGGCCGTCTTGGCCAACGGCAAACGAGCCTGAACCTGAGGGTTCCAGCGAGAGATGAGCCTGAAGGCCACGGGTCTTCCACGGGCTCGTCGAGGCGGTCGGACTGATCCGCCCGTCCCTCGCGCACGCGCGCCCGGGCAGCTCCTCTGGAGACCGCCGGGCGGATGTCGTAGATTGATCGGATGACCGAGCGATCTGCACGAAGACGACCCGGAAGTTGAAGACCGCCGAAGGAGAGGCCAGGCGCGCCTTGGCGCGGCTGCGCAGATCGGTGCTTAAGTCGGAACGGGAGCTCGAAGCGCTTCGGGACGCCCTGGAACATGCCGAAGGCGAAGATTTCCCCGCTGACGAGTACGAGCGGGTGCAGGGTCGTTTCGAGTCCGTGCACGACTGGTTGAACGCGGAGGAGATGCGGCTTCGAGCCAAGTTGCTTCGGGCCGGGGGACTCGAACCGGGAAGGATCGGAAGATCCCCTTGACCGAAGGCGACCTTTGAAGAGACGCGACTTCGTCGGCGCTATGACGACCTTGGCCGGCGGCGTCATCGGCTACGGCCCCGGGCTCGGCGGCGATCGCGCCGGATCGCCCCGCCCCCCATTCCCCGCCGTCCATGCCGGACGTGGCGAAATCGATCTCGTCGTCAGAGGCGGAACCGTCTTCGACGGCACAGGTGGACCGCCCTTGCTGGCCGACATCGGCATCGTGGGAGAACGAATAACCGTCGTCGGCGGAATCGCCCGGACAGCCGCCGCCGAAATCGACGCGACCGGCATGGCGGTGGCGCCCGGCTTCATCGACATCCACTCGCACGCCGACCTCTCGCTGCTGGTCAACCGGAACGCCGAGAGTCGCATTCGACAGGGAGTGACCCTGGAGGTGGTGGGGCAGGACGGAAGTTCGATCGGCCCCTGGTCCGACTCGACCTTCGAGGCCACCCGCGACCGCTATCGCCGGAACTTCGGCGTCGAGATCGACTTCCGAGATCCGGGAGGCTTCCTCGACCGTATCGACCGTGAACGCCCCGCGGTCTCGGTCGCGACCATGGTCGGTCACGGAACCCTGCGCGGCTTCGCGGTCGGGTATGCCGACCGCCCTGCGAGCACGGCCGAGATCGACCACATGCGCGAGCTCGCCCGTTCGACGCTCGTCGACGGAGCGGTCGGCATCTCCTCCGGCCTCGAGTACACCCCCGGGAGCTTCGCTTCGCGAGACGAACTGACCGCGCTGGCGGAGGTTCTCGCCGGCACCCCCTACCCCTTCGCCTCCCACATGCGCAACGAGGACGATCGTCTGCTGGCAGCCCTAGAAGAGGTGATCCACGTGGGACGCGCGGCCGGGGTCGCCGTCCAGATCTCGCACCTTAAGGCGCAGGGCGAACGAAACCACTGGAAAGCCGATGTCGCACTGGCCGCGATCGAGTCGGCTCGCCGGGACGGAATCGACGTCCATTTCGACCGTTATCCATACGTCGCCTACGCGACCGGGCTCTCCAACCTTTTTCCCGCAGAGGCGCGTGCCGGCGGCCGCGCCCGTTTCTTGGAACGCCTCGACGACCCCGATGAGGGTCCCCGTTGGGAGAGGGCCTGCCGCGACAAGATCGCGCTGCTGGGCTCCTGGGACGCCGTCCAGATTTCCGGCATCGGAGGGACCAACTCCTACGCCGGCGGCCGGCGTCTGGGCGAGCTCGCCCGGGAACGAGGCGAGGATCCGTACATTCTCACGGTCAGGCTACTGCGAGAGAGCGGCGAAGTCGGCATGATCGGCTTCGGAATGTCGGAGGAGAACACTGAAAGGATGCTCGCTCACCCGCTCGGGATGGTCTGTTCCGACGGAGGCGCCTACGCGCCCTACGGCGCCCTCTCCACCGGTTCACCGCATCCGAGGGGATACGGAAGCTTCCCTCGGGTTCTGGGCCGGTATGTCCGCGACCGGGGGATCATGGACCTGGCCGTCGCCGTCCACAAGATGACGGGCCTCCCGGCCGGGAAGCTCGCTCTCGCCGACCGCGGCGTCCTCCGCGAGGGAGCCTTCGCGGACGTGGTCGTCTTCGATCCCGACCGAGTGGCCGACCGAGCGACCTTCGAGACCCCGCACCGGTACCCCGAAGGAATCGCCGACGTGGTGGTGAACGGGACGCACACCATCGCCGGCGGCGAACATACCGGGCTGACCGGAGGACGCGCGATCAGGGGATCGGCTATCCGCCCAGGACGCTGAACTGCCGGGTGAACTTGATAATAAGCGAACGGGCGAGTGTGCCGCTTTCCACGAACCTGCCGCCGTCGGGATTGAGGCCGTCGGGGAAGTCGAAGCCCTGAACGTCGTTGAGGACGATGAAGAGACCGGTTCCTGCGGTGTTGAGCCAACCGAAGCGCAGGTTGGCGGACCAACTGTCGATCTGATTGCTGTACTGGACCAACGACTGCAAATAGACCTTGGGCGTGAAGAAGTACCCCAGGTTCATGCCCAGCAGGACCGTCTCGAAGTCTCCCTGCGGAAGGTCGACGTCATAGTAGTTGACCCGCCCCGAAGCGCTGAAGGTCGCGTTCGGTCGGAAGGTTACCGACCCGTTGCCTCCGCAGCGATCGCCGGTCAGGAAGCTTCCGCAGGTGATGCGCGAGGCGACTGAGAATCGGGCCGCCGGATTCGAGTTCATCACCAAAGCCGATTCCCAACCCTGGTAGTTTCCGACGGGAATCTCCACGTCGGTGCCCAGAATGGTGAAGGGTTTGTAGATGCCTTCCGTCGTGAAGTTGGCGCCGGTGTGAATCTGGGCGCCCGACCCCCACTCCCAGTGCGAGTCGATGTGCAGACGGGCCGACTCGACGAATCCGTGCTCGACCCCGGCCTTGCGGCTCCGGTAGGTGTAGTAGGAGACGTGCGGACGGATCTCGTAGAGCCACGAGGGATGGATCCGGCGCATCATGTAGCCTTGGTAGTAACGGTAGCCGGAGCGCGGTAGGAAGCCGACCTCGGGGTTGAAGCCCTCGCCTATTTCGCGGGCCTGCGCGGTGACCTGCCAGAGCCGGGAGTTCCAGGCCCCGGACAGGTCCCACGCGTATTCGTCCGCCAGGGGCTCCGAGTCGTCGGTCCGGGAGACGAAGCTGCTGAAGGTCAGAGCCTCGCCCACGCCCCACGAGACGTCCGCCGCGTAGGTGCGGTTGAAGTCGCCGTCCACACCCCTCCGGTTGACGAACAGACCGCCGACCCGCGATCGGTTGGGCAGCTCCTTGGCCACGCGGCCGACCGAGTAGCCGTGAGCGTCCTGGAGCCCCTCGGCGCCTCCGGTCTCGATGTGCAGCACTCCGACATTCAGTCCTTGAGTGCGGCCCGAGAGCCGAGCGCCGCCGCGGATGGGGACGGGCTGTCCGCTCGCGATCCCGATCCTTCGGCTGAAGAAGAGATCGGCCCCGCCCCCGCCGACCGAGAAGAATCCGGCGTTCTCCAGGAAGAAGGGGCGCTTCTCGGGAAAGTTCAGCGAGAAGCGGGTGAGGTTGAGCTGCTGGTCGTCGACCTCGACCTGCGCGAAGTCGGTGTTGTAGGTGGCGTCAAGCGTGAGCCCCTGGGTGAGCTGGAACTTCACCTCGCCCCCCACCTCACCCGCCTGCGAAAACGAAGACGACAGCGCGTAGTCGCGGTCGGTGGATCCGAGGAGGTAGGGCGTCACCGTGGCCAGCCGACGGAAGGGCGGACGGAGTCCGTCGAGATCGCCGGCGTAGTTGAGGCGGAAGAGGTTGAACTCGCGCGGCACCGGATTCCAGAACGACTCCTCGTTGAGCCTGCGAATGCGCCTGGAGACGTTGAAGCCCCAGGTCTCGTTGCCGCTGTTGTAGCGGAGCGTGGAGAAAGGGATGTGGAACTCGGCGTACCAGCCCTCCTCGTCGGTGGTCGTCGCCACCGTCCAACTTCCATCCCAGTTCTTGTTGAAGCCGCCGCCCGAGCCCGACTGGAAGCGTTGCCGGGTGTTGAAGCCGCCGCCTTGGAAACGGCCGCCGCCGCGCCCTTCGTTGGCCACCTGGCCGTCGTACTCGATCCCCGTGGGGGTGGTGCCGAACACGAAGCCGTTCTGGTCGTCGTTGTAGGTGTCGAACACGAATACGATGGCGTCGCTCTGGTTGACTTCGTAGTCGCGAATGCGTTCGCCGTAGGTGATGGCATCGGCCCTGCTGTCGAAGGCCCACACGCCTATGTAGATGGCTTCGTCGTCGAAGAGCACTCTCACTTCGGTGCGTTCGCTGGCCGGTTGACCGTCCGCAGGCACGCGCTGGGTGAAGCCGGTCATCGCCTCGGCCTGGAGCCAGACCTCGTCGTCGAGCCTTCCGTCGATGGTCGGCGCCTCCTCGATTTCGACCGCGACGGCGTTCTCGGGCGGAGCGGCTCCCTCGTCCCCGGACGCGACCGGACCGGACTCCTGGCCGGTCAGCGGAAAGGCGAGCGCGGCGAGTGCGAAGGTAGCTAAAGCGAGACGGTTCGCCGGGAGAGCCAGACCTCGACGTCCGGTGAGGGGGCTGAAGTGTGCGAGCAGATTCATACCAGGCGATCCAGTGAGGAACGTGAACGGGAATATAGCGAGACGAGGGTCCTTACTCCCGGCAGGGACCCGGTCCGCGCCACCCGACCGTCAGCTCGCTCCCACCGAGCGTCTAAGCGCGGCCAGGTCGATCCGAGTCATGGTCAGGAGCGCCTTCATGACCTCTTCCGGGCTTTGCTTCATTAGCGCTCCCAGCTCGGCGGGCAGGACCTGCCAGGAGACGCCGAAACGATCATCGAGCCAGCCGCAGTATCCCTCCCGTCCTCCGTCGGAAAGCGCCTCCCAGTAGCGGTCGATCTCTTCCTGGGAGTCGCAGTTCACCACCAGCGAGATCGCCGGCGTGATCTTGAACATCGGCCCGCCGTCCAAGGCCGTGAACGGCCTGCCGCAGAGCTCGAATTCGACCACGTCGTTGCCTGCTCCGGGGCCTGCGGCGATCTTCCCCACGTTTACGATCCGGGAATCCGGGAATAGCGACGTCCAGAACTCCGCCGCCTCACGCGAGCCCTGCTCGAACCAGAGGCAGGTGGCGATCTTCCGACCGACATCCGAAGTCACGTTCGCCGCCGCCATCCGGCTATCTCACCTTGCGTGAAAAATTGCCGTGCACGCTCATGCGGTCGACCACGCCGTCCTCACGATAAAAGACGTAAGCCTCTCCAAGCTCGCCGTCTTCGCGAACGCGACGGAAGGTGTCGCCCTCCACGTGTCGCAGAGCGGTCATGGCGTCGAGCGGATCCCCGGAGGGAAGTCCCAAGGCGACGATGGAGTCGTCCCAGCGCAGGATCGCTGTCTCCCCCCAGGTGGATTCGTAGATGCCCTCGTAATCCCTGAAACGCGCTGGGCGGGAAGCGCCGTGCACCGACGAGTCGCGGACCCTCTCGAACGCGCCCCCGAGAACGTCCATGACCCGGTTCCAAACCTCGGTCGGGTTCGCCTGGGCGTTCATCAGCACGATGCCGGCCAGCTTCGTTGACGGAATCAACCGGAAGGTGCTGCGGAAGCCGGGGCAACTGCCCCCATGGCCCACCACTCGCGCGTCGTCCCGCTCCGAGACCGAGAAGCCCAGACCCCACATGGTGTCGAAGTCCGGATCGACCCAGTGGACCCGATGCATCTCCCGAAGCGTGTTGGCGTCGATGAGCTCGGTACCGCCGTCGGCGAGGAGCCGGAACTGCCAGGATGCCAAGCGTGCCAGATCCTCCACGGTGGAGGCGTATCCTGCTGCGGGCGCCATCCCCAGAGCCTGGAAGAACGGGGCTTCCTCGCGCTCGCCGTCACGACGAAGCCGCCCGTAGCCGGTAGCGTATCGGCCGCCCTTGTGCTCCTCGGGGATGTCGACATAGGTGTCGGCCATGCCGAGAGGGTCCAGGAGATGCGTCCGAACGTACTCGTCGTAGGCGAGCCCCGACACCTCCTCGACCACCTGACCCGCGAGCGCCATCCCGAGGTTCGAGTACTGGAAGTAGCGCCGACCCGGATAGAGCGTCTCCTGGTCGGAGAGCCCCTCGACTATCTCGTCGCGGGTCGGAAAGGGATGATCGGGTCCGGTCCAGTAGGGGTGGTCGGACTCGCGCGGCAGCCCCGACGAGTGGGTCAGGACGCCCTCGACCGTGACTGCGGGACTCTCCGGGTAGGCTTGATCGAGGTCGTACCAGGGCAGTATCTCCGATACCGGATCGTCCAGACGGAGCTTGCCGGCGTCTCGCTCACGCATGACCGAGATCGAGGTGAAGAGCTTCGAGATCGAACACACCGAGTACATTGTGGAAGGCGTGGCCGGCGCTTCGCTCGCGGGATGCGCGAATCCGTAACCCTTCGCCCACACCAGCTCCTGATCGTGCACGAGTCCCACCGAGACGCCGGGTATGTTCTCGTAGTCCATCTTGGCGTCCAGCCAGAGGTCGAAGAGCTCGGTCGCCTGCTCGAAGCGCGGATCGGTGGTTACCTCTCCCGTCTGGGCGCAGCCCGATGCCGGCGTAAGCGCCAGCGCCGCGACCAGGACCGCCGCCCGTCGCGCGGTCAGCGGCGGTTTCGACCGATGAACGAATGTGGAGCCGCGTCGGGCCATGTTCCGGGGTCTCCAGTTGAAAGCGGAACCTTGGTATCGAACGGAAACCTAAGGGCAAGAACGGGCGGATACCATGCCGGTCGCCCGGCAGCGAAATCGGCCGACCCACGTCGCGGTCATCTCCGCAGGAGTTGCGCGGCGACGATGTACCTGCCGATCCTTGGGCACGGTCCAAGGTTCATCCGGTCGGGATCGGCCGGGCATGCGTGGGGGATCAGCGAACCTCGGTCGGGAGCCTCCGCACCACCACACCCAGATGCGACCATCCCATGTGGTTGACAGGTCGCGCAGCACGGGGGATCGCCCAGGATCGACGATCTCGGAATGGGAAACCCTGGGTCGGAGGGCGTCCATCAGCTCCCGTACATCTTCTCCATCACCTCCCGGATTCGCGGCGCGTCGTCCAGGTACGACTTCGCCTTCCCGATCATCTCTTCGGGCATTCCGTGCAGCCCCTCCGCCACCGCTCCGGCAATGGCGGCGAGCGTGTCGGCGTCTCCCCCGAGCGACACGGCGTTTCGGATCGCGTCCTCCAGCGAGCTCGACTCCAAGGCGCAGGTGATCGCCTCGGGCACGGTCCGCCGGCAGGTCTCGTCGTACTCGTAGCCGGGACGAATCTCGTCGACGCTCCGTGAGAGGTCGTAGTCGTAGGTCTCCGCGACGGCCTTGCGGATTTCAGTCGGTTCCTCGCCGGCGAACGCCATCCAGATCGCGTGTGTCGTCGCGCGCGCACCCTTCATCCCCTCCGGATGATCGTGGGTCACCTCCGTCACTTTGTCGGAGGCGGCCAGCGCGGCCTCAAGGCTGTTCCGATTCAGGAACGCAGCGGGCGAAACCCGCATCCCCGCCCCGTTCCCGAAGCTGCCGTAGGGCCCGGGCGAGTCCTGAAAGATCCAGAACGAGAACATGGTCCCGTAGGAGTAGCGCACTCCGAAGTGATCCCGGCACCAGGCCTGGAGAGTCTCGGCGACGGGCCTGTCGTTTATAAGTACGTCCGCGACCGCCGCCGTCAGCACCGAGTCGTCGGTGACGTGGCAGTCATCGCGCCAAAACTCGAAATCCTTCGTCTTCGCCGGATGGGCGAACTCGTGTCGCGACCCCACGATGTCTCCGATGACCGCTCCCCACATGGTGCTTGCCTCCGTAGATTTTGGGACCCGGCGAGCTACGATCCCCCGAAATAACGCCCGTCCGAGCCTTCCGCCCACATCCGCGACTGCCATGAACACGACCCTCGACCCCGCCGGCTTCGAGCTCCTGACCTTCGACTGCTACGGTACCCTCGTCGACTGGGAACGGGGCATCGTCGACGCCGCCCGTCCAGTCTTCCAAGCCCGCGGGCGGAGCCCGTCCGACGGTGAGCTGCTGGCAGGCTTCGCCGAACACGAGCACGTCGTCCAGGCCGAGCGCTACCGGAAGTATCGGGAGGTCCTCGCGCTCACGATCGAGCGGATGGCCGATGACGCGGGCTTTTCTCCGACCGCGCACGAGTGCGAAGCCTTCGCGGGATCGGTCGGAAGCTGGCCGCCCTTCCCGGACACCGTCGAAGCTTTGCGGAAGCTCGGCTCGCGCTACCGGCTCGGGGTCGTGTCGAACGTGGACCGCGACCTCTTCGCAGCCACGCAAGTCGCCCTGGAGATCGATTTCGACTGGGTGGTGACCGCCGAGGACGCCGGCGGCTACAAGCCCGCACCGGATCACTTCGACACCATGAGGTCCGCCTCGGGCATCCCCGCGAAGCGCACCCTGCACATCGCCCAGAGCCTGTTCCACGATATCGCACCGGCCTCCGCCCTAGGCTATGCGACCGTCCACGTCGACCGCAGATCGCGAGGATCGGGCGGAGGAGCCACGCCCCCCGCCCGGGTCCGACCGACCGCCACGGTCCAGGACATGGCGGGCGTCGTCGAGCTCATGGGGTTGGGGGACACGAGATCGGTCGGAGTCCGGCCGTGCCACTCGGCGTGGAGGAGCGGCGGGTAGACGTGCGCCCAGCTCCCGGGTGTTGACGTGTATCATACCGGCGACCGCGAGACCGCTCAGGGCGTCGAGCGATTCGATCCGTCCTTCCAGCTTCACGGCGTCCCCAGCTTGTCGTGCCTCACGTTCCCCGAACCCGGTTCCGGTGTCGCGTTAAATGCCTCGCCCCCAAGGCCGGACCGACCCGCGACCACCGCCTCAGCCCTGTCCAGATCCGCTTGCGTGTTGACGTTCAGGAACTCATCGTCGCCGGCTTCCGTGAGCTGCACCGGCCTGCCCCCGACCGCGCTGAAGAACGAGTGCATGGAGGGGACCACGCCCGAGAGGGCGGTGTCGAGCGCCCCCAGCAGGGTGCAGGAATAGACGGCGCAGAGCGGCTGGATCGACGGAAGACGTCCGCGCTCTTCGCCCTCGAGATGACGGAGGTTCAGCTTGGCCGCGACGGCCGGGGCTTCCTCTTGCTTCCAGATCTTCACAAGCTCCTCCACGGTGGCCGGAGTCACGAGGGGAAGATCGCACGCCAGCACGAAGGCTCCCGACCGACCGCGCTTCTCCGCCTCGAGGAGGGCCGCTTCGATTCCCGCCATCGGTCCTCTCCCGCTCCGGCGGTCGTGCACGATTGCACTCCGGGCCGTCGGAAGGCCGCGCACATCCGCTGCCGCCGCGTCCCTGGCCAGCGCCACCACTACCTCTTCGAACGACTTCGCCAGAGTGTTCCGCGCCCGAGCGACCAAGGGTGCTCCGCCGAGACCTGCTCTGGTCTTGTCCTTCCCGAACCTCGAACTCCCGCCACCGGCGAGCACCGCTCCGAGGAGGCAGGAGGAGAAGTCACCCATCCGGGAGCGCCCGCGTCCGGGTGAAGAGACTGACCCCCACGAAGAGCGCGGCGGAGGTCAGAAATCCCGCCACCACGGGCTCCACGTCCGAGCGGCCCGTGATCTTCCACGCGAAGGTGGCCGCCACGCCGCCGACCATCGCGGCCGCCGCACCGGGAGCCGTCGCTCCCCGCCAGAGGGCGCCGCCAACCACGGGCAGGGCGAACGCCGCCCCCATCAGCGCCGTGAAGAGAAGGACGATGTACTGGACCAATTCGCCTTCCCCCACGCCGAAGAGAAGCAACGCGACCGGAACCGTCCCCACCGTCAGTATCCCCAGCCGCGCCACGGCAAGTCCGCGAGCCTCCGAGACTTCCCGCCGTCGCAGGAGGTTCCGGTAGATGTCGACGGAGAGCGCGGAGCCTGCGACGATGAGGAGCGAGTCCACCGTCGACATCATCGCTGCGGTTATCGCCGCAAGCAGGATCGATCCCAGCGCCATGGGGAGAACGTTCATCGCCAGCACGGGCATCGCCAGATCGCCGCTCGGCAGAGCCGGGAAGAGGGCTATGGCCCCGAGCGCCAGGACGAATACGACGAGATTTAGGGTGAGGATCATGGTGACGGCGAAGAGGATGCCCCGCCTGATAGTGCGCATGTCGCGCATGGCGTAGAGGCGGACGAGCTTCTCGGGCGTGGCGATGCCACCCAGGAAAAACGAGAGCCCCATGCTGAAGAGGGCTACTGCGGGCATGCTCTCCCACGAGAAGACGAGCGGATGCGCCGACTCCGCGAGAGCGAGCAGGCCGGAGACGCCGTCGGTGTGCTGGAGGACGAGCGGGACGGCGACGAGCGCGCCCAGTACCATGACGACCAGCTGGAAGCTGTCGGTGTAGACGACGGCGAGCATGCCGCCGACTATCGTGTACGCGAGGAGGATCGCCGTGAACGCGAGCATCCCCGTCATCGGCGGGACTCCGAAGACGACGTTGGCGATGACGCCTCCGGCGACGATCTGCGCCTGGACGTAGACCACCGTCGCGATGAGGATGATCGTCGCGGCGAGTCCGCGCAGCTTTCTGCTCCCGTAACGACGTTCGATGAAGGCGGGAACCGTCAGCTCCCGTCGGCTCGTGAAGCGTGGGGCGAGGACCGCGACCATGAACCAGTACGAGAGCGGGATGGCGAGCAGGACCCAGCCGAACGACCAGCCCACGGTGTACATAATGCCAATCGTGCCGACGAAGGTGCCGGCCGAGGTATGTGTGGCGGCCATGGTCGCCCCGCCGGTGAACCAGCCCAAGTTGCCGCCGGCGATCCAGTAGTCGGAGTCGCTCCGGGTTCTTTTCAGCGCGACCCACCCGATCACGAAGACGATGAGCGAGTAGCCGACGAATATCCAGGCCCGCTCGCTCACCGCCGCTCCTTCCGGATCATCCAGATCAAATAGAGGACGAGGACGACCCCGCAGGCCAGGAACAGGCCCCAGAAGATGAAGCCGGGAGAGGACTTCATCGGCTCGGCTCCCGGTGCGCAGACGCTCTCCCGCGCACCGTCGCGGTCACTGGCGATCCGCCCCTCACCGCTCGAGTCCGCGCCAGGCCGCGGCCCCCACCGCGACCAGCAGGAATCCTGCGCCGAGCATGAGGTAGAAGGCGAGATCGGGTCGCCACGTCCCGTCGGTCCGGGCGCGAAAGTCGATTACCGCGGGAGGTGCCCGCGAGCTGACTGCGAGAACCCCCGGTTCCCGGGGCGCGAGTCCGGACGGGAATTCCGAGAAGACGCGCCACTCCGCTGGCAGCTCGACCTCGGCGCCGAAGGTCTCGGGGCCGACGGCCGGAGCGAGCTCCGGAACCAGAACCGGGATACGCGCTCGGAGATCCGGCTTTTCTCCATCCACCGCGCCTCTCACCTCGTACGCCACCTCGAGCTCGAACGCGGTCACGCCCCCGGCATCATCGCCGCCGCCCCTCCCGTCGCGCTCCCAGAGCTCACCCGGAATCTTCGCCCTCCGCATGGTTCCGCCCGATGGCGACAGCGGGAATGCCCTGCCGGCGACCCGCACCGAATCCGCGAGCGCGCCGCCGAAGCCGAGAAGTTCGAAGGCAGGTGTAGGGGGCTCGAGCACTTCACCCGCGACGGTCACCCGGTACTCGATCCTCACAACCGTCCCGCGCGCGCCGTCGGCAAGAGACGCCCGGAGCCGGAGCGAGGAGAGCGCCGGAGCAGGCGTTTCGCTCGGGGTTTCCTGCGCTGCCCGAGGAGCCGCGCCCGCGAGTCCCAGGAGGAGGGCCGCTAGCAGTCCGTGGCGAAACTCGCGCGAACGCCGAGAGCAGCGAAGCTCCGCGACCGCCGGACCGACCGGCGGAACGGCCGCGCCGCAGCCCAGCGGAGCCGCTCCCCGGCTCACTCCCAGGCGAGCCGCATGACCCGGAGAGCGTTTCCGCCCATGACCTTGGCTATATCGTCGTCCGAATAGCCCTCGCGCACGAGCCAGCGCAGGATGTTGTGACCGCCCTCCGTCGGATTCTCGATCCCGTCGACGAACTCCACCTCGTCGTACTCCTGACCGGACCGCCCCGCTCCCTTCGACTCCTTGAGCGAGAGCGCCGCCGCGTAGACGCGGTGGAGCCCGACGTGGTCTCCGTACGTCGTGTCCGGCCCGAAGCCCACGTGGTCGATCCCCACGAGCGCCTTCACATGCTCGAAGTGCTCCATCAGAGCTTCGAGATTGTGCGTCCGGTTGTTGCGGGTTAGGGTGGTGTGCGGAGCGGCCTCGATCCCGATCACGCCGCCCTTGGCCGCGACCGCCTCGATCACCTCGTCCGGCGCCAACCGCTTCGAGTCCCAGAGCGCGCGAGCGCCGATGTGCGAGAGAACCACGGGTTTTTCACTCCATTGGACGGTATCCAGCGTGGTCCGGTCGCCGCAGTGCGAGCAGTCGATGAGCAGTCCCAACTTGTTCATGCGCTCCACCGCCCGCCGGCCGAAGTTGGTCAACCCGCCGTCGCGATGCTCTTTCAGGCCGTTCCCGAGTGCGTTCGACTCCGAGTAGGTGATTCCCAGCGAGCGCAGTCCGAAACCGTGGAGGATGTCGATGCGGTCGAGGTCGTGCTCGATCATGGCGGCGCCTTCCATGGTCGCCACCCACGCCACGCGGCCTGCCGCTCGCGCCCGCTCCACGTCCTCCGCCCGCAGACACGGCGTCACGAAGTCCTGATGCGCCAGATCGGAGAGGCGCATGCCGAGATCGTGGAGCACGTCCTCCCACTGCCAGCCCGAGTGCGAACGGATGCGGCAGAGGCCGTCCATCAAGTTGTCGAAGACGCAGTCCCAAAGCGACTCGGCGATGCCGCGGAACGCGGTGTGCATCCGGCCGGCCCGGCAGTACTCCGGCGTCTCGTCGATCCTCTCCGGGAAGACTCCCAGATGCTCGTGCATCGAGATCATGGGAGAGGCCGAGGCGAGAGCCCTCGCCCGTTCCTCCCCCGCCCCGTCGAGCTCCACTCGCATGGAGTCCACGCGCCCGGTTTCGGCACAGAGTTCGAACTCGCGGTAGTCCGCCCCGGGCTCGAGGTAGGAGTATGACCGGTAGCCGGAGTAGCGTCGGTTCTTCATGGTGCCCGTGACAGGAAGGGCTCCGTCGGACGTCCGAGCGAAGATCCGCCGGTCCGCTTCTAGCGCGTCTTCGGGAAGTGCCCCTGAAGCTCGAGTATGTCGACATCCCAACGTTCGTCCCCGAGTAGATGCTTCACGAAGTACTCCGCCCGCAGCCAGAACCAGTAGTTGCTCATGTCGCCGAAGCCGTGCCTCTGGCCTGGGAAGATGAAGAAGTCGAAACGCTTGTTCGCCCGGATCAGAGCTTCCGCCATACGGAAGGTGCCGGCGTGGTGGACGTTGTTGTCGTTGTCGCCGGTCGTGAGCAGAAGGTGGCCTTTCAGGTTGGCGGCGAGGTCCGAGTTGCGTTCGATTTCGTATTCCCAGGTCACTTCGCCTTCGTCGTCCACCACCTCTTTGACGCCGTGATGCGTCTCCGACCACCAGCGGTTGTAGACATCGTTGTTGTGGTTGCCCGCCGAAGACACCGCCACCTTGAAGAAGTCGGGGTAGACCAGCATCGCCGCGGTCGACATGAATCCACCGCCCGAGTGACCGTAGATGCCGACCCGGTCGCGGTCGATGTAGTTGTGGCGGTCGGCCAGCTGCTCGATCACGGCCTTCTTGTCGGCGAGTCCGTAGTCGCGCAGGTCGCCGTAGCCGTAGTTGTGGTACCACTTGGAACGGTCGGGGTGACCGCCGCGGTTCCCCATGGTGACGACTATCATGCCGAACTGGGCCAGACCCTGCTCGGTCGAGTTCGTCGACCAGGATTTCGACACCGACTCGGTCTGGGGTCCCGGGTAGACGTAGGCGACGATCGGGTAGTCGCGGTCCGAATCGAAGTCGTAGGGCTTGTACATGACGCCGTAGATGTCGGTCACGCCGTCGGCGGATTCCACCTTGTAGGGCTCGGGCATCTGGTAGCCCGCGGCTTCGAGCGCCGAGAAGTCCGCCGTCTCCAAGTCCATGATCTTGCGGCCCGTGGAGGCGAAGAGCGCGGAGGCCGGAACGGTGTTCACCCGCGAGTGGTTGTCGACGAAGAAGCGCCGCGACTCTCCCATCGACGCCTGGTGATCGAAGTCGCCGGGGTTGAGCAGGGTGAGCCCGGACCCGTCGAGTCCGACCCGATAGAGGTGGAAGTAGTACGGATCTTCGCCCTCCTCCCTCGAGTTGCCGACCAGAAAGACGTGGCCGGCGGCCTCGTCCACGCCCGCGATGCCGTCCACGTGCCACGGACCCTCGGTAAGCCGGTCGATCATCTCACCCGAGGAGTCGTAACGGTAGACGTGGGCCCAGCCGTCGCGCTCCGACCACCACAGCATGTCGCCGTTGTCGAGCATCTCGATGGGGCGGGTCTCGATGTACGTGTTGAGCGAGTCCACGAAGAGCATGGAAGCTTCGCCGGTGGCGGCGTCGGCCGTCATCACCGCGGCGCGGTGCCGGTCGCGGCTGAGGCGCATGAAGTGGAGCACGCCCGGCTCGTCCGAGATCCAGAGCGCCCGCCGGGGTTCGTCGGAATCGGGGTAGAAGAACTGTCGGTCAGTGACGACCTGGAGATCCTCGTCGGACCACGGGTCGTGCGCGACGGTGACCTGCGACCTGGTCTCGAGGTCGTATACGATGAGCTCCTCCTGGGTGACCTTTTCCTCGCCGGCCATCTCGTAGGAGTAGGTCTCGAGCTCGGGGCGCTCGTTGCCGTCGCCTACCACGTGCACTACCCAGAGCTCGCCCACCTCGCGGTTGTCGCGGCGCACGAAGGAGAAGTAGCGCGAATCCTTCGACCACTGGATCGAGGTCGGTTTGCGATCGTCCTTCTCCTCTTCCATCGAGACGTTGGTCTCGCCGCGCCCCGTGTAGTTGCCCTCGTATGTGTAGTACTTCTCGCCGTCGGTGGTCAGTTGAGTCTCCTCCACCTCCACCTCGTCTCCGGCCTCGTCGGCCTCGTCTCCGGTCTTGCCCCGCCTGGCGTCGACGATGCGCCGGTAGTCCTCGCCGTTCATCATCCACAGGTTGTGATGGCGAGCGAAGATCACGGTTTCGCCGTCGGGCGAGACGCTGGCCCAGTTGGGATGGTTGTCCGGGTGCTCGTAATCCTCCATTTCACGCAAGGTCTGCGTCGAGATCGTGTACTCGAAATAGTGGGTGCGCTTGCGGGTGCGGGTTCGCGACCGTTCCCCCTCCTCCTCCTCCTCCATGTCCTCTTCGACCTCGTCGTCTTCCTCTTCCTCGACCTCCTCGTCCTGCGAGGACTGGACCTGGAAGTGAAGCGTGTTGTCGTCGATGAAGCGGATGCTGCGAATGGGAAGGTGCTGCCCGTCGTGTGGATCGCGGGTGATGCGAGTGAGCTCGGCGGCGATGCGGTCGTTGTCGAAGATGCTCGTCTTCGTAGCGCGCTCGGGATCGACGATGTAGTAATAGGTGCCGTCCGAGTCCTCCCATTCGTACCAGAACTTTTCGGATCCCTCGATCCACCTCGGGGCGACGCGTGTGCTGTGCACCATTTCGCTCATCTTGTACGGAGCGAAGCGAGCGGCGAGCTCGAAGTTGGCCCGCTGGTTCCGTGCGCGGCGGTCCTGGGCGGCGGCGGGTTCGGGGTCGGAGAGAAGCGAGACGCTCAGGAGGGCCAGCGAAACAAGGGTGACGAATCGATAAGCTGTCATGGCGAAGGTGGGTGAGATGTGATGGTGAGGAGGCGTGGGAAGGAGGTGCGGGGACGCAGGGGGCGACGGCCGGCCGACGGAAACGTCGCCGTCCCAGTCGGGCCCGCACTGTCCGTCGCAGGTTACGGGCGTCAACCTACCCGAAGGAGGAGGAGGTCCGCAAGGAGAAAGCTTCCAAGAGGAACGTTTCTCACGGACCGGACGTGACGAAACGGTCAATGGCGGGGGAAAACCGGTGTGCCGCCACATAGACGTCTAAGATCGGTTACGATTTCCGGTCCGCCCGCCAACCCAATGGAAGGGTCAACTCGGCCACGGTGTCCCCTCGAGACGCTAACGGTACGCAGGCCGCGACCGCCCCGCCTCGGCCCGCCGCGAAAAAGAGCGCTCACGGAGCCTCGAATCCCGCCTCGCGGTGACTTCCGTCACAGAACGGCTTGGTGGAAGATTCGCCGCACCGACAGAGCGAACCCTTCACGCCCTGGGACATGGTTCCGTCGGCGGCCACCACGGTCAAGGGGCCGCGCACCGCGAGGGGGCCGTTGCCGACGCAGACGATGCGCACGGGGTCGTCCGCGCCTGCGTTCCCGTCGGCCGCCGGAACGAGCCTACCGCCCCGGATCAGGCCGGGGTCGTCGAATTCGGCCGTTCGGTGGGACCCGTCGCAAAACGGTTTGTTGTTGGAATGACCGCATCGGCACAGGGCGACCGAGTCCGACTCGGCGACGATCTCGCCCGCCACCTCGACCCGGACGTCTCCCGTAAGGCACAGCGGACCGTTCGGCGGCACTGCGGCGATGTTGTTCATCCGGCTCTCCTCCCGTTGGTGATCTCGGCCAGTGGGGTGACGACCACCTTGAAGCTCAAGTTATCCCGCAAACGCCTGAGTGCAAGTTCGAGCCGCCGCCACCGAGTCCGGCGTCGGCGCGGATGCAACGTCGCGCTGCCGCCGGTGGCTTCGTCCCCGGTTTGCTCGAGGTCCCGCCCTCATCCGCTTCGTCTTCCCCTCGCCGTCGACGCTGCGACCAGACCTTCGAGCACGAGGAGGATCAATCCCGCTCCGAGCAGGAGGCGCCAGAGCTCGGGTCCTCTCCGGCTGCGAAAGACGAGGTCGGCCCATTCCTGGGCGTCGCCCGCGATTTCCACTCCGGCCAGATCCCGGACATCGTCTTCGGAAAGCGGTGTAAGGTCGGATTCCCTGGGGTCCGGGACCACCGCCGCCCAAGAGTGGAGAAGCTCGGCGCCAGGATCGCCACCAACGCTCACGGCGCTCGAAGCCGAGGTGACGGAGTTGGTGCCGCCCGGGTTCGTGCCGCCGCCGCCCGAAACCTCAGGGGCGGTGGAGTCCGAGACCGGCACCTCAGCCCCGCCGATCAGGAACGCGTAGAGTCCCGCCTCGCCGGTCTCACGCAGGGTTCTCGCGCCGTCCACGGGTCGGATCCGCCCGGACGGCAGGCGCACCGCCGTCACACCTGGCGGAGTGGGCAGCGGTTCGCCCGCCAAGCGCTCGGCGAAGCGGCCCCCGTCGGCGCCCCTCCGCGTCCACTGGCCGACGATCCAGTTGAAGAACGGAACCATGCCGGCCGAGACCGGCAACGAAGTGGAGCGTTCGTCGAGAGGCGACGCCAGCAGGAGGAAGCGCCCCCCTCGGTTGTCGCGACCCTCCACCGCCCAGGCTTCCCCGGCCAGCTCCGCGAGCACGCGCCCCGGGTCGTCAGCGCCTTCGACGGGGACCAGCCCGTAGGCTCGGTCCACTCGCGTACCATCGAGCGGCTCCGGCAGCTTCATCCCTTCGAGCGCGGCTCCGCCCGTCAACGCCCTCCTCTCCAGCCGCCAGCCGATGCCCATCCCTACCAGTCGTCGGTTCAGGGCCGGGAGGCGCGCGGCGTCGGCCGGCGGCAGGACCAGCGTCGCACCATTTCCGTTCACGCGTCCCGGAACGCCGTCCGCGCTTACCAGGAGGTCGGCTCCGTCGGGCGGTGAGCGGGAGATCCGCCCCGCCTCGCCCAGCACTGCGAGAGCCTCGGCGACGAACATGCCCACCGGGCCAGCGGTGGCGACCGTGGTGGGTGGGGCGGCCTCGAAGACGAAGTAGCGGCGATCGTCGGCGCGAAGCCGGTCGGGCTCGATCTCGGCATAGCCCGATGTCCAGCCTGCTGCGGTCCGGGGCAGCTCGATCCGCCCGGCGGCCCCGGGTGTCAGGTCGAGCACGCCGCGCACCAGGTCGGCGGTCGCCACCCTGACCTGCGTCTCCTTTCCGCCGACGCCCGGTCCTGCAGTGACCGCCACCTCGGCTCGGGTGCCGACCACCGGAGCTGCTCCGCCGCCCACGACGACCGAGACCACGCCCCGGTTGTCGCCTGCGGCCTCCGGCGGCGCCGGCGCTATAAGGGGGATGCGTGCCTCCGGTCCGGAGCCCGCCTCCTCGGATTCCGGCGGGGCGTCCGCGTCGAAGGCGGTGGCCTGCATGTCGGACAGGAAGTGGATCTCGTGGTGCGCGAACTCTGTCTCTTCGAGCAGAGCCCGAGCCTTCGCCAGCGCGGCGCGGGCGTCACCTCGAGCGTCCGAGGGACGGATATTCGCAAGCTCGGCCACCGCCTCTCGGGCCCGGAGCGGGGTCGCGGGCATCCAAGGTTCTCCCGCCCTGATCATCCAGAAGCGGTCGTCCTCACCGGCGAGATCGAGCGTGACCCGAGCCAGATCGACCAAGCCGTCGAGCACCCGGTCCTCACCGCGCACCAGTCCGCTGCTGAGCGAGTTGTCGATCACCAGCGCAACCGCCGTGGGAGGATGACCCCCCGTGCCGGACCTCAGGTAGAGACGAGCGGCCGCGAGCGCCAGCACAAGCACCACCGCCGTGCGCAGAGCTAGCAGAATTAGCTGCCGCAGCCGTATGCGACGGGAGCGATCGCGCTCGGTGCGTACCAGGTAGCGGAGCGCGGGGAAGACGAAGGTGTCCGCATCGCGTCGGTGGAGGAGGTGGAGGAGCACCGGCACCGCCACCAGGGCGGCCGCGAAGAGCAGCGTGGGATTCAGTGCGCCCAATAGCCGCTATCCCAAACGTTCGCGCTTGACCAACGCCGCCCGGAGGGCCGTCGCGAGCGGTTCGTCCGTACCGACCAGATGATAGTCGATCCCGAAGGGGCCGAAGGCTCGCCTCCATTCGGCCACGGCATCCTCGACCGCGGTCCGGTATTCGGCGCGCAGGTCCGCGACGTTGACTACGCTCTCCTTGCCGGTCTCCGGATCCACGAACTTCGCCTCCGAACTCGCCGGCAGGTCTCGCTCTCCCGGGTCCATGACGTGGAACACGATGACCTCGTGGCCTCGGTGGCGAAGGAAGCGGCAGGCGTCGATGGTCTCCTCGGCGTCGACAAGCAGGTCCGAGATAAGCACCACCATGCCGCTCTTGTGCAGACGTCGGGCGACGTCCCGCAGCGCCCCTTCTGCTCCGGAGCCGCCTCCGCCGCGAAGCCCGGACAACGCCAAGGTGATCTCGCGCCACTGCCTGCGTCCGCCGCGCGCCCGGATTCTCGACGTGACCCGGTCGCTGAACGCGATCGAGCCGACCGCGTCCCCCTGGCGAAGCAGTATGAGCGAGATGCAGGCCCCCAGATGGCTCGCGTACCATAGCTTCGCGGGCAGACGAGACGGATCGGAGGACCACTCCATGGAGGCGCTGGCGTCGACGACGAGCTCGGCGCGCAGGTTGGTCTCCTCCTGAAACTGCTTGACGAAGTAGCGGTCGGTCCTGCCGAACATCCGCCAGTCGAGGTATCGGGTGTCGTCGCCGGGCCGGTACTGGCGCGATTCGGCGAACTCAGCCGAGAAGCCGCGTTTGGGCGAACGGTGCAGCCCCATTAGGAAGCCGCTCACCACGGCCTCGGCGACCAGTTCAATGCCGCCGATCTCCGCCAAGGTCGCGGGATCGGCAAGATCGGGGCGTGCGGTATCGGGTAGCGCGGCAGGTGTCGACACGGGGGGAAGATAGGCCCGGCGCCCCGATGCGGGTAGCCGACGAGGCGACGTCGAACTTCGGACCGGACGGGAGCGGGTGGTGTAGCACTACATATGACGTCTTCGTCCAGAGGTCGGGGACCGACCGCAGCGCCAGAGGCGAGACCGTTGGCACGGCTCCCTGCCGCAAGACCGCTCGCGTGGCGTTCCCCGTCGGTCGCGATCCCGGCTTTCGCAGCCGCTGCGCTTTTCGTCGGGTCATCATGCAGCGCGGATCCGACTGCCCCCGAGGGCGAGTTGCCGGCCGCTCAGATCGCAGCCCTGAACGACGCCTTTTCCGAGATGGGCGTGTGGGCGGCCCCCGGCGGCGTAAGGGAGGAAGCCTCCATATACCTCGACTGCTCGATCGAGGGCGACGTGTCGATCACCGGCACCTCCGCCACATCGGCCGACTCGACCGCCTACACCTTTGAAATCTCGGCGAACCAATGCCTGATCTCGGGAGGCGGTGTCGCCTTCGCTATTGACGGATCGGTGTCGGGCGAAGGATATTATACGGCGGCGGACGACGCCCTCGCGGGCTCCTACTGGGCGCGCGGCACCCTCGACTGGTGGATAGGCGACCGCACGGGCGCCTGTATCGTCTCGGTGGACGTCGAAACCGTTCAATCTCTCACGGACCAAGCGTCCTCCTCGGGCAGCGTTCAAGGCACCCTTTGCGGGTACCCCGTCGGGAATCCGTAGACCGCCCCATTTCGCCGGCGTCGTTACCCCACTCACACTCACGAATCAGGAAGAACCGAAAATGCTCAAGAACACTCGCAAGCTCGCGGCCTCCCTCGCCCTCTGCGGCCTCGTCCTCGCTCCCGTCGCCTGCGGCGACTCCACCCTCGTGCCCCCCGAAGAGGAGACCCTCACCGCCCAGGAGGCCACCACCCTGGCCACCGGGCTGCAGACGATAATCCCTTCGGACGTCTCCCTTATCGAGGCGCTTACGGTCCTGCAGCAGGTTCCCTGCCCGGCAGGCGGAGCCGCAACCGTAGAAGGTTCGTTGACACCGGGTGGCGACGGACTCTCCGGCAGTTGGAGCTTTACCATGGTGCCGGTGGCGTGCGTCGTGAGCCAGGACGGACTCGTCTTCACCGTGAACGGCAACCCCAGTCTCACCTTCGCAGGCAACTTCTCCGTGGGGGAGACCGGCATCACGATCACCAACCTGCTTAGCGGCGACTTTTCGTGGGAAGTCGGCACGCGCACCGGCGACTGCTCGGCCTCGCTCAACATCACAGTGACGGTCGATACCGACCTGGTCGTAAGCGGCTCGGCCACCGGCACCCTCTGCGGGCACCAGATCAGCCTGGATTCCACGCTCTAGGATCACACGCCCAAACCACCCGTGGACAGGACCTGCCACGGCAGTGCGACGCCACATCCGCGCCGGACCCTGCGCTCGGTTTCGCTCAGCGGGCGAACAGCGATGAAAATCACACCTCATCGTACCGGGCGCAGCTGCTGCGCGGCTCTCGGCGGTCGGGAGAGTTTCGCCATGGGCTCAGCCACGGGCTTCTAAGAGCTGCGGATCGGCGGAGACAGGCTACTGCTCGACTCCATCGCGCGCGGCGAGCCGGTACGCGAGCTCTCGGGTTCGCTTCCCGACCCCGGCGAGATCACGCCCGTTCGCGGAGCGGTCGGCTCTCTCGGCTCTCTCCTGCTCTTCGCGCTCCGGCGGGCCAATCCGGATCGGATCTTCGTAGGCGTCGCTCCGTCGCCTTCCGAGATATCCGGGATCGACGCCGATCTCGAGACCGTGTCGGAGACGGTCTTAGGAGACGACCGTCCCGAGTGGCGGCTCTACCCGCAACGCGAGTCCCTGCCCTACGAGATAGGCAGGGAGCAGGCGGAGATCAGCTCGCTTCGTGTGGAGGCGGTCGAAGCCGTCCTCTCGAACGAGTGCGGCATCCTCCTCGCCACACCTCGAGCCCTTCAGGAGAAGCTTACCGTACCGGAAGCGCTTGCGTCGCTCAAGCTCAGGCTCCGCGTCGGCGACGGATACGGCCATGCGCGACTCGTCGACGATCTCTCGAGTCGCGGCTACGAGAGAGCGCCGGTGGTCGAAGAGGTTGGCCAATTCGCCGTGCGCGGCGGCATCATCGACTTCTACACGGTGGCGTCCAACGATCCCGTCCGCGTGGAGTTCTGGGACGACGAGATCAGATCGATTCGCACCTTCGATCCCACCGACCAGCTCTCGCGCACGAACACTCAGGAAGCGCAGCTCCTCCCGGTCGACTTCCGGACCGGCACCGAAGCCGGAGAGGCTGTCGCCAAGTCCTCTTTGCCGGACCTTCTGCCTCCGAACGCCGTTTTCGCCCGACTCGGAGACTTCAGCGTCGAGAAGGCGGCGGTGAAGGCGTGGGAACGGGTTACCAAGCGCTACGCCGCGCTCGGCGGCGCCGCCGAGTCCGCGCCGGAACCGGGCGAACTCTTCCTCGATCCCCTGACCTTCCGGGAAATGGGTCGCCAGTACGGCTGGGTAACGGTTTCGGAAGAGCCGCTCGGCGCGGAATCCGGCAACGGCCGCCTCCGCGGCTGCCACAGCCCGATCGACCTCGAGGGCCGCCCGCCGCCGCGCATCCGGCGCAACATGCGGGACCTGGAGGACTACCTGCGCACCGGCGAGGACACCGGGAGTCGGACGCTCATCCTCTGCGACGGGCCCGGACAGCTCGACCGCCTCGAGGAGATCTTGGGCGAGAAACGCATTCCGGCCGGGACCACGCTCAGTCTGGGCGTGCTGGGTGGCGGCTTCGAGATCGACCTGCCGGAGGGCGGTCTTCGCGTCCTCAACGACCACGAGATCTTCGAGCGTCCGCGCCGGCGGCGCAGCTCGCGTCGATTCAGGGGAAAGGTATCGGTCGAGAGCCTCGCTCAGCTCAAGCCCGGCGAATACGTGGTGCACATGGATCACGGTGTGGGCCGGTTCGTGGGGCTCGAACAGGCGGAGATCGCCGGCACGACCATCGAGTCGCTCGTGATCGAATACGCGGGCGGCGACCGGCTCCAGCTTCCGGTGGACCGCGTCGATCGGATCGAACGCTGGGTAGGAGTGAACGAGGACTCCGCACCCCCCTCGCTCCACCGCATCGGCGGCAGGCGCTGGCGCAGCCAATGCGCTCGGACCGAAGCGCGCATCGCCGAGATGACCTCCGAGCTCCTCGACCTTCAAGCTCGGCGAGAGGCCGCCGTCGCCTTCGCCTTCTCGCCCGACTCCCGCTGGCAACGCGAGATGGAGTCGTCCTTCCCCTTCAAGGACACGCCGGACCAGCGCCAAGCGACGATCGAGGTGAAGCGCGACATGGAGCGGGCCCGGCCCATGGACCGTCTGATCTGCGGCGACGCGGGCTACGGCAAGACCGAGGTGGCGGTGCGGGCCGCGTTCAAGGCGGTTCAGGACAGCAAGCAGGTGGCGTTCCTCGCCCCGACCACAGTCCTCGCCGAACAGCATCGTCGCACGCTCGAAGAGCGGCTGGCCGGATATCCTGTCGCGATCGGCACGCTCTCACGCTTCCGCTCTCCAGCCGAGCGGCGGTCCGTTCTCGCGGGGCTCGCCGGTGGAGAGGTCGATATCGTCGTCGGCACCCACAGGCTCCTCTCCGGCGACGTGATCTTCAAGGACCTCGGACTGCTGATCATCGACGAGGAACAGCGCTTCGGCGTTCGCCAGAAGGAGAAGCTCAAGGCCCTGCGGAGCTCCCTGGACGTGCTGACGCTCTCGGCGACCCCTATCCCGCGCACGCTGCACATGGCGCTCTCGGGCCTCCGCGACCTCTCGCTCATTCGCACGCCGCCCCGCGACAGGCTGCCCATCTTCACGCACGTCATGCCCTGGATCGACGACATCGTCGCCGAAGCCGTCGGGCGGGAGCTGGATCGCGGCGGGCAGACCTATCTTCTTCACAACCGCATCGACTCCATCTTCACCGTCGCCGAGCGCGTCCGCGCACTGGCGCCCGGAGCCGAGGTGGCGGTCGCTCACGGACGGATGACGGTGGCCGAGCTCGACGAGGCCATGCACGGCTTCGTGACCGGATCAGCCGACGTGCTGGTCTGCTCTTCCATCATCGAGAACGGCCTCGACGTACCCAACGCAAACACCCTGATCGTGGATCGCGCCGACCGCTTCGGCCTCGCCCAGCTCTACCAGATCCGGGGGCGGGTGGGACGGTCGGACCGACGTGCGCACTGCTATCTGTTGATCCCCGACGAGGTGGAGCTCGAGGCGGAGCGCAGGCTGAGGGTGCTGGAACGGAACATCGAGCTCGGTGCAGGCTATACCATCGCACTCAAGGATCTGGAACTGAGAGGCGCGGGCAACGTCCTCGGCGCGGAGCAGTCCGGTTTCGCGGAACGTATCGGCCTCGACGCCTACATGCGACTTCTCAAGAAGGTCGTCGCCAGGGTGCGCGGCATCGAGAAGCCCAAGCTTTGGCCGGATCCGCTGGTCACCCTCGACGGGCCTGCCTTTCTGCCGGACGCATACACCGGCGAAGCGTCCCAGAAGCTCCACTTCTACCGTCGTCTCTCCGGCGCGGGCGCACGGCGGGAGATCGTCGAACTGCGGGCGGAGCTGCGCGACCGGTGCGGAAGGCCGCCTCGAGAGGTGGAACGCCTCTTCGATTCGGCGGAGCTGCGCGTGAGCGGGAAGGAGGTCGGCGCGGAGAGCGTGACGGTGACCGGAAACCGGGCGCGCATCAACTTCCACACCCGGGCCGACCCTCGGGTCGCGGCCTTCGGACCCGTCCTCAGGAAGCGCGACGCAACGGTCGAGATCGCACGCATCGATCCGCTCTCGATAGTAATCGTGGACGGCGGTCGGCGGTCGCCGGTCGAGACCGCCTGCCTCGCCCTGGAGGCGCAGGCCGCCGACGCGTGAGATTTAGCTAGCTTGAAGGGTCGGCGCCAGCACCCGCAAGCCCGACGAGGGAAGGCCGGCCGTACGGTCGGACCTGCGTCGCACACTCCAAGAACCCCCGAACCCGAGTGAAGAGAATTTCCTTCCCGAGCGCGACCCGACTCGCCCGCCTTCCGCTGACTTGGATTCTGGTCGCCGGCGGCTGCGCCGACGCACCGCCCGAATCCGCTGTCGGCAGCATCGGCGATTTCACGCTCACCGTGGACGAAGTGGTCGATATCGTAACCGCCATCGAGAGCGTCCCGGCCGATGTGAACGCCATCGCGAGCATCACCCTGGCATGGGCGGACTACGTAGTGTTGGCCGAGGTGATGGCGGACGATCCCGAACTCGCCGGTGTCGACTTCGATCCCGCCGTGGCCCCTTTGGTCGAGCAGGAGATGATCACGTCGCTCAGAGTGCGGAGCTATCCGGTGGACACTCTGGTCACCGAGGAGGAGATGCTGCGAGCCTACCGAGAGACCGATCCCCCGGTTCGTCTGAGCGCCAGCCACATTCTCCGCGCCTTTCCGCTCAACGCTGCGGACGAGGATCGCGAGCTGGTCCGGCAGAGCGCCGAGGAGCTTGTCGCCAGGATACGCGGCGGCGAGAACTTCACCCGACTCGCCCGCGCCTTCAGCGACGACCCCGGCACCGCGCAGTACGGCGGCAGCCTGGGCGAGTTCGGCCAGGGGGAGATGCTCCCCGAGATCGAGGCCGCGCTCGCCGATCTCGACCCGGGCCAGTTGGGAGGCCCGGTGGAAACCCGACTCGGCTGGCACGTGGTCAGGCTGGATCGACGCGTCGCCCTGGGTTTCGAGCAGGTCGAGAACGAGATCAGGAACATGATTCTCGTCAAACGGCGGCTGGCGGCCGACTCGACCATGGTCGAGGACGCCGAGGCCGGGGCCGAGGTGACGGTGCTCGAAGAGGCGCCGGCGCTCGTCCGCGAGCTGGCTCGCCTCCCCGGCCAGACCCTCTCCTCCCGCGCCGCGGACCGGATCGTCGCGACGCACGGCGACGCCAAACTCACCTTGGGCGAAGTGCGACTTGCGCTGGCACAGGAGAGCGTGGCCCTGGCCGAACAGGTCGCGGAAGCGGAAGAAGAAGAGGTGGCCGACTACCTGACCGGGCTGCTGCGCCGGAAGCTCCTGCTAGAGCTAGCCCGATCCGGAGAGCTGGAGCTCACTCGGGAACGAATCGACGAAATGAGGAACGCCGCTCGCAGCGAGCTCGTCAGAGCGGGGCGCGACCTTGGGCTCCACAGGCTCGACGCGGCGCCCGGCGAACCCCGGCACCAGGCTCTCTCCCGCGTGGCGCGGGAGGCGTTGGAGAGGGTGCTTCAAGGTGGAACCAACGGCGTCGAGCTTGGCAGAATGACGGAAGAGATCCGACGCGGACGGGCGCTCGTGCTCGACGAACGGGCGTTGGGCGAGACCGTGCTCGCCATCGCCTCGGCTCGGATGAATCGGAGCGCTTCTCCGCTCGAATTGTCGGACACCGTCGGCCGGTGAGCCGACCTGCGGAACGCCGGAACGGTCCGGCGGTGTAATGGTTACCATGACTCTTTCTCTACCCGGGACACCCGCCCGACTCATGCCGGTCGTCTGGGCCCTCGCCCTTCTCGCCCCGCCCGAGGCCGCAGCTCTTCAGCTCGGCCTTGGCGGTAGCGACGTCGTGGACCGAGTGGTCGCCTTCGTAGGAGACTCCGCCATCCTCCAAAGTCAGATCGACGAGGAGGTCGAACGCCTTCGGGTGATGGGCGCCGTCGAAGTCCCGGAGCCGGGTGCCGAGCTCGACGAGCTCAGAGGGCGGATTCTCGACAACCTGGTGAATCTCACGCTGATCCTGGTCGCAGCCGACCTCGACTCTCTCGTCCGGATACCGAGCGAGGTCATCGAGGAACGCACGACGGAGGAGATCGACGCCGTCATCCAACGCTTCGGCGGCCAGGCGAGCCTCCAGCAGGCTCTTGCCCAAGAGGGAATGACCCTCGCGGAATACAGAGACATGACCCGCTCGCAGATCGCCCAACAGCAGGTGAGGCAGGCCTTCCTCGGGGTTCGCCTTCGCAACGCCTCGCAGCCGGTGTTACGGGAGGCCGATCTTCTCGAGGCTTTCGAGACCATGCGCGGCTCGCTCGATCAGAGGCCCAAGCTCATAACCTTCAGGCAGGTGGTGATCTCGCCCGCGCCTTCCGACTCGGCAGTGGTCGCGGCCCGGGCGGAAGCGGTCGATCTCCGTCTGAGGGCGCTCCAGGGCGAACCCTTCGACTCGCTGGCGGTCGCTCATTCCCAGGACCCGGGCTCGGCGGCTTCGGGCGGTGACCTGGGGTGGTTCAGACGCGGAGGGATGGTGGCGGAGTTCGACGAAGCGGTCTTCGCTATGAACGAGGACGAGATAAGCGAGGTGATCGAAACCCAGTTCGGCTTTCACGTTATCCGGCTCGACCGCATCCGACCTGGCGAGAGGCGCGCCCGGCACATACTCATCCGCCCCGAGGTCAGCGCCGACGACATGACCGGTGCCGCCGAGACGGCCGACCTGGTGGCTGCCGAAGCCCGAGCCGGGACTCCGATCAACGAGCTCTTTGCACAGTACTCCGATCCTGAAGCGCCGGACTCGCTCACCGTCCCGGTTCCGCAGCTCTCCAGCCTTCCCCCCGGCTACGATGTGCTCCGGACAGCGGTCGAGGGGGACGTATTGGGACCCGTTACCTACCGAACGGCCCAGGGCGAGAACCGGATGGCGGTCGTCAAGGTCACGGGTGTGCGCGAAGCCGGTGCGTACACCTTCGACGATCTCCGCGCCCAGATCTCCGAACAGCTTACCCAGGAACGTCAGATCGAAGCGATTCTCGAAGACCTGCGCGCCCGAACCCACATCGAGATTCTGCGCCGGTAGAGTGCGCACATGGCTCCCGTGACTTCGTCGGCTCGGGTCGCGGTCACGCTCGGGGATCCACGAGGGATCGGACCCGAGGTCTCGTTCGCCGCAGTTCGGACCGGATCGTTCGCCCGCTCGGCGATCACCTTTTACGGGCCGAAGCCGTTCGCGGTGCAAGCACCTGAAGGCTGCGGCTTCATCCCGGTCTGCAACAGGGATTTAGACTACTCCCAAGACCGGGGGGCCGGCGCGGTCGCTGTGGAGGCGATCGTACGGGCGGTCTCCGACATCCTCGCCGGCAGGCAGGACGCCGTGGTCACGGCTCCGGTCCACAAGCCCTCCCTCAGGGCTGCCGGTCTTCGTCATCCCGGCCACACCGAGTTCCTGTGCGAGCTCTCGGGAGCGGGCGAGGTCGGAATGCTGATGGCCGCTGAAGAGATTCCGGGGCGCTCACCTCTTCGGGTGCTGCTCGCCACCACTCACCATCCGCTCGCCGACGTGCCCGGACTGGTCACGAGCGAACTCCTCGTCTCGCAGAGTCTTCTTCTGAGCCGTGAGCTCGGGGAACGCTGGAAGATCGACCGACCGCGGATCGCCCTCTGCTCACTGAACCCCCACGCTTCGGACGGCGGCATCTTCGGCAACGAAGAGGAGGATGTCTACGCTCCCGCCCTCGACCGACTCCGACACCTGGGGGCCGAGGTCCGCGGTCCGATCAGCGCGGACACCGTCTTTGTCCGAGCCCTGGCGGGCGAATTCGACGCGGTGGTGGCGCCCTATCACGACGTCGGGATGGCGGCCTTCAAGACCGCAGCCTTCGGCAAGGGCGTGAACGTCACCCTCGGGATACCCTTCGTCAGGACCTCTCCCGACCACGGGACCGCCTTCGACATCGCCGGGACGGGGCAGGCCGATCCGGGTTCTATGCGTGAGGCCCTGGAGCTGGCTGCGAGACTCGCCCGACCGCGTTCGGGCGCATCGCCCTCGGTCGCCCGGCCCCACGGGTCGGCACCTTCACCTGCCCTTTCGGCATGATCGAGCTTCGGCGGGTCCGCAAGGAGTACGGGGAGCGCAAGTGTGCACTCCGCGACGTGAGCTTCACGGTCGAGAAAGGCGAGTTCGCGTTTCTAACCGGCCACTCGGGCTCGGGCAAGTCGACGGCCATGAGACTGGTGCACATGGCCGAACGCCCGACTTCCGGCGAGGTCCTTGCGGCCGGATTCCACTCCGACCGGGTCACCAGGAAAAACCTCTGGCAAGTTCGGAGACGCATCGGGTTCGTATTCCAGGACTTTCGGCTGCTCCCGAACCGAAGCGCCATCGACAACATCGTCTTCGTGCTCCGGGTCATGGACGCCCCGCGTCGCGAGATCCGCCCGCGGGCCCAGCATATTCTGACCCAGGTCGGGCTGGCGCCAAAGGCGGGCGCACTCGTCCACGAGCTCTCCGGAGGGGAACGCCAGCGGGTCTGCATCGCCCGTGCCCTGGCAGGCGAACCTCACGTCCTCCTAGCCGACGAGCCCACGGGAAATCTCGACCGACGAGCGACCGACGGCATATTGGAGATCTTCTCCGATATCAACGCGGCGGGCACCACGGTGCTGATGGCGACGCATGACCTCGACATCATGGCCCGCATCGCCGAGGCCCGTCGTTTCGTCCTCAGTCACGGCGAGCTGGTGGAGGGGGAGTGATACGCGTTCTCGTCGAGGCGGTCGGCGGCATCAGGCGAGCCCCGCTGCTCTCCGGAACCGCCGCGCTGATGATCGGACTGGCCTTCTTCGTTCTCGGGATCTTCGGTCTTGCGGTTCACAACCTGAACGTCCAGCTCGGGGCGGTCGCGGAGGAGATGGAGGTCGTGCTCTTCCTGAGCGACGATGCGAGCACGGACGAAATCGATCGGATCCGAGACGAGATCGGCGCTCGGACCGAGGTGACCGGAGTTGATTTCGTCTCCAAGGAGGACGCTCGCCGGCGAGCGCTCGAGGACTTTCCAGGCTTCGAGGACGTCTTCGGATCGCTCGACGGAGCGAACCCGCTCCCCCGGTCGCTAGAGATATCGATTCGGCCGGGCGACGGAGCGGCGGCGGCAGCCGACCGGGTCCGAGCCGTCGCCCTCGCCTACCCCCTCGTGGAGGACGCCGATCAAGGTGACGACCTGATCGCCGCGCTCTCGGAGCTCCGGAGTCTCGCCGCGGTCGCGGCTGCGGCCCTCGGGGTCGTTTTATCCGTTGTCGCGGCACTGATCACGGCTTCCGCTCTTCGCGTCGTCATCTTCTCCCGCCGCGACGAGATCTACGTCATGCGGCTCGTGGGAGCTCGCGACAGATTCGTACGCAGCCCGTTCCTGGTGGAGGGGGCTCTGGTCGGGATCACGGGCGGCGGGCTGGCGTTTCTGCTCACCTGGGGCGCCTACCAGGCCACGTTGCGCCTCCTCTTTCCTTTGGAGTGGATGGCGGTGGAGTGGGCCGCAGGCGGGCTCGCCGCCTCCGCGGTCTTTGGAGTCGCGTCGAGTCTGATCGCGATCCGGGGCAGACTGGAGGAACCCGCCTCGTGACCGCGGCGCGGCGGTCGGCGGGCCGAGCGGCGCGGACTCGGAACCTGGCAAACCGCCGCGTCCCCAGGGTTACCGTAACGTTCGGCCTCGTCCTGGCGTCGTCCGGCATTGTGGGCGGATCGCTCGTCGCCCAGACCTCGCTGGCCGACGAGGTCGCCGCGTCGCAGCGCCGCCTGGCGAGCCTGCGAGCCGAACGGACACGACTGGAGGAGGAGGCCATCGGCCTGGGGGAGTCTCTCCGGGACGCCGCGACCGAACTTGCGAACGTCGAACGTCGCATATCGGCTTCGCGGGCCGTGTTGGCCGAGCTCCAGGACCAGGAGGAAGCGGCTGCGCTCGCCGTGAGCGAGAACGAGACCGAACTCACCCGCACCCGTGACAGACTCCTGGAGGCGCGCGACATCCTCGGGAACAGGCTGCGGTCCATCTACAAGGCCGGACCGTTCACCGCGCTCCGAGCCGTTGTCGGCGCGTCGTCCCCTTCCGACCTCGTCACCCGCTACCGGTACATGCGTCATATGGCGGAGAGCGACCGAGCCCTGGTAGACCGGGTGGAGGGGCTGGAGTACCGGCTGCGCTCGGACTCGGCGATGGCGGCCGCCGAGCTCGCTCAACTGCTCGAGCTCAAGGAGGAATTGCTCGCCGAGGAGGCCCGGCTAGTCGCCGAGGAAAGGGAACGCGAGCTGGTGGTCTCCGCCTACCGCAGCCGCGAGGGTGGAGCTCGCACGCGTATTGCGGAGCTCACTGCGGACGAAGAACGCATCGTGGCGCTGGTGGAAGATCTCGAGACCCGGCATCGGGCCCGCGAGCAGGCGGCCCAGCTTGCAGCGGCACGGACAGAGGAGGAGGCGCGGACAGAGAACGGAAGCGTCGGTTCCGGACCGGATTCCGCGGAATCCGCCGACGACTCGACCGCGGCCGACGTGACCGAGGCCGGTCCCTTCGTCACTCGGCGGGACGCGGGCACCCTTCCCTGGCCGCTCGAGGGCGAGATCATCTACGGGTTCGGGAGGGAGAGTCGCGAGGACGGCACGGTGCTGCGCCGCTCCGGAGTGGGAATCGGGGCCATCCTCGGAGCTCCGGTGCGGGCGGTCGCCGACGGTCGGATCGAGCTTGCGGGCCGCTTCGAGGGATACGGTCCCACCGTGGTCGTAAACCATGGCGGCGGCGTCTACTCCCTGTACCTCTACCTCCGCGACATAGACGCCTTCCAAGGCCGGAGCGTGAGCGCGGGCGAGCGAGTCGGCACGGTCGGAGGCGCCGAGACCCAGGAAGGACCGCACCTCGAATTTCAGCTCTGGGCATCCTCCAACGGCGGTGCGCCCATAGCCGAGGATCCCCTGCAGTGGCTGCGCGGCGGAGAATGACGGTGCGACGAGGCTCGACAACGGAGGCCGAGGCCGGTCGCCGCAAGTCTGGTGTGGAGATCGCGAGTTGAGCCTGCTCCCCCTCGAAGGGCACGAGGAGACTCGCCGGGCGGTCGTTCGGGCACTCGGCGACGGCGCCTTGCCCGCAGCGCTGCTGGTAAGCGGTCCGCCGGGAGTGGGCAAGCAGCGGCTCGCTCTCTGGGTCGGTCAACTGGTCCTCTGCGAAACCCCGGGGGACGCCGGACCTTGCGGAAGCTGCCCAGGCTGCTCGATGTCGGTATCTCTCCAGCATCCCGATATGCACTGGCACTTCCCGCTGCCCAGGCCGCGCGCCACAAGACCGGACCGTCTGGCCGACGCGTTGGAAGAGGCGCGCGCGGAGGTCCTCGCCGAAAGACGGTCCAAACCGCTCTACCCCACCGCTCCTCCGGCAGGAGCCATCTATCTGGCGGCGGTTCGGCGCATCCGCTCAGCGTCGACGCAACGGCCGGCGTTGGGGGGCGAGCACGTCTTCGTCATTGGCGAAGCGGAGCGACTGGTCCCGCAGGAGGCCGGCCAGGAAGCCGGAAACGCCTTGCTCAAGGTACTCGAGGAGCCGCCGGGTCCGTGCAGGTTCATCCTCACCTCGTCAGAACCGGCCGGACTGCTCCCTACCATCCGGTCCCGCACCGTTCCCATCACCCTCGCTCCGCTGCCGATCTCTTCGGTAGCCGACTTCCTCCGCGAGCGCTCCGACAGCTCGGCGGACGAGGTCGAAAAGGCCGCCGCGCTCTCGAGAGGCTCGATCGGGCGGGCGCTCGGTTTTCTGGAGAGGGACGGCGAGCCGGGCGAGCTGGAAACCGTGCGTCAGGAAGCCTTCGGACTGGTGGGTTCCGCCCTCGCCGGAGTCGTCGAGATGCGCCGGCTCGAAGCCGACGGATCCGGACGCCGGGACGGCTGCTTCCCACGACCGAATCTGGGCCGGGTCTACAAGTCCGTCCTCGGCTTCGGCCCCAGGCAGGGCACGAACCACGACCTCCTGCTCTCCTTCGTCGAGGAGTGGCTGCGCGACCTGGGAGCGGTCGGCACCGGTGCGCCGGAGCAGATCTGGAACCGGGACTCCCTGGACCGACTCGAACGGGTGGTCGAGCGTACCGGCATCCTGCCATCCGACGTGGCCGACGCCTGCGACCACGTCTCCCAAGCGCGAGAGCTGCTGAAGGGCAACGTCAACCCGCAGCTCGCCATCTACGGACTTCTTCTCGCCCTGACCCGCAGCGCGGCACGAACTCCCGCGCGTCCCCGAGCCGGAGCATGACATGAGAAAGCTCACCCACATCGAAAGCGGCGGTCGGGCGCGCATGGTCGATGTCTCGAAGAAGAGCGAGACCCGACGTACGGCGGTAGCAACCGGACGACTCAGGATGAACCCCGCGACGCTGGAACACATCCTCTCCGGAAAGAACACCAAGGGAAGCGTGACGACCACTGCGGAAATCGCCGGAGTGATGGCCGCGAAGCGGACGGCGGATCTGATTCCTCTCTGTCACGCGCTTCCTCAGGTGAACGCGCGCGTGGTCGTCGAGGCCGATCCCGCCCTTCCCGGGCTGCAGGCCAGGGCCGAGGTCACCGTCGCGGCCGCCACCGGCGTCGAAATGGAAGCCCTCGCCGCAGTCTCGGTCGCGTTGCTCACCGCCTACGACATGGCCAAGGCCGTGGATCGCGGCATGGAGATCGAGCGCGTGAGGCTGGAGAGGAAGCAGGGAGGGCGCTCCGGAGTGTGGGAGCGATGAAGCGCCCTTTTTCGTCGCACCGCCTTCCGCTTTCCCGGACGCGGGATCTCGGAACTCGGTGCGCGGCAGCGCACCTGCCGCGCCACCGCTGAAACTCGTCGCAAGGGGAGCAGATCCGAGCACGGCGGACGACCTCGCAGTCCAATGTGAGGATCCCAGGAGCTCAGCCCTTGGAATGCGGCGCCCTTCGTTAGATTAATCCGGTTCCCGGGCGAACCTCAGGCCCCGGTCGTCTTCCCTTCCAAACTCATCCCATGCGGAGCTCCGATTTCGAGGCCCGTCTTCTTCTGGGACCCGGCCCTTCTCCGGTTTCCAGCCGCATTCGCGAGGCGCTCTCGCGTCCGACCGTGGGTCATCTCGACCCGCAGTTTCTCGCCCTCATGGACGACGTCAACGTCCGGCTGCGTAAGCTCTTCGCGGCAGGGGAAGACGCTCTGGTCTTCCCGATCTCCGGGACCGGCTCGTGCGCCCAGGAAGCCTCGCTAGCCAACCTGCTCGAACCGGGAGACACCGCCGTCATCGGCGTCAACGGGGTCTTCGGCACCCGCCTCGCCGAAATGGCGAAGCGCATGGGTGCCCGGGTCGTCCCGGTGAAAGCGCCTTGGGGATCGATCATCGACCCCGAGGCGGTCCTAAGGGCGGTGAAGGCCGAACCCGACGCGCGTCTGGTCGCGCTCGTGCACGCCGAGACCTCGACCGGCGTCCATCAGCCTCTGCGCGAAGTGGGGGATTTCCTCGCGGGCACCGACACCCTCTTCGTGGCCGACACCGTCACCTCTCTCGGCGGCGTACCTGTCGATTTCGCGGCCAATCGCATCGACGTGGCGTATTCCGGGACGCAGAAGTGCCTGGGCGTCCCGCCCGGACTCGCCCCCATCGCATTCTCGGCCAAGGCGCTCGAGCGGGTACGCGGGCGCAACCGGCCGGCCCAGAGCTGGTACATGGACGCGGCGCTGCTCGCGGACTACGTGGGCGAGGGTTCGACCCGGCGCTACCACCACACCGCTCCCATCAATATGATGTACGCTCTCCACGAGAGCTTGCTCATGGTCGATGAGGAAGGGACAGAGGCGCGCTTCGCCCGACACAGTGAGGTCGGAGGGCTGCTGCAAGAAGAACTGACCGAACGCGGCTGGAAGCTCTTCGCCCAGGAGGGAGCGCGGCTGCCCCAGCTCACCTCCGCCGAGCTCCCCGACGGGCGTGCCGAGGGCCCCCTCCGGGAAGCCCTGCTTCGTGAGCACGGCATCGAGGTCGGAGGCGGTCTCGGACCTGCCGCAGGCAAGCTATGGCGGATAGGGACGATGGGATCGGGCGCCACCCGAAGGAACGTCGAACTCCTCCTGGTCGCTATCGACTCGCTCCTCGGATGACCGACGGAGACCGCCCGCAACGGTCGGCGCTGCTGATCGCAGTCTTGTTCGCGGCGGGCGCATGCTCCTCGCTTCCGGCCTTCCCTCCCCCGGTTCCGCCCCCGGCCGTCGACGTCGAACCGGTCGGGATCGCCTATCCCGTCGGGGGCACCTTTCTCTCCGAGCCGGAACCGGCGGTCGAAGACCCCCGCGACACCATCTTTCATTCTCCGCTCCTAGGCAACCCCGAGTTCTGGGCCGAAGTGGAGACCTACATCGACTTCTGGAAGGGACCTGCCAGCGAGTGGTTTCCCAGGTGCATCGAAGGGTTTCAGTGGTTCGGGGCGATGGTCGACTCCGCACTCGTCGCCAACGGTCTCCCCAGGTCCTTGCGTTACCTTCCGGTCCTGGAGAGCTGCTACCTGCCCGACGCGGTCAGTCCGGCGAGCGCGGTGGGGCTCTGGCAGTTCATGGAGCCGACGGCCCGAGCGCTCGGTCTGGAGGTGAACCGCCTCGTCGACGAACGCCGCGACCCTTACGCCGCAACCCACGCGGCCATGCGCTTTCTCTCCGATCTCCACCGTCGCTTCGACTCCTGGGCGCTGGCTCTCGCGGCGTACAACGGCGGCCCCACCAGAGTAGCCCGCCTGCTGCGCACCCACGCTCCTTTGCACCCCCGTTCCGACGAGCTCTACTGGGTGATCCGACCTCACCTGCCCCGCGAGACCCGGTCCTTCGTCGCCAAGTTCTACTCGGGCATGATCGTCGCCGGCAGCCCGACTTCGCACGGTTATCAGCGAACGGGAAACGGGCGCTTCGAGTTCGACGAGGTCGAGGTGCCGGACGCCACCTCGTTCGACGTGATCGCCCGCGCCGCCGGCACCACGGAAGAAGAGATCGCCCGCCTCAATCCCAAGTACGTACGCGACGTGACGCCCCCGAGAAGGAACAGCTCGGTCCGAGTGCCCAAGGGAAGCGGCGCGGATTTCCGGGAGGCCTACCGGGCCATCCCTCCCGAGGAGCGCGTCACCTTCACCGAGCATGAGATCCGCCCCGGCGACACCTTGAGCGAGATAGCCGAGAAGTACGGAGTTTCGGTCACCGACCTCCAGGACGCCAACCCGGGCATCCGGGCCCGTTACCTGCGGGTGGGTGCCCGCCTCGTCGTGCCCGTCGTCTCCGGGAGGAAGCGGTAGCGGCGGTCGCCGCAGGTTGCTGGAGCCGGCCTCCGGAGTCGGCTTTCCTCTCGAATCAGCCTCGTCCCGCTCCGCGGTTTAGCAGCAGGCGCAGTCCGTTGAAGACGACGACGACGGTGCTGCCCTCGTGTCCGATGATGCCCTCGGTCAGACCGATCCGGCCCCAGAGCGCGAGCGAAACGAGCACTATCATCATCGCCACCGCGAACGCCAGATTCTGTCGCACGATGGTGCGCGCACGCCGGCTGAGGCGGACGGCATAGGCCAGGCTGTCCAAGCTCTCGCCCATCACCACCACGCCTGCGGTCTCGAGCGCCACGTCGGAGCCCACCGCACCCATCGCGATGCCTACGTCGGCTCGCGCCAGCGCGGGTGCGTCGTTGACGCCGTCACCGACCATCGCCACCGATCCGTGACGGTCCCTCATCCCCTCGATGATGCCCGATTTGTCCTCCGGGCGGAGTTCGGCGTGGATCTCGTCGACCCCCAGGGCGCCGCCCACCGCGTCCGCGGCCTCGCGAGCGTCGCCGGTGAGCAGCGCGATCCGCCCCACCCCGTTCGTCCGCAGACTTCGCAGAGCCGTCGCCGCTCCCGGACGCGGCGTGTCGGCGACCGCGATCGCTCCAACCACCCGGGAGCCGCACGCGACATAGACCGGCGTGCTGCCGGTGGGGCGCGCACCGTCGAAGGACTCCACCAGCGCCTTCGGCAGCGCGCCCACGTGCTCGGCGATCCAGACCGGCCTCCCCACGCGGACGGTCTCGCCGTCCACCTTCGCGAGCATACCCTGCCCCACCACCGCCCTGAAGCCCGTCACCTCGGCCAGATCGAGCTCCCGCTCGTTCGCCGCTCTCACTATCGCGCCGGCGACGGGGTGCTCCGAGCGCGCACCGACCGAAGCTGCCAGGGACAGGCACGACCGGAGACGGGACCCGGAACCGGCCGCAGCAGTGGTGTCAGTCTCGGTCACGAGGGTCACTCCGGGACGACCCATGGTCAGCGTGCCGGTCTTGTCGAAGGCGACCGTGGAGACATCGGCGAGCGCATCCAGATGGGCGCCGCCCTTGAAGAGAATGCCCCGCCGGGCGCCGTTGCTCACGGCCGACACTATCGTCGCCGGAATGGAGATCACCAGCGCGCACGGCGACGCCACGACGAGAAGGGTCATCGCTCGATAGAACGCGTCGTCGAAGGCCGCACCCATCAGCAGCACGGGTACCGCCACGGCCAGGCCCGCAGCACCGATCACGGTCGTCGCGTAACGGCCCTCCATCCGCTCGATCCATCCCTGGGTCGGCGCCCTGGCCTCCTGGGCATCCTCCACCAGTCGGATCACCCGAGCGAGGGTCGTCTCGTCCGAGAGCCGTTCCACGACCACGTCGAGCGAACCGCTCTCGTTCAGCGTACCCGCGAAAACCGGCACGCCCTCGTTCTTGAACGCCGGCTCGGGCTCCCCGGTCAAGGTGGACTCGTTGACGTACGACTCTCCCGAGACCACGCGCCCGTCTACCGGAACCCTTTCGCCCGGACCCACGCGCGCGATCTCTCCCCTGACCAGCAACTCGACTGCGACCGATTCCGTTCGACCGTCCGGTGCCACCCTCGTGGCCGAATCGGGCCGGAGCGCGACCAGAGCCCGGATCGAGCGCCTCGTCCTCTGGAAGGCGTAGGCCTCGAGCGAATGGCCGGCCGAAAAGAGGAAGAGCAGGACCGCCCCTTCCAGCCAGTGCCCAACGACCGCCGCGCCCACGGCCGCGAGCACCATGAGCACGTCCACGTCGACCTTCGCTCGCGCAAGCGCCTTGAACGAGTGCGTCGCCGGCTGGTATCCCCCCGCCGCGTAAGCCGCGACGAAGGCGAGGAGCGCACCGGACTCCCGCCAGCCCGGGATCTCCGCTCCCGAACCCGGAACGCCGTCCCCGCCCAGGAACGGGATCCGACCGAGCAGCGACAGTAGCGTCCGGCTCACGTCGTGCGCGTCCCCGGCCTGTTGCAGCCACCATCCCAGGAGCGCGGCCAACCCGCATCCCAGGGTCGCCAGCGCAGACCCCTTCCAGGCCTGATCGTCGGCTGAAACGTCGCAACAGTGGGAGCTCATATGGGCCCCAGTGGCCGCCCCCCCCCCCCCCGTCCAACTGCGGGTCCGCAACCAACCGACTGTCGGATGACCGAAATCGCGCTTGACTCGCTTCTGGACGAACGTCGCCTCTTCCCTCCTCCGTCCGATTTCGCCCACCGCGCCGTCGTCAACGATCCCGCCATCTACGAGCGGGCCTCGGAAGACATCGAGGCGTTCTGGGCCGATTGGGCGTCCAGGCTCGACTGGTTCCGCCCTTGGGACAGCGTGCTCGAATGGAATCCGCCGCAGGCGCGCTGGTTCCTCGGCGGCAAACTCAACGCCGCGTGGAACTGCCTCGACCGCCATCTCTCCGGCCCGGTCGCCGACCGACCCGCCATCCACTGGGAGGGCGAACCCGGAGATCGACGCGTCCTGACCTACCGGGAGCTGCACCGCGAAGTCTCCATTTTCGCGAACGTCCTGAAGAGGCTCGACGTGGGCAAGGGCGACCGCGTCACCATCTACCTGCCCATGATACCCGAGGCCGCCGTCGCCATGCTGGCCTGCGCCCGTATCGGGGCGATCCACTCTGTCGTGTTCGGCGGCTTCTCGGCCAGATCGCTCGCCGACCGGAACAACGATGCCGGGGCTCGGCTGCTCGTCACCGCCGACGGCGGCTGGCGCCGGGGCTCGATCGTCCCGCTCAAGCGAAACGCCGACGAAGCTCTGGCTCGGTCGTCCACCCTCGAAAACGTGCTGGTCGTGCGAAGAGGCGGCGAACTCTCCGAGCGGGTGAACGCCGAAATGGTAGCGGGACGGGATCACTGGTACCACGAGCTTCGCGACACTGTGTCCGACGACTGTCCCGCCGAGCCCATGGACGCGGAAGACACTCTCTTCATCCTCTACACTTCCGGCACCACTGGTAAGCCCAAGGGAGTGGTTCACACCACCGGCGGCTACATGACCCAGCTCGTCGCCACGACGACCTCGGTCTTCGGTCCCAAGGAAGAGGACGTCTACTGGTGCACGGCCGACGTGGGCTGGATCACCGGCCACTCGTACATCGTCTACGGACCGCTCGCGTGCGGAGCGCAGGTCCTGATTTACGAAGGTGCGCCCGACGCTCCCGACCGCTCTCGCTTCTGGCGCATCTGCGAGGAGTACGAGGTCACCGTCTTCTATACCGCGCCCACCGCGATCAGAGCCTTCATGCGCTGGGGCGAGTCCCATCCGGCGGCTCACGACCTTTCTCGATTGCGGCTCCTGGGAACCGTCGGAGAACCTATCAATCCGGAGGCCTGGAGCTGGTACCATAGGGTCATCGGCGGCGAGCGCTGCCCGATCGTCGACACCTGGTGGCAGACCGAGACCGGTGCGATGATGATCACGCCTCTGCCCGCGATCACGGCCGCCCGGCCCGGCTCCGCCGCCCGCGCCTTTCCCGGCATCGAGGTGAAGATCCTGGACGACGCCGGCGAGGAGTGCGACGCCGGCTATTTGGCGATCACCGCGCCTTGGCCCTCCATGCTGCGCACGGTCTGGGGCGACGACGAACGCTACCGGGACACCTACTGGTCGAAGTGGCCCGACATCTACTTCACCGGCGACGGCGCCCGCAGGGACGAGGACGGCTACCTGTGGATACTCGGGCGGGTCGACGACGTGCTCAATGTCGCCGGCCATCGCATCGGCACCATGGAGGTGGAGAGCGCGCTCGTCGATCACGAGACCGTGGCCGAAGCCGCCGTGGTCGGCAAGAGCCACGATGTCAAGGGAGAGTCGATCGCCGCCTTCGTCACGCTCAAGGAAGGCGTGCCGGCCACGCCCGATCTCAACGCCGAACTCAGGGTCCACGTTGGAGAACAGATCGGACCGATCGCCCGCCCCGAGCTCGTGGTCTTCGCGGCCGACCTGCCCAAGACCCGCTCAGGCAAGATCATGCGCCGCCTGCTCCGCGACGTGGCGGAAGGCAGAGCCTTGGGCGACACGAGCACGCTTGCCGACCCCTCGGTCGTCGCGCGCCTCAAGGAAGTCTACGAAGACGAGGAATAGCCGTTAGCTTTTCGCCATGACCCACGACATCCTGCGGCGGCGGTTGATGCGCGCCATCGACGCGCTCCCCGAGGAGAGGATATACCAGGTTCTCGACTACATCGAGTTTCTGGAAGGTAAGTACGGGAACGACGAAGCTCCCCCCGCGAGCCGGCTCCAGCAGATCGCCGAAGGCATCGAGGACCGGCTCCGCAAGAGATCGGTGAGTCCGGGCGCTCTGCGCGAGGCCTTCCAGTTCATTTCTGCGGCCGACCGCGTGCTCTCCGGGGTATCCGAGGCCGGCAAGCGCGTCCTCTCCGACATCGGACAGGTGGTCGACGAACGTGACGACCCGAGTTCGCCCACCCGCAAGGAAGGGGGCGGGTCGACCGCCGATCGCAACGCCGAATCCGAAACGTGACGACCGGCCGGAGAGCGCCCATCCGGGAAGCGCTCACCTTCGACGACGTTCTACTCACGCCGGCGCACTCGCTCGTCCATCCCGGCGACACCGACGTCTCCACCCGGCTCACTTCCGGCATCTCGCTCAACATCCCGATCGTCTCGGCGGCCATGGACACCGTCACCGAGTCAGCCATGGCGATCCAGATGGCGCGCGAGGGAGGAATGGGGGTCATACATCGGAACCTCCCACCGGGCGAACAGGCCCGGCAGGTGGACAGAGTCAAGCGCTCCGAGAGCGGCATGATTCTCGACCCGATCACGCTCGGCCCCGAGGCCACTCTGGAAAACGCGCACGAGCTCATGGCTCGCTTCTCGATATCCGGCGTGCCCATCGTGGACGAAGACCGGCGGCTGCTCGGCATCGTCACCAATCGCGACCTCCAATTCGAGTCGGACATCTCGCAGCGGGTAGGCCGGGTCATGACCTCGAGCGGTCTGGTCACCGCCCCGGTGGGCACCACTCTCGACGAAGCCCAGAAGGTGCTCCACCGCCATCGGATCGAGAAGCTGCCCGTTGTGGATGCGGAGGGTCGGCTGAGAGGGCTGATCACCGTCAAGGACATCTTCAAACGGCTCAGGTACCCGAACGCCTGCAAGGACGCCCACGGCAGGTTACGGGTCGCTGCGGCGATCGGCACGTCCGGCGGTGAGATCGAACGAGCCGAAGGGCTGGTCGACGCCAAGGTCGATCTGCTGGTGATCGATACCGCCCACGGCCATTCCCAGGGCGTGCTGAACGCAGTGGCCAAGGTGCGCAAGGCTTTCCCCAACACCCAGCTTCTCGCCGGCAACGTCGGTACCGTCGGAGGAGCGCGGGCGCTCGTGGACGCGGGCGTGGACGGAGTCAAGGTGGGCGTCGGCCCCGGCTCCATCTGCACGACCCGGGTGGTCACCGGAGTCGGGCTGCCGCAGCTCACCGCGATCATGGACGCCGTCGAGGGGGCGGGTGGAGCCCCTGTCGTCGCCGACGGCGGAGTCCGCTACTCCGGCGATCTCGTGAAAGCCCTGGCCGGCGGAGCCGGTTCGGTCATGCTCGGTTCGATGCTGGCGGGAACCGACGAATCCCCGGGCGAGAGCTTCCTCCTGGAGGGACGCCGGTTCAAGACCGTGCGGGGCATGGGATCGCTCTCGGCGATGCAGGAAGGCTCTGCGGACCGCTACTTCCAGGATACCGCCGAAAGCAAGCTGGTTCCCGAGGGTATCGAGGCGCGGGTGCCCTACAAGGGTCCGGTGTCGGACACCATCTTCCAGCTCATCGGCGGGTTGCGCAGCGGGATGGGCTACTGCGGCGCTGAGACGATAACCGCGCTGCACGAGCGGGCAAGCTTCGTGCGCGTCACCTCGGGCGGCTTGCGCGAGTCGCATCCGCACGACGTGACCATCACCCGGGAAGCGCCCAACTACCAGTTGTAGCACCTCCTCGGTCGGGCGCGACTCTGTCGCGATCCGACATGATGCGCAGGCCGAATTCCTCCAAGCCGTTCGGGAGCAGTCGAACAACTGGGCACGGGTGGGCGCCGGCTCGGGAACGAGGTCACCGACTTTCGCCGGGCGGCCCCCCGAAGAAGCGAACCGGGTCCACCGGTCGGCCTCCCATCCAAACCTCGAAGTGAAGGTGCGCTCCGTCCGCATTGCCGGAGCTGCCGCTCAGCCCGATCACCGCTCCGTCGCGGATCGACTCGCCCGTTTGCACGCGGATCTCCGACAGGTGGGCGTAAAGGCTCTCGAGGCCATCGCCGTGATCGAGCATGACCGCCAGTCCGTAACCTTGGAGAGAACCGGCGAGCTTCACCCGCCCCCGGTACATGGCTCGGACCTCCGTGCCTGCGGGAACGAGAAGATCGACTCCGCGGTGGACGTCGGCGGTTCCGCCAAGAACTCGCGCCGCGAAAGGCGACGACAGCGGCGCGTCGACGGGCCAGCGCGGGAGAGCGCAGGAGAGCATGGAGACCGTGCCGGCGGCCAGAACGAGGCGGACAGCTGCGCCACGGCGACCCGTCACAGACCGTACATGCCGCATCCGGTCGCGATCACCTCGACCCGCTCGCCACACGGCACCTCCTTCACGCCCTCGGGCAAGACCGCGAGTCCGTCTGCCGATCCCAGGGAGCGCACCAGCCCGGATCCCTGCCGGCCCGACAGCGTCGCGACCGGCTCCTCCCCGTTCAGACGCACACGCTGGAAAACGGTCATCCGCGCAGTAGAGCCGAGCTCCTCGCCGGCCACCGCTCTTATTCTGAAAGGCACGGGAGGGTCGAACCCGGCGAGCCCTCGAATAAAGGGACGCACGAGGGTCTCGAAGGTCACGAAGGCCGAAGCCGGGTTGCCGGGTAGCGAAAAGACCGGAAGATCGTCGAGGAAGCCGAATCCCACCGGGCTTCCCGGGCGCATCCGCACCCGCCAGAAGTCGAGCTCGAAGCCGAATTCGCCGAGGACGCCCTTCACCAGATCGCGGTCCCCCATGGAGGCTCCCCCGGAGACGACCAGCGCGTCCGCGCAGCGCGCCGCGTCGATCACCCGTCGGAGTTCGTCCGGGTCGTCGCCGACCAGAGCGTGTCCCTCCGCCGCGGCACCCGAGCTTCGAGCCTGTGCGACCAGCATGGGACCGTTGGAATCGGGAACCGCGATACCCTCGATAACCTCCCGGTAACGCTCGTTCGGAGCGAGTTCGTCGCCTGTCACCAGGACCCGCACATGCGGAGCGCGCACGACCTTCAAGGAGTCGTGCCCGAATGCGGTCGCGACCGCGACGGCCCCCGGCGTCACGACCGTTCCCGCCGACAGGACCGTCTCTCCGGCGCGGGCGTCTCCTCCGGCGAGCCGAATGTTGCGTCCGGCGTCGCTCCCGGCGGTCACCGACACCACTTCCCCTTCCTGCCTCCACCCGGAGGTGTGTTCGACCCGGATCACCGAGTCCGCGCCTTCGGGCACGGGAGCTCCAGTCATGATCGCCACGGCCTCGCCCGCTCCCACCCGCACGCCGGCCGCGCTCATCCCGGCTGCGATCCGACCCTTCACCTCCAGCCGCGCCGGGTTCTCAGGGGTCGCGCCGAGCACGCTATCGGACCGAGCGGCGTAGCCGTCCATCGCCGAGTTTGCGGAAGCGGGGATGGTCGCACGTGCGCTTAACGGCTCCGCGAGAACCCTTCCCAGTGCGGAGTCGATCCCGCTTTCGACCGTCTCAAGGACCGAAGCTCCGTTCAGAACTCGCTCCAGGGCCTCGTCGAACGAGAGCCAGTCGGCCTTCACCAGCGATACATGAACGACAGGGAGAGCGTGACCCCTTCGCTCCACTCGTCCTCCTCGACCGCCTCGAACCCCCTCTCGGGATCGCTGAAGCCGGGCGGCGTGTCGAGCTTCCACAGGGAAAGGACGCCGTCGATCCTGAAAGCGACGCTCTCGGTTAGAAATACGCGGGTGCCGGCTCCCACCGTGCCGAAAAATCCCGTGCCGAAATCGAAACGGTCGGCTGCGAGCAGGCTCTCGTCGATCGCGGCCGCGCCCGCCAGATCGATCGCCGCACCTCCGCCGAAAACCAGGAACGGACTGAGTCCGCGCCAGTGCCGCCGTCCGACGAGGGAGAACTTCAGTCGGGCGTCGACGGTGGAAATGAGCACGGGCGCCTGTCCGATGACGCGGTCACCCTCGTCGCGGCCGGGGTCGATCACGTCGCGCTCGCCCATCAGGAGTCCGGCCACACCTTCGAGCGACGCCGGGCCGCCCAGCTCGAAGCCCCAGCGGCCTCCCGCGTGGACGCCGCCCTTCGGGCCGTATCCGAAGCGTCCCGAGTTCGCCCACATGTACCCGGCGAACGGTCCCGATTCCTGTCTGCGCTCGAGGAAGGTGTACGGGGACGGGATGGTCTGGGCCGCAAGGGCCGGAGCCGCTCCGGTCAGCAGAACGAAGAAACCGAAGAGAGGAGCGAGCCGGGCCGCCTGGAGCGTGTGTGCCGTTGGGAGATCCGACATGCAGATCCTTATTGAGGGTGTTAGCGAACGGTGGGATGGATCGACTGCTTCGCCTGTAACCCGACACCCTCAGATCGTTTCCGGGACGCGCATAGGAACCGCAAGCGACCCCTGATCGTATTTGCACCTATGCGATGCCACACCTGCCATGCCTCGGTCGAACCCGACCACGACCGATGTCCGATGTGCGGGAGTTTCGTCCGCGCGCAGCCCGACGACGGTTTTAGTGAAGACGACCGCGCCGCCGAACCTCCGCCCCCGGATCTCGTCGAGCACGCAGCGCCGGACGTGCATTTCGTTCCGGGTCGGGGCAGCGTCTGCAGGAACTGCGGACTGCGGGAGTTTCGGCCTTATTTCCGCGATCCCCGGCGCTTGGGCGGGCTGATTGCCGCATCTTTCTTCACCTTCGGACTCGGCGGCCTCGTCTACCGGGGACTGCGGAGAACCCACGTCATCTGCTCCCAATGCGGAACCGTCGCCAAGGCGGGCGCCCCGGTCCTCGCAGCGGGAATGGACGGACGCGACCTGCCTTCCACCGGTCTGGTGCGGCGCGTGGTCGGGGGCTCGATGATGGCGATGACGCCTCTCCTCATATTCGCGGCCTTCATGGAACAGGAACCCCCCGGTCTGGTGTTCGCCCTGCTCTCCGGGACCGGCGGCATGGGGCTCTACCAGTGGGGCAAGAACAGGCTGGAGGCTCGCAAGCGCGCCGTGCGCAACAGGACGGAATCCAAGATACTCCGGCTCGCCCGTCTCGTCGGCGGCAAGGTCACGGTGACCGACATGGCGGCCCAACTCAATTGCTCGGTCGCGGAGGCCGAAGCCCTGCTCGCGACCATGGAGGACGGCATTAGAGTCCATTCGCGGATCAGTCCGGCCGGTATCGTATATTACGAGTTCTCGGAGATCGTCCACGGAGCCGATCTGACTCCCGTACCCGGCCTGGAGCCGGAGCCTGCGAGGCTGGATCTCGACATCGACCGCCCATGAGCCAATCCCATGTCTAAGACCGCAATCACTCGAACCGAAAAGAAGACCGACTGGGCGGTGACGGTGGACCGGACGGTGGGCAGGGAGTTCCGAGGCCTTCCCTCCAAGGGGCTCAAGCGCCGCATCCTGGGTGGAATCATAATGGCCTTCAACGCCGTCTCGTTGGCGGCGGGGTTTCTAACGGGAGGCGGCGTGTTCTGGTTGCTGGCCGGAGCGGGACTCTTCTGGTGGGGCCACACAAGCCTGCGCAACCGACGCGAGACCATCCGGCAGCGGGTCGTTTCCGCCATCCTCCATCTGGCCCGTGCGACCGGCGGTCGGCTCACCGTGACCGATGTCGCATCCCAGCTCAGCATTTCCTTCAAAGCCGCCGAAACCACGCTCAACGCGATGGAAGACGGGGTGAGGATCGTTTCGGAGGTGAGTACCGAAGGGGTCATCTACTACGAATTTCCGGAGATCCTGCACCGGGACCAGATGGTTCCCGCGTTTGGAAACCCCACTTCAGGAACCAACGATCGTGCATAAGAACATCACCAGCTTCAGAGACGAGGAAGGGCGCGACTGGTCGATCGGCGTCCTCCGGCGGGACGGACCCGACTACAAGGGTCGTTACTGCCTCGCCTTCCACCGCGAGGACGAAGCCGCCCGGCTCACCGACGTCCGCTGGAACAGCGTGGACTCCGCCGAACGCACCATCCTAACCATGTCCGAAGGCGAGATGCGACGCAGGCTGAAGGGCGCGCTGGGCAGGGCGGCGCCGGCTCCCGTCTGATCGAAAACCGGCGCTGGAGCCGGGGGACCCGCTAGTCGCCCGCCTTCAGCTCGGCGATAGCCCGGGAGAGCGCCGGAAGCACTTCGAATGCGTCTCCCACAATCCCGTAGTCGGCGACCTTGAAGATTGGTGCGTCGGGGTCGCGATTGACGGCGACGATGGTGGAGGCCGAGCGCATCCCGGCAAGATGCTGGATCGCCCCGGAAATACCTACGGCGATGTACAGTTTCGGGGAAACGGTCTTGCCGGTCTGTCCCACCTGTTCGGTGTGAGGACGCCAGCCGGCGTCCACCACGGCCCTCGACGCCCCCAGCGTCGCCGCGCCGCCGAGGGCGTCCCGCAGAGCCTCCAGCAGGTGCCAGTGCTCAGGCCCCTTCATCCCGCGCCCGCCCGACACGACCGTGGACGCCTCGGTAACATCGAGTTCACCCCCGCCCGCCCGTCTCTCGATCGTGCGCATCCTCGGCTGCGAAAGAGAGGGCGTCACCACGATCACCTTCGCCGGGCCGGCGCCCGTCCTTTCCGCGCTGAAGACGTTCGGGCGAAGGGTGATCACGGCCGGACGTGCGTCGATCCGCACTTCGGCCAAGGCTTTGCCAGCGAACACCGGTCTGGTGGCAATCAAGGCGCCGTTCCGGACTTCGATCCGGGTCACGTCGCCGATCAGCGGCACGCCCAAGGTAGCCGCCACCCTCGGGGCCAAGTCCTTGCCCAGGGCGGTAGCCGGGAGCAGCACCACCGATGGTTCGTCCAACCTCAGCAGTTCGACGAATCCGGCGGTCCACTGCTCGGGGTTGTAGCTCGCAAATGCGTCGTGGCTGCCGTGCAGCACCTCGGCGACGCCGTACTCTCCCAAGGTCTCCAGCCCTCCGGGGCCCTCCGGGGCCAGAACCGACGCCCGTGCTTCGCGGTCGAGCTCCCCTGCCAGCCTGACGGCGGTTGAAGCTACCTCCCCTGCCGCTCCGGTCAGCGTACCGTCCCGAGTCTCCGCGAAGGCCGCCACATGTGATCCGCTCATATGGCGTGCGCCTCCTCCCTCAGCAGGCGTACCAGTTCGGGTACCGCCTCGCTTCCGGTCCCCACCACGCGCCCCGGCGGTCGCGCGGGCGGCGCGATCAGACGCTCGACGACGGCACCGGACGGTGCGCTCTCGGCTTCACCGGTAAGGAGGGGCTTGCGCCGCGCTGCCATGATGCCGCGGAGAGAGACGAAGCGCGGCTCGTACTCCCCCTTGGTGACGGTCAGAACCGCCGGAAGCTCGACCTCGACGACCTCCACCCCGGTCTCGGTCTCACGCTCGCATCTTACCGCACCGTCGCGAAGCTCGACTTCGACGACGCCGGTCACGCAGGGTCGATCCAGGAGCACGCCCAGCATGGGGCCCACCTGCTGCTGGTCGTAATCCGCCGCCTTGACTCCCAGCAGAATCAGTCCAGAAGCGCCGCCCTGCTCTTCCAGCGACGAGAACCAACCGGCGAGGACGCGGGCAGTCGCCAGCGCGTCGACATCGGAATCGCCGGCAAGCAGGGTCGCGGAGTCGGCGCCCATTGCCAGTCCCGTACGCAACTGCTCCTGCGCCGCTGCCGCGCCGAAGGAGACCAGCGATACCCTGCCACCCCCGGCCGCGTCCCGGAGGCGCAAAGCCCCTTCGATGGCGAACTCGTCGTAGGGGCTCAGAATGTACTTCACGCCGGCGGTCTCTATGCCGGCACCTGAGCCGGCAATACGAATCCGGGTGTCCGTGGCCGGTACGCGCTTGACGCATACGGCGATGTCGAGCTCGCTCACAAGGTCGCCCCCAGAGCGGCGAAGAGAGCTGCGGCCGCAGTCCCGCCGGCGAGCGCGTAGGGAAGCTGGGTGCGGACGTGATCGATGTGATCCGTCGCGGAAGCCATTGATGAGATGATGGTGGTGTCGCTGATGGGTGAGCAGTGGTCGCCGAAGATCCCGCCGGAGAGCGACGCGGCTACGAAAGGCGCAAGAGGAAGATCGAGCGCGGCCGCCGCAGGTACCGCGATGGGAAGCATGATCGCGAAGGTTCCCCAGCTCGTGCCGGTCGAGAACGCGATCCCGCCGGCGACGATGAAGACGAGCGGGAGGTAGACGAAGTTGGGCATCGTCCCAGCCGTGACCTGAGCGACGTAGACGCCAGTCCCCAGCTCTTTCACGACGGCTCCCAGCGCGAGCGCCAACAGCAGGATGAGGGCCAGAGGAACGAGCCCGCCCGCGCCCTTGAGCGCCACCTTGACGAGGCCCTGGAGATCGAAGCCCCGTTGGACCAGCATCAGCGCCCAAGCGACGACGAGCCCCGCCAGCGACGCCCAGAGCACGCTGGTGCTGCCCGACCCTTCGGTCATGCGGCCGTCGCCGGTTATGAGGAGACCGACAGGCATCATGCCCACCATGGTCAGGATGGGCAGAACCATGTTGACGGCTCGCGGCGGTATTCGGTCGTTCGCGGCGGGCGAGAGGATCTCCTCGTCCACCATGGGCGTGCTGCCTGGCCAGAGCTGCCTTCCAGCGGCCGCACGTTCCTCGGCGCGCCTCATGGGACCGATGTCTATCCCGAACCAGACGACCGCCAGCACGAAAATGATCGCAACAATGGCGTAGAAGTTGATGAGGATGGTGTCGAGGAAAACTGCGAAGGGGTTTTCGACGCCGAGGCCGTCGAGTTGCGAGACGACGTAGGCGAACCAGGCGTTCGCCGGAACCAGGATGCAGACCGGAGCTGAGGTCGAGTCGATGATGTAGGCGAGCTTCTCGCGGGAGCTCCGGTAACGATCGAAGAGCGGGCGAGCGATGGATCCGGCGACGAGCACGGTGATGTTCGACTCGATGAAAATGACGCAACCGGTGATCCAGGCGAGAAAGTGCGAGCGTCTGGCGTTGTTGACCCAGCGCCGCCTCTCCAGGAAGCCTACGAAGCCCTTTACCCCTCCCGACGCCTCGACCGTCGCGATGAGCGCCCCCATCACAAGGGTGAACATGATGACGCTGGCGTTTCCGCTGTCGCCGAAGACCGCGACGGCGCCGTCGACGGCGCCCGAGAGCCCCGAAAGCGGATTCCAACCCGAGAGCATGGTGAAGCCGAGCCAGAGACCGGCCGCCAGGGAGACGTAGACCTGCCGAGTCCAGATCGCCAGTCCGATGGCGAGCAGCGGAGGCAGGAGCGAAGTCCAGTTCGGATCGGTCATGGTGTAACTCCGGTGGAGCCCCTGAGGTAGAAGCGATACTGCCGGTCCGTCGCCCGGCTGAGGCCGATACGGCCGGAACGTCCGACCGACCTTTCGTCCACGTCCATACCCGGGATCAGGCGCAACGGCGGCCGGGAGAGGTCGTGTCCGTCGAGCTCGCCCGTGACCCCCAGCGCCTGGGTGAGGCGGCCGGGTCCGGCGGCGAGGGGAGCACGGCCCCGGCGACGCTCCGCCATGGTCTCCGCTCCAGACACTGGCTCGATTCCGCGGATGAGGACGGCGCCCGGTTCGCCCACTCCACCGGTCACGACGTTGAGGCACCAGTGCAGGCCGTAGCTCCGGTAGACGTAGACGCGGCCCGGCGGCCCGAACATGGAGGCGTTCCGGGAGGTGATCCCGGCGTGAACCGCCGCGTGGGAGGCGGGATCTTCGGGGCCGCCGTAAGCTTCGGTCTCGACGACGGTTCCGCTGACGACGGTGTCGACCTCGGAGATCAGCAGGGCTCCCAGGAGATCGCGCGCGACCTCAGGTACGGGTCGGAGAAAAAATGCCTTGGAAAAGGAAGGCTCCTCGAGAACCGCCGAACGCACCCGCTCAGCCGGCAGCTCGGCGAGTGTCGTAATCCTTGTTCCAGGCCGTCAGCAACTGCTCTGCTCGCTTAGGCGGGATCACGCCTTTCAGCCTGCCGGGCTCCTCGGCCAGTATGCGGAAGAGTTCGGGCCCGAAGTTCTCGATGAGGGTCGCGGCCGTCTTCTCGCCGACGCCGCGGTAGCGGTTGGCGAGGTAGCGGCGGACAGCGGCCGGATCGGTGGGAAGCCTGAGCGCCTTCGGGTCGAAGTCGGCGGCGGCCCCGCCGCTGGGCTTCTCGCCGTTCGTCGGGTCCTGCCCGGAAGCCGCCGTCTTCGCAGCCGGCGTCCGCCCGGCGGCCTTGGCGTTTCTTCCAGCCGGGGTCCGCCTTCCAGCGGCAGGTCCGGGCCGGTCGGTAGGTCCCTTCTTCGCGGTCGACCGCCGTCCGCCGGTCGGTTTCCGTTCGTCGGTCGGCCTCTTCCCGACAGTCGGGCTCTTGCCGCCGTCCGGCCTCTCTTCGGGTCCCGTACCGCGACCGGAGGCGGCGGAAGCGGCGAAAATGTCGGTCAACGCGTTCCCCCCGCGCCTGCGCGTGCCACCGCCCCTGAGGCCTTTTCCGCCGTTCCGGCCGCGCGAGCGGTCGGGCCCGGCATCCGGCTCCGGTCCGATTTCATCGACGACGAGCTCGGGCTCGGCCGGTTGGTCGGACGGTTTCACCCGCTCGCTCCCGGAGGCGGCCATGGGCTCAGGCTTGCGGGGCGGCTTCCGACGCGATCTCGACGGCCGGGTGGATCCGGTGGCGGATGCGGTCGCCTGCTTGGCCGTTCCGGTCTCCCGCGACGCTGCCCCAGTGACTGCGGGCCCGGCGCTGTCCGATGAGCGATCTGACTCCGCCGGCCTGTCCGTCTGCTTCGGTTCCTCGGCCCTCGTCGGCGGTTCGGGGTCGGGACGTGCCGCCGTCGCGGGACGAGTCGTGGCCTTCTCCGGACGGGCAGCAGCCGGCTTGCCTTGAGCCTGAGGCGTTCGCCGCCTCGAAGGCCGGCTTCGCCGCCCGCCCGAGCCGCTCGGCGGCCGGGCCGCGTTGGCGTTGGGACCAGCGGAACTCCGCCCCACCGAGTGTCCGCCGGATCGGGAATGGGCGATCTCGTACTGACCGGCTTCGACCTTGCTCAGATCGACCACCCCGCGCTTCTGCGCCTCCAGCAGGAACTTGCTGAACTTCCCGAAGCCCAAATCGCTCTCGTCGAAGCCGGGGTCGATCTCGCGCATCACCTGCTTCAGCCTGTCGGAGCGCATGACGTCGCCGCGCTGCACCATCTTGTCGAGGGCGACGGTTACGAGATTCCATGGATCTCGCTTCACTCGCTGGAGCTCGGAGGTCTTCTGAAGTCCGGTGAGACTCGTGTAGGAGTAGTACTCGTCGCAGTTCTGTACCAGGATGTCGGAGCTCGACTCCTGCATCCCCACGCCGATGACGTACTTGCCGTACTCCTTGAGCTTCAGTACCAGCGAGGAGAAATCGGAATCGCCGGTCAGCAGGATGTACGTGCCGATCTCGGGGCGCACGAAGACGAGCTCGATGCCGTCGATCGCCATCCGGATGTCGGTGGCGTTCTTCTTGTTGCTCCCGTAGGCCGGGGCGAAGATGAGATCTACCGAGGCCTCGGAGAGAGGCACGATGTACTGAGGGTACCTGCGCCAGTCGGCGTAGGCGCGCCGGACGCTGACCTTCCCCTTGATGATGTCCGACTCAAGAAGGGCTTTGAGGTCCTTCGACAGGTCGCTGCGCATTCCCAGCGTGACGTTGTCGAAGTCGATGAGGAGGGCTGCGTGCGGAGACTCCACGTACGGGGAGCCGGGCACGCTCTGATGAGGTGCTCTTGTGTATGGCAGGACCATTCCGTCCCTTGGGTTCTCGCGATATGTGAGTTCCGCGGGACCTCCCCACCCTAGGCGGCCGCCTTGGGTCGCGTGCGGGCAGGGGAAGTCCGAACGGGGTGCCGGAGCGGCACCTTTGGCCGGGGAGGTGAGCGCCGCCGGGGGTGCGGTCGGCCTCTCAGCTCTCGGGCGAAAATAAAAATAACGGGTAACGAGCTCTTGAGCAAGGGCCGGGCGTCAGGCCGCGGACCACGGGTACCGGTCGTCGGCCGCGCGTACCGACGACTCGCGGTCGGTATGGGACATTCGAATGGCTCGATGGGACATCGTTCGCCGTCCGGGGGAAGGGAAAGGGAATAGGAACAAGGAATCCGCGACCTCACCCGATCGGACCGGCGACGGCCTCGAGCGCCCTCCGCACCTCCTCTTCCGGCACGGTCCGACTCCACCGACCGTCCTCGACGCGGGCCACTTCGCCGATCCGTCGAAGGAAAACGAAACGGGCGCTGCCCTTCCTCGCCTTCTTGTCGGCGTCCAGCCGTCGCACGATCTCGTCGGAGTCGACCTCCCCGCCGACAGCCGGATCGACGCCCAGCTCAACCACGCTCGTCCGGATCCGGTCCGCCGTTCCCGGCTCCGTGACGCCCAAGCGCTCGCCGAGCACTGACTCCACCATCATGCCCCACGCCACGGCCCGACCGTGGCTGACCCGATAGTCGGTCGCGGCCTCGACGGCATGCGCGATGGTGTGGCCGAAATTCAGGATCTCGCGGTAACTCCCTTCCAGCTCGTCGCGTCCGACCACGTCCGCCTTGATGGCGACCGAATCCGCCACGACGGCGGCGGCGGCCGAGGGCTCGCATTCGAGGAGCGGGGCGGCGAGCCCGCGAATCGCACCCAGGTGAGACGGTGAGAGGACGGCTCCGTGCTTGACCGCCTCCACAAGGCCGTGGGCGCGTTCTTCCGAAGGGAGCGTGGCAAGGAGCGCCGGATCGGACCACACAAGTCGCGGCGAGTGGAACGCGCCGATCAGGTTCTTCCCCCAGGGCGCATCGACGCCCACCTTCCCGCCCACCGACGCGTCGACCATGGCGAGGTAGCTCGTCGGAATCTGAACGAGGGAGATCCCGCGCATGAAAGTCGCCGCGACGAAGCCGGCGAGATCGCCGGTCACGCCACCGCCGACGCCGACCACGCAGGTGTCGCGCCCCATCCCCGCCTCCAGCATGGCATCGGTCAGGGACGCCCAGGTCTCTCGGTTCTTGTGCGCCTCTCCTGCCGGGAAGGTGAACAGCTTAGCGACGAGGCCGGAGCCCTCGAGCAGACCCGCGATCTTATCGGCATGGAGCCGGGCCACGTTGGAGTCTGAGATTACCGCGTAGCGATGGGCAGGCGCACGCTCGATCAGCGCGGCGGGAAGATCGGAGAGGCTGTCGGCCGAGACGATCACCGGGTAGGATCCGAAGCGCGACGAGACCCGTATCTCCCGGGCCGGCAGGACGGCTTCCGACCCGCCCGACTCCCGCCTGCGGTCGCTCATCGCGCCGACCCTGCCCCCGCCGCGCCGCCCTCACCTTCCTCGTTTTTCCGCACCGAGGCCCCGACTTCGATCCCGCCGAACTCGCCGATGCGAAGCTCCAGCCCCGGATGTCCGTCGATCTCCCGGACGGTAACTTCGGCCGGACCGCCCAGTTCGGACGCTCCGTCGCCGATCGCTTCGAAGATTGCGTCCCGGTCGTCGGGGGTGTCCGCGACCAGGAACCAGACCAGGCCTCGTCCCCCCTTCCCGTCCACCAGCGCGAAACGGTCGCCTCCCCAACCCGCGGCGAGTCCGTCCCATCCCTCGCCCAAGAGTTCATCGATGAGGATTGCGAGCTCCCTTCGTCCAAGTTGGCTTTCGTACAGGGTTTCGCCGCCGTCGATTTCGAGCTCGAGCTCCACCGGCCGATCCGAGAGCGGCGCTCCGAGAAGTTGATCGGTGGAGGCCGGAATCAGCCGGTCGAATTCCACGTCCCTTCCGAACTCCCGCCACATCCGCAGCACATGGATCCCTCCGTCGACATAACTCGAAACCAGAGGTTCGCGGACGACCCGGGGCGCCCGAGCCAGTTCGGGCGAGGTCGAGACAACCATCGCCTCCATCGACGAACGCATCCTGCCGAAGACGGTCTCGATCATGCCGAGGTTCGACGCCATGGCGGGCGCGCCCGAGATAACGGTGACCACCATCGCGTGTCCCTCGATCGCCGCGTGCGCGGCCGCGGCCCGATCCGTTCCGGTCTCTTCCGAGTCGATGAGCGCGGCCAGGTCGATCCGCTGGTCTTGCAGCGCGTGCACCAGTTCGTGGACGAGAACCTGTTTCATCATCGGCTCTTCCTGGTCGGCGATCAGGAAGAGGGCGGCGGAGTCGGGTTCGTAGAAACCGGCCACTTGTTCCCGGTAGACGGCCAGGAGCGTGGAGCGCAGGTCGAAATCGGCGGGGACAAGTCCGAACAATCGGTACGCTTCGGCGACCGCCGCCGCTCGCTCCGGAGGCATGTCGGTATCGAGCTTGCTCAGAAGGTAATCGGTGAGCTGCCTTCGTGATCTGGTCTCGACCCTCACCGGTGAGATCGCCTCGAGCCCGCTCCAGGCCTCGACGTCCGCGAGGATGGCCGATGCCCTGGCGGCCAGTTCCGGGTCCGAGGAGTTGACGACGGCGTCGGAAACGCTCCCGGCGGCCGCCTCCTGTCCCAGGCTTCCACCGGGGGTGAGCGATGTCAGGAACGCGGCTAGGAAGAGAGGGCGGAAAGCGCCTCTAAGAAGGGTGGGACGGACCGAAACGACCGGTAAGTCGTCGGTAGGGCCTTGCTTGGTGGGACACATTGTCGAGTTTGCTCCGTATCGGGTATGGTGCCGAGACTGCCGATTGACGCACAAAGAGTAACGCCGGGTGTACCCCGATAGGCGTATCTTGACCGGCGATCCACCTCCCAGAGAACGAGAGAGTGTCCTCATGACCGTCAATTCTATCCTCGGACTCCGCGGAGTCCGCTCACGCGGCAGCTTGCTCGCGGTCACTTTCGCCCTGGGCTTTCTCTCCCTTCCCGGCTCGGTCCGGGCCCAGTCCTGGGGCTTTCATGGATTCGCGGAGGGAGGAGCCCTCCTCGGCGTGCGCGACCTCGGCCAGGTCGTCGGATCGGTCGGCAACTTCCTTTCCATCCAGGCTGCGGCCAGTATCCAGCCGTCGGCGGCCAGCGGTTACGGTTTCCAGGCCACGATGCCCTCAGGAGACACCTGGTTCCGGCTCATGGCCCGCACCACTCACGGCGCTCGGGCCGAAGCCCTCATCGGCCTATGCACGCTGGCGAGCGGCCACATCTGCGACCCTCTGGTGGTGGACGCCAGGGTGACGTCCCTGCACGGACAGGCCGGCTTCAAGCAGGGCGATGCCGGAGATCGCGCCCGCGCGGCCTTCTTCGTCGGGCTGGGGCTGCGCAGTTACGAGTTCAGCGACCCCGACTGCTCGCCGTTCCGAGACCGCCCGGACATGCACACCGTGTGCGGCTTCATGGCGGGGGTCTACGCCAACCCGCCGTCACTGGCGCCCTCGGTGGAATTCGGTTTCGAGGTGGAGATGGACGCGGACCCGGTAACTTTCCATTTCAGAGGCAGCGACGTCACCACTCCTTATGACGGCGGAGACGATCGGACCGAAGGTATCATGCAGAACGATGTCTACCTGACATTCGGGATCGGCATCAAGGTGCGCTAGGGCTCGAAGGATGTTGGCGGCCCGGCCCTCCGTGTCAGTGATCGCGGCGCTTCTGGCAGCTCCGTGCTCGGCCGACGCCGAGCTGCTCTCGAACGCTGCGGAGCAGACTGCGGATCCCGAGCCTGCGGTCGCCGTCACGGACCTTTACGAGCGCGGAAAAGAGCTGGCCTCGGAAGAGCGATGGCAGGAGGCCCTGGATCTCTGGTCGAGCGCGACCGACTCTCTGCCTGTCGGAGTCTCGGATCCCCGAATCGGACCCGCCTTCATCGCGGCCGCGATCAGGAGCGGTGCGGAGGACCGGTTGGGAGAGGCTTCCTCTCTCTACCTCTGGTCCTTCACCGGCGACGTACCCGGGTCGCTCTCGTCCTTCATACTGGAGGAGGCCCGCCGGATCGTCCCCATCCTGCCGCGCCGGGACTCCATCTCCTGGCAGGATCATATCCCGGAGAACTCGGACGACGATCCCGAACGCTACCGTGGGCTGGCGCACAGGATCGCCCGATTCTGGATCGAGCGCGATCCCACCCCGGACACGCCCCTGAACGAGAGGCTCGTCGAGCATTGGCGGCGGATCGTGGAAGCCCGCTCGCGCTTCGTGCGCCACAACCGCAGCCCTTACCGCACCGACGACCGCGGCACCGTCTTCGTCAAGTTCGGACCTCCTGACGATGCCATCGGAGGCACTCTAGGCGGAAGCGAGGCCGAGCTGCGCATCCGGGTCACCGACCGCGAATGGATGGCAAGGATGCGGCGTCTCGATCCGCACCCGGACTTCGCACTCTGGAGATACCGGGACCTGAACCCCTTCGAGATGACCTATTTCCTCTTCGGGAACGTGCGGGGATCCGGTCCGTTCGAGCTCGTCCGCGGGCCGCTCGACCTCGTGAGCGACCAGGCAAGGGCGCGGGGCTCGCGCAACCTCACTCCCGGCGGCGTGAGAGGACAATACTATCTGGAACTTTTCTACTACCACGACCTCGCGGTCCTAGGGGGCCATTACAGCAAGCGCTTCGGAGAGCTCTCGGATCTGTGGGACGGCTACACCCTCAGGCGAAACGTCTTCGGCGCGAACGGCAGGCCCTCACCCACCGGACCGACCCTCGAAACGTATTCGATCCGTTACGAACAGGAGGATCGCTACCATCCGCCCGGGGCACCGGTCGTTCGTGCCAAGTCCGACTTCGAGGGCAGCTCGCGGGCGACGGAGCTCGTCCTACAGGCAGTTCGCGTGCTCGACGCCGAAAACCGCCCGAACGTCGTCTTCCAGTCGCTCGCCGCACCCCGCCTTGTCCTGGACGGTCACGGCGACCGCCGGAGAGCCTTCATGACGCCGATAAGGGACACCCGGCACGTGCTGTTGCTCCGCGACCGCACCCTGCGCGAAGCCGGCAGAACCTCGCGCGACGCGCCTGCGGCCTCGGGCGGGATCGCGGTCTTCCGGCTCTTCCATCCGGACCAGCCCATGCACGTGAGCGTCTACGCCGAAGCGATCGGCGAGCCGGTGGCCGCTTTCGACACTCTGTCGCTTGTCGGAGCCGACCACGTCTATCTTGAAAATCCGCTCTCGACCGATCGGTTCGAGATGAGCGACATCGCCGTCGGGAGACCCCTCGGGCTCGGAGGGCGCGACGACATCTTCGCCGAGAGTTCGACGCTCCCGTTTCCGCTTCTGCCCGCGCGGCACATGTGGCCCGGCGACCTGATGCGCGTCTACGTAGAGCTCTACGGCCTGCGGGCCGATTCGCTGGAGTCCGGTTACGAGCTTGGATTCCGCCTCACCCAACTCGACCTGGACGGCCGCCCCGTATCCGGCGATCCGGTCACCATTGGAATTCCGATGGAAGGCACCACCACTCGGGTGGCACGATGGATCGACGTGAACCTCGACGACTTCGAAGCCGGCAGCTACCTGCTGGAGGTGGAGGCGACCGATCTCCTCGGGGGGGAGTCGATCGTCCGGAGAGCCGCGATAGAAATAATGGAGCGGCGCTGACTAATTCCGGGTGATCCCGGTCCTGACCTCGAGATACATGTCGTTGTAGACGAGATCCCACAGCTCGACCACATCTTCCGGGGGCGGTACGGGACGCCACGTCTCGCCATCGATGCCCCCGATCACCTGGTACTCGCCATGGAGCGTGATCCGGTAGATTCCGCCCTCGGCATCGGACGAGACCCGGTTCGATCCGAGCTGCTCCTGCACCCGCCGCCCGCGGATGATCAGCCTCGCCCGCCCTCTTTCCGGGCCGGTCGCGGTGCCACCGCTCTCGGGCACGAGCCCTCGCCAGTCGGACTCCCAGTACAGGTTCTGGTACTCCGACTGGCGCCTGACCTGATTCCAACCGTGCCGGTTCCAGATCTTCAGCCTCGCCTCCTCCAAAGTGAGCTCGAGCTGGCGTCCGAGGTCCTTTCGGTACGAGGAAATCGAATCTCCGCCGCCCGACGACGCACACGCTCCGGCTGCGGCCAGGGCGGCCGAGAAGAGGATGACGATCAGAGGACGGATGTTCGCGAGAGTGTCTTTCATGATCCGGAGGGCAGGTGGGCGGAGAGAGGAGCCGGCGCATGGAGGCGCTACACCGGTGTTGCAACATCGACGTGGCGGCTGCGCATGGGACTGCGGGCCTTTGCGGTCGGATGGAATTTACGCAGAGATCGGGAATGTGCAAGGTGGGCTCGCGGCTCAAGTCGCCTCGACGCCGACGAGTCGATACAAGCCCTCTCATCGAACGCCCCGCGAGCGATGATGCGGTGACCTGGGGTCGCGCCTTTTTCGGGAAACCTCCCCGGCCCCCGGTGTAGGACGGTTCATGCCTCTCTCCAGATCCCGTTCGGCACCGGGCAGGCCCTCTTCCAAGAGCGAGCGCAAACCTACGGCGAAACGCTCCGACGGACCGAAGGATTCGCGGATTCGCATCCTCCTCGCCAAGCTGCCCTGGCGACAACTGGCCGCTGCGGGCGTCGTCTTGGGCTGCATGGGACTCGGGCTGGCCTACGGAGTCTGGCGCAACCTCTGCGAGGCCGAGAGCTGCCCGTCCGTCGCCCAGGTGCGCACCTTCGAACACGAACAGACCAGCAAGATCCTGGACCGCACCGGTCGCCAGTTCGCCGAAATCGGCTTCCGACCCCGCGACCCGGTTTCGCTCGGCGCCCTCCCGCCCTCGTCGGCCGGCGCCACCATCCCGGCTATCCCGGCATCCTCGACGACCCGGGAGTCCGGCTGCGCGAACGCGATGAGGTCGTACGTCACGCAGGCGGTCATCGCCGTCGAGGACAAGCGCTTCTGCAACCACGGCGGCTTCGACCTTCGGGGTATCGCGAGAGCCGCCATCGGCCAGCTCACCGGACGGAACCTGGGCGGAGGAAGCACCATCACCCAGCAGCTCGCCCGCAATCTCTTCGACGAGATCGGATTCGAGCGGATCTACATCCGCAAGCTCAAGGAGATTCAGATTTCTCTGGAGCTCGAACAGGCGTATTCCAAGGACGAGATCGTCGAGGCGTATCTCAACGAGATCTACATGGGGCGAGGCTTCGGATTCCAGAACGCGTCCAGGAGCTACTTCGGCAAGAACATCGCCGACGTGAACGTCGCCGAGGCGGCCCTACTCGCGGCAATCCTCAACCGCCCCGGTCACTACGACCCCTTCCGCTATCCGGAACGCGCGAAGAGCCGCCGCGACATGGTGCTCGACCTGATGGCCCGCCAGGGCTTTCTGTCGAGAGACGAGGCCGAGACCTGGAAGGCCTTCCCGTTGCCCGAGATCGAATCCGAGGGACCTCCGCGCTCGATGGCGCCCTACTTCGAGGAGTGGGTGCGCGACATCATTCAGGACCGCTTCGGCAGCGACATCTACCGGGTCGGAATGAGGGTCTACACCACGCTCGACTTCGACATGCAGCGCGCCGCGCGCGAGGCCTTGGACGAAGGGCTGCTGCGGGTCGAATCGGATTCTTCCGCCTTCCAGCACCCCCGGTACGCCGAATTCGACTCGGTGGAGAGCTTCACGGGCTCGTCCACGCCATACCTGCAGGGTGCTTTCGTCGCTCTCGACCCCGAGACCGGCCACGTTCTGGCGATGGTTGGCGGACGTGACTTCGAGCAGTCCAAGTTCGACCGAGTCAGGCTCGCGCGCAGACAGGCGGGCTCCTCCTTCAAACCGTTCGTATACACGGCGGCCTTGGCGAGCGGCATTCCCGCCTCGAGGATCGTGGTGGACGCGCCGGTGGTCTACCCGCAGGTGAGCGGCGAGGATTGGCGTCCTTCCAACTTCGGCGGCAAGTTCAAGGGGCCGATCACCTTACGCGAAGGACTTTACACCTCCACCAACATGATCGCCATCAAGCTGGGCTGGGAGGAGGTCGGCATCGAAACGGTCGCACAGATCACCCGCAGTATGGGGATCCGGACCGAGATCGAGCGCTTCCCGTCCACGACGATCGGGGCGGCGGAGGTCATCCCGCTCCAGATGGCCGAGGCCTACTCGGCATTCCCCAACATGGGAAGCAAGGTGCGTCCTTTCCCCATTCTGAAGGTCGAGGATTCCGAAGGCAACGTGCTCTGGCAGCCGGAACCCGAACGCACGCAGGTGCTGGATTCGCTGGTGGCCCGGGCGATGGTCTCGATGCTCGAGGACGTGGTCGCGCTTGGCACCGCCCATACCGGGATCCGGATCATCGCCGGACTTCCGGCCACGATAACCGCAGCCGGCAAGACCGGAACCACCAACGACGGCACCGACGTCTGGTTCATGGGCTTCACCCCCAATCTTCTCGCCGGGGTCTGGCTGGGTATGGACAATCCCGTTCCCATCTTCCAATTGGGGTCGGATGTGAGACAGGCGACCGGTGGAGGGCTGGCCGCGCCGATCTGGGGGTCTTTCATGAAGCGCGTCTACCAGGGTCGGCCTGCGGATCCGGATGAAGGCATCCCTGCCGTCGCACCCCTGCTCGACATTCCGGGCACCTGGCCCATGCCCGAGGGGTTGCAACCCATCAGGGTGGATCGGACGACCGGGTTGCTGGCCTCGAAGTGGTGCGATGCCGAAAATTCTTACGTGGAACTTTTCATTCCGGGCACGGAACCGACCGAGTTCTGTGATCAGACCGCGCGACGTTTCCGAGTACCAGGCAGACCGTCCCGGTAGCCGGGCAGTTTCTACCTTCTGACAGTGCGCATTTGAACAAGGAAGCCGACGGGATCAAGGGCGGTATGCGCGCGCTGGGTCTGGATTACGGTCTCAAGAGGATCGGCGTGGCCCTCTCCGACCCCACCGGCACGATCGCCACGCCCATGCCTGCCGTCAGGCGCAGAACGGGTAGGCGTCCGCCGGTTGCGAGTCTCGCCCGGATCGGCAAGGAACACGGAGTCAGCCACGTGGTCGCCGGCCTGCCGCTGACGCTCGCCGGTGAGGAAAACGATTGGTGCGCGGAGGTCAGAAGGGTCGCGGGTGCAGTGGCCGACCGCATCGGAGCCGAGGTGGCCTACGTCGACGAGCGTCTCAGCTCGGTTCGAGCTCAGGCGGCGGTTCGGGCGGTGGGGCTCCCCCGAAAGAAGCGCAAGAGCCGTGAGCGCGTGGACACCGCGGCGGCGCAGCTCATCCTTCAAGCGTGGCTGGACCGGAGGACCCTGGAGCGTTGATCCGAAATTCGCGGGGACCGTGGCCGGGCGGGTTCGTGCCAGCCAAAGGCACGGTGGCGGTCTTCGCGGCGGGTGCGTCGCTGCTCGTGCTCGGACTCCACTGGATGACCGGAGGCCCTTCGAGTTCCCGCGACGATGGAGCTTTCGCCCCGGACCTTGAAACGGAGATCGAATTCGTTATCCCGAAAGGCGCGACTCCGCGTGAAGTGGTCGATACGCTGACCGCTCGAGGTCTGGTCGGGTGGAGGTGGGGATTCCGGGCGCTGGCAAGACTCCGCGGGGACGATCTCAACATGAAGTACGGCCGCTACAGCGTCGAGAAGGGGGCGAGCTGGGGTACGATTCTCGACCGCATCACCCGCGGCGCGGTGGTCACCGTCGCCGTCACAGTCCACGAGGGAGCGACCTTGGAGGAAATGGCCGGCGCACTCTCCGCCGTGACCCCGGAAGATTCGGCCCAGGTCGCCCGAGTGCTGACGGACTCCGCGCTCGCGGTCAGCTTGGGTTCACCGATTCCGAGCTTGGAAGGCTACCTCTTTCCGGACACCTATCGATTCGCTTCGGGAACGCGGATCGAGCGGGTGATCAGCGAGCTTTGGAAGCGGCAGAACCGTGTCTGGGACGACTCCCTTCGCGCTGTCCGTCTTGATTCGCTGGAAATGTCGAAGCACGAGGTGCTGACCCTGGCTTCCATCGTTCAGGCCGAGGCAGCGAGGACCGAGGAGATGCCCCGCATCGCTTCGGTCTATCGCAACCGGCTCGAGCAGGACTGGCCCTTGGAGGCCGATCCGACCGTGCTCTACGCCCTGGGCGGCTGGCGTCCCCGGCTGCTCTACGCAGCCATGGATTCGGTCGCGGGCCACTCGTACAACACATACACCCGCAGCGGGCTCCCGCCGGGCCCGATCGGGGCTCCGGGCGAATACGCCATCGACGCCGTGCTCTGGCCGGCCGACGAGTCGTTCATGTTCTTCGTGGCCGGGAGGAACGGCTACCACGAGTTCAGTCGCACCCTCGCCGAACACAACCGGGCCATCGCCCGTATCCGCAACACCGAACGTGAGAAGTGACCTTGGGCAGGCGCTGAAGCTGATGGTGATCGTCGAGCGCACCCTCTCCGCCCATCGATCTCCGGTGGAGACGGCGGCGGCGGCGCTTCGGGGAGGCGCGACGGCGATCCAGCTCCGCAACAAGGACGATTCGGCGCGTGAACTCCTGCTAGCTGCGAAGGAACTCCTTCCGTTGCGCGAGGCGACGGGTGCGCTTCTCATAGTCAACGACAGGCTCGACGTGGCGCTGGCTTCCGGGGCCGACGGCGTGCATCTGGGCCAGTTCGACCTTCCTGTGGCGGCAGCCCGCCGGGTCGCGCCCCCAGGCTTCGCGATAGGGTACTCGACCGACGATCCCTCCGCCGCGCGCAGGTCGGTCGCCGACGGAGCTTCCTATATCGGCTGCGGAACAGTCTTTCCCACCTCGACCAAGCCGGACGCCGGGCGAGCGATCGGTCCCGAGGGCGTGCTCGCCGTTTCGGCCGGATGCGATGCGCCGGTGGTGGCGATCGGCGGGATCACGCCTGCGAACGTGGCGAAGCTTGCCGGCACCTGCACCGGCGTCGCCGCGGTCGGCGCACTCATGGCGGCCGAGGATCCCGAGGCGGTCGCGGTCAGCCTCAGAACGGGATTCGACGGCGGCGTTCGTTAGACGCGCACTACGTTCCTCCTCGATACCAGGGCTCGCGCCGCAGGCGATAATGGATCTGCCAGCTCATCTTGCCCCGGCCTTTGGGCGAGAGCGAGTAACCGTTCACCGCGTAGTCGTCCCTGAAATAGCATATCTCCTGCCCGTTCGTCACCCCGGCTCCGCAGTCCGGCGCCCACTGATACGCGCCCCAGCCGAACCAGATGCCGTTCCGTTCCGGGTTCTCGGCGATCCAGGAGTTGACGGCGTGGCCTTCTTCGTAGCTGTTGGGCTCCACGGGAGCGGACGCGGATCCGGCGGCGAATCCGCCGTAGGTGCGCGACGAGAGATAGACGGCCTGCAGGTCGGGGAAGAAGTTCGGGAGTCTGGCCGTGAAGGCGGTGAGGTGGGATTTCATCCTCCAGTATCCCGACTCGGGGTCGGGGTAGGCGGGGAGTCGGTCTCCGTCGTCGCCGGTAAGCCGCTCCAGGGCAACGTCGGCGTAGACGACCCTGACGTGGTGGGGAAGGAGGCCGAACCACTCGCGGACGAGGAGCATGCACGGCTCCCAGAGTCGGGCGTCCTTCTCCGGATCGGCCCACGACTCGATTCCGAACCCGTCCTGCCCGCAATTGACGACGACGACGTTGCGCGCCCGCTCGTTCAGCCAATGACTCGTGATGCGGGCGACGAAATCTCCGCACCCGGCGGCCGATTCCATCATGCCGAAGCAGACCACGGTCACGATGGAGTCCACCTGCGTGACCGCAACCTGCGTGACCTCAGGTTGGCCGGTGTCCGCCAGCCGGAGCCACAGACCCTTGTACTTGCCCGGCGTCCCGACACCCTCGTCTCCGCGATCGATAGGATACGGTTCCTCAACGTCCAGCCCCGGCGGCGATCCGTCATTGGGCACGGGATCGAGTCCGGACTCGCACGCCACGCTTGACGAAGCGAGTGCGAAAACCGTTCCGATAAAGAGGGGTGAACGGCGCATGGCTCCCTGAAGGCTAGATGGGCACGGGCGATGGGATCGGGGTACAATTGACGCTGCAAGCCCCAGTAACTACGCCCACAAGGTTGAAATGGGTCCGATCCTCACCCCGACACCGAGCAGCACGTCCCGCCAAGGCGACAAAGAGGCGGTCCCCGGCGGTGCCGTAAAACGAACCGCCCTCGTTGCGGCCTGGCTTCTGGCGGCAGGCTGCGGTGGCCCGCCGGAAGTCGTCTGGGTAGAGGAGGACGGCGTCCGCTGGCGTGTGCTCGAGGTGGACCGCGCACAAGGTGAAGGCTTCACGGCGCTGACGGCGCGGGCGAGCGGACTCGACTTCCGAAACGACCCGGAGCCGGACCTGCTGGTGGCGAATCAGCACCTCGCCAACGGGGCGGGAACGGCGCTGGGCGACGTGGACGGTGACGGCTTAACGGACATCTTCCTGACCCACACCGGCGGCGCCAACGCCCTCTACCTCAATCGCGGGGGTCTTCGCTTCGAGCGGGCCGACGAATCCGCCGGAACGTCGATGCCCGGGCTTCACCCGAGCGGAGCGGCGTTCGCCGACGTGGACGGCGACGGCGATCAGGACCTGCTCGTCTCGTCCATGGGTTCGCACGTGCGTCTTCTGGTGAACGACGGCACGGGTCACTTCTCCGACGGTTCGGCGGAGGCCGGTTTCGACATCGCCCGCGCCGGAAGCACGCTCGCGCTCGCGGACATCGACCTGGACGGCGACCTCGATCTGTACGCGACCAACTACAAGCTGTGGAGGGCGGCGGACGTTTTCCCGCCCGAAGTGCGACGCGAGCATCCGGTGCTGATCGACATGCCCGACGGGTCGGTCGAGGTCGCCGAACGGTATCGGGACCACTACGAGATCGTCCGCGGCTCCAACGGCGAGGTCATGTCGTGGGAGTTCGGCGAGGAGGACGACCTCTGGCTGAACGACGGCACGGGTCACTTCGACCGCACAGGAGTGACGGCGCCGAGGTTCGGACTTCTCGGTGCCGAGGCCGGTTCGTCGGAAGGGGTCGGGAGAGATGCCGATCGGGAACCGAGGGACTGGGGGCTGAGCGCCCGTTTTCACGACGTGGACGGCGACGGCGATCCCGATCTCTACGTCGCCAACGACTTCGAAAGCCCGGACCGCTTCTGGTTGAACGACGGCACGGGACACTTCGCCGAGGTCGGTGCGCCCGCGCTGCCCAAGACGAGCCACGCCTCCATGTCGATCGCGTTCGGTGACGTGGACGCGGACGGTCTGACGGATATCTTCGTCGCCGACATGCTACCGCTCTCGACGCGCCGCCGGAAGACGCAGGTCCCCATGCTGATCGAGCGCAGGCCGCCGGCCGGAGACACCCTTTCGATCATGCAGGTGAACCGGAACACACTTCAGCTCCGCCGACCCGACGGCAGTTTCGCCGAGGCGGCGCGCTGGGCCGAGGTGGACGCCTCCGACTGGACCTGGGGCAGCGAACTCTTCGACGGCGATCTCGACGGCGATCTCGATCTCGTCGCCGTCAACGGCCATCGCTGGGATCCGCTCGACGGCGACACCGGAGTCCGAATGCGTGAGACGGCCGCGCCGGCCGGCACCGGCGAGGACTGGCGCAAAGTCATCGACGCCTTCCCGGAACTCAGGGTCTCGAACGTCGCATTTCGGAACCACGGACGCGGTCAGTTCGATCTCGCCGACGACTGGGGTCTCGATCTTGGACCCGACATCTCACATGGCCTGGCGACCGGCGATCTGGACGGCGACGGCGACCTCGACCTGGTGATCAACCGGCTGGGGGACGTGGCGGTCGTCCTTCGCAACGACGCCTCGGCCCACCGGGTGGCGGTGAGACTCGTCGGCTTGCCGCCCAATACCGACGCCGTAGGAGCGCGCGTGCGTATCGAGAAGGGACGGAACGCCGACGGAGAGGTGGTGGATCTCGCTCCGAATCCGACTGCAAACGGCATAGGAGGGCCGGGGGACGGACGAGAGGGACGACCGAGCCTCGAAGCCGAGGTGGGTGCCGGGGGGCTTTACCTCTCTCACGCGGACGGCCAGCTCGTTTTCGCCACCCTGGACGCTGATTCCTTCGTCATCGCGGTTCGCTGGCCCGACGGCCGCAAGAGTCGCACGCCGGCCCGGACCGGCCGACTCTACGAGATCACGGAGGCTTCGGCAGACTCGCAGGCGCCCCAGGAGGGAACGCAGGAGACCGACCCGCCCGCCCCTTCACGGCAGGAGTCCGCCGCCGACCCGGGTCCCGCCTCCGGGTCCCCTTCGCCGCTCTTCGCGGACGTCTCCGCCCGGGTCACCCATCTCCACCGCGACGACCCATACGACGCGCAGGCGCAGCCCCTCCTCCCCCGCAGCCTCGACCGCCTGGGACCGGGGATCGCTTGGGTGGACATCGATGACGACGGCGACCCGGATCTCGTCTCGGGAGGCGGAGCCGGAGGCAGGCTGACGGTCGCGGAAAACCGCTCGGGCTTCGTCGCCGCCAAGGTGCGCGTCTCTTCCGTCCTCGAATGGGACGTGAGCGGGTTGGTGCCCGAACCCGACGGATCGGTCCTCGCAGGCGTGGCGAACTGGGAGGCGCGAAACGCGGAGACGGCCCGTTCGCTGCCACCGGTATGGCAGGTCGCCACCGCCGCCGACCCTCCCTCGCTACGGCCCGCCCTGGAGTCCGACGGCGCGTCCACGGGACCGCTGGCTTCGGCCGACATCGACGGCGACGGCGACCTGGATCTGTTCATCGGGGGACGAGCCTACCAGCACGCGTATCCCCTTACTCCCCGCTCGAGAATATTTCTGCGTCGGGAAGGTCGGCTCGAACACGATCCCGAGGCGTCGAAACCGGTGGACCAGGCGGGGCTGGTTTCGGGAGCCACCTTCTCCGACCTGGACGGCGACGGCGACCCGGATCTCGCGCTCGCGCTGGACTGGGGCTCGCCTCGGGTCTACATCAACGAATCGGGCCGGCTCACGGACCGAAGCGCGGCACTCGGTCTGGGCTCGCATCTCGGTTGGTGGAACGGAGTCGCCGCAGGAGACGTGAACGGCGACGGCCTGATGGATCTCGTTCTCACCTCCTGGGGGACGAACACCGGCCTGCGACCGACTCCGACCGCACCCGTGTTCGGGCACTGGGGGGATTTCGACCGGGGCGGCTCGCTCGACCTTCTCCTCGCCCAGCACGACCCGCGCATCGGCGACATCGCACCGCGAATCTCCTATCCGGAGCTCCGCCGTGCGCTGCCCTATGTACGCTCCCGCACGGTTCCCTCCTTCTCCGCATACGCCGACGCGTCGCTCGAAGAGGTCCTCGGACCTTCGGCCCAGACCGCTCAGGTAGTGAGGATCACGACCTTGGAGCACACCGTCTTCCTGAATCGGGGTGATCGCTTCGAGGCCGCACCCTTGCCGCAGGCCGCGCAGCTCGCTCCGGCGCACGGCGTCACAGTAGCGGACTTCAACCACGACGGCGCAGAGGACATTGCCCTCGCCCAGAACTTCTTTCCCGATCGCACCGGAGCCGAGCGCCACGACTCGGGCCGAGGCCTGATCCTGCTGGGGAACGGTCGGGGCGATTTCGCGGCGCTCAGCACCCTGGAGTCGGGAGTGTCGATAGCGGGAGACCAGCGCGGCCTAGCCGCCGCCGACTTCGACGGCGACGCCCGCACCGATCTCGCCTTCGGCGTCAACGCCGGTCCGCCGGCGCTCTACCGCAACGCAGGCGGCGATCCCGGCATACGGGTCCGGCTCGTCGGGCGTCCGGGGAACCCGTCGGGCGTAGGAGCCCGGGTCCGCCTTCGCTACCGGGACGGCGAGGGTCCCGTGCGGGAGGTCCGGGCCGGATCCGGCTTCTGGTCGAGCGACGGAGCCGTGCAGGTGCTGGGAGTCGACAGGCTGCGTTCCGGCTCGGTGGCGGTCGAGGTCAGGTGGCCGGACGGTCGCACGGAGCGGACGACCTGGCGGGGCGAGCGGGAGATCGTCTTCAGACGCTGACGACCGTCACCGCCTCTCCGAAGCCAATGCCGGATAGTCGGCGGGCGGCCGGGTGTGGAGGGTGTCGGCCAACGCGGGATAGGGGTAGCTCTCGTCAGCTCCGTAGGGGTACGAGCTCATCCCGTGGAAGGGCAGCGGACCCACCTGCCACCCGGCGGCGGTGGAGAGGTCGGCGTCCTTCAGCCAGCCCGTCGTGTAGATCAGGAAATCCCGGGTCCAGCCCCCCGGCAGCTCGGGAAGCTCGTCGGCGTCGAAGCTCAGGACGATCTCGTCGCCGGGTCCCATGACGGGATAGCGGGAGTCGTCGTGGAGAAGCAGTTCGCGAACATCGCCGTACCGGGTCCGATTTCCCAGAATCGGTCGCCAGGGCGCCACCTCCTGCGCTTCATAGTAAGAGGCCCAGTGAGGTCCGTCGGGTCCGCCTCTCCGGAAGCGGTCGGCCACGCCGTGGTAGCGGAGTTCCGCGCCGACGGGCTCCAGACGAGCGATCTCCGTCGGTCCCGCACCCGCGCCGATCGAGACGAAGGCCTCGTCCCAGTAGATGTTCATCGTGGTCGAGATGCGCACCCGAGGATCCCCCGGCGCGAGGAGACCGGTGAGATCCTGGATGACCGTCTTGTCCTTCCCTGCGGGAAACGAGAAGTCGGTCACCACCGTGCGCCAGCCGCCTCCGTCGGGCACCTCCACATAAGGCATGATCGCGGCGAGTTCGTCGGACTGCGAGAGGGCCATGTTGATCGATGCGTCGGTCGGGAAGATCCAGCCGCGCATGAAAAGCTTGACCTGTTCGCCTTCGGCCGCCGGTCCCAGGTCGAGCTCCAGAGAGTGAAGTCGGCTCACGCCCTGGTAACGTTCGGGGACGAATCCCGCGACGTAGCGGTCGTCGGCCCGCTCGAGCAGGTCCCGTACGTCCCTACCCCGGTGGTCGACGGCGGCGGCTAAGGGGCGGCGCTCCCTCACCCGGTGCAGCTCGAGCGGCACCTCCCCGGTCACGAAAGCGAAGCGTTCGTCCACGTACACGTCGAAGGAATCGGGATGGTCGACGGCAATGAGTTCGACCTCGTCCATATAGATGATCTCCCAGAGCTCGCCGGTCACCCTGAGCTCGTAGGTGCCGTCGCGCTCCTCGAGCGCCCCGCTCGGCAGACGAAGGTATTCCTGCGAAGCTCCCGGCGGCGCGAACTCGGCGTGCCCCTGCGCCATCAGCCCCAGCGGCATACCCAAGGCGCTCTTCCACATGAGGTCGGTGACCATGGCGAAGCGCTCGCCGTCCCAGGCGTAGAGGAACGGACACGACCCCTTGAGGATCTGCTCCTCCACCACCGACTGGTTGGCGCGCGGGTAGAAAAGGTTCTGCGGCACCCCGTTCGTCCACCGCACCCTGACCACGTCCGCCGCGGAGTGACCGCCTAGGCCGACATGGAGCTCGGGTTCGGTCACGGTCCGGGTCTGGTAGAGCCCGCCCGCGCGGATCTCCACCTTGGCGCCGATGCCGTGGTGATTGTTCTTGCCGCTTCCGGTCGAGAGGCCGACGAGCGCGATCTTCAGGTAGTGGTTCGCGTTGCCGCCTTCGTTGCGGAGAAGACGGACGGAGTTGTCGGCGAGCGACACGAAGAGGTCCAGGTCGCCGTCGGCTTCGAAATCCCGCGCGGCTATGCGACGTACCGGAGCGGGCAGATCGGGAACGATCCCGATCATGGGGTCGAAGCGCCCTGCGGCCGCGTTGCGGAAGAGCAGCGCCCTGCCCGTCGATGCGCCGTCGGCCTCGCCGCCCAGGACGATGTCGAGCCAGCCGTCGTTGTCGAAGTCCACAAACGAGAGGTCGGTTACCGAGATGGCTTCGGCGCCTTCCCGGAGGGCGGTTGGACGGGTGTCCTCGGTGAACGTGCCGTCTCCCCGGTTGCGGAGGAGAACCACGCCCGGTCCGCCGCTCCGGCCTCCCAGAAGGTCGGGCCGACCGTCGTTGTCGTAGTCGCCGGCAGCCACCAGGTCGAGTCCTGCGGTCCCCTCCCCCGCCTCCGCCAGGCCGCGCTCGGCGGCCACTTCGGCGAACAGTCCCAGCCTGCGGTTGTCGTGCAGCCTCAGGCCGCCGGCAGGATCGGGGAGCACGAAGTCGAGGTCGTCGTCGTCGTCAAGGTCGGCAAACGCGGCGCGTATCGTCCGCGCCCCATCCGCGGCCGGGACGTCCGGGGCGGTCGTCGTCGTGAAACCCGCCCGTTCTCCCAGATCGGTGAAGGTGCCGTCGAGGTCGTTTCTGAACAGCGTTCCGCCACCGGCCCAGGCCACGACCAGGTCGAGGTCGCCGTCGTGGTCGAAGTCGCCGAAAAGGGGTTCCCCGGCCGGGAGTTCGACCTCGAGCGACTCCGTGACGTCGGTGAAGGAGCCGATCCCTTCGTTGCGAAACAGGTGTCCTCCGTCGGCTGTCGCCACGTAGAGGTCGAGATGGCCGTCGTTGTCCCAGTCGGCGAAGCGCACACCGGTCGGATCTTCGAAGCTCGGGAGCCCCGCCTCGGCCGTGACGTCGACATAGCCGGTCGGCCGGTCTTCGAGCAGCCGTCCGCCCACATGGATGTCCGTGTCGCCGTCGCCGTCGAAATCACCTAGGGCGAGAGCCCCGTTCCCGCCGCCGTTCGCACTCTCCTCTCCACCGACACTCCCGCCGTCGTCCTCCGTGTCGAGTCCCAAGGCCGCACTCGCGTCGGTGAAGCGGAGGGCGGCCAGGATCGCCTCCTGCGAGCGGACCTCGCCCAGGTTCTCGCTGAAGGTGAGGACGGGAAATCCCACCAGTACTCCGCCGGGCCCCGTCAGCTCGGTGAGCCCGCGCTGATACGCCGGGGTGGTGCGCATGGCGTTCCCGAAGCTTAGGGCGGCGTTCAGGGCGGAGCCGGCATCGCCTTCTTCGGCCGCCAGCAGCGCCTCGTCGAACGGGTCGAGCGCCTCCACCGGAAACTCCGGTACCAGTTGCCGAACCGCTTCCAGTTCCGCGCCGCCCTCCTCCACCCGTCCTGCGGCGAAGAGCGCCGAGACGAACTCGATCCGCACGGCGGCGTTGCCGGGCGCGACCGCTCCCAACCGGCTCAGGCGTTCGGCCCGCCGTGCGGAGGCGGCCGGGTCGCCGGACTCGGCGTCGAGGTTGGCGAGGGCGTAGAGGACGCGCAGGTGGAGCGAATCCGCGTCGAGAGCGTCGGTCAGCGTCGCCCTGGCGTCGTCCGGACGCTCGTCCGCCAGCAGCACCTCCGCCAGGATCATCGACACCTCGGCGTCGGCCTCCAGTTCGAGCGCCCTGCTCACGTGCTCCTCGGCGTCCGCGAGCCTGCCCAGGCGCAGGTAGGCCAGCCCCAGGTTCGCGTGACCGAGCGGTTCGGAAGGCGCCATCTCGATCAGACGCTGGAACTCGACGACGGCCTCCTCGAGCCGGTTCTCCTCGAGATAGGCGAGACCCAGGGCGCGGGCGGACTGGAGCTCGGCCGGATCGGCTGGCGGCTCGGAGCAGGCGGTGGCGACGAGCGCCGGAAGAGAGGTGAGGATCAGTGAAGAGACGATGCGGACGAGCCGAGTCATGTTCGGGGAGTGGAAGCGCGGATGCAGCGGCGGTTGAATGCCGTGGGAGGCGTTGTTCATGGGCTGCAATCTGTTACCGAAGAAGAGTGGACGGGGGCTTCGACGAGCTCAGGGCCGTACCGGCTCAAGCGCTCGGCCATGACGCGCGCGGCCTCCGGATTCGAGTCGACCAGCACGTAACGCCGCCCGTGGCGCGCCGCCGCCTCTCCCGTGGTCCCGCTCCCGGCGAAGAAGTCGAGCACGGTGTCGCCCGGATTCGAGTGGACCTTGACGATGCGTTCCAGGACGCCGAGCGGCTTCTGGGTCGGGTAACCGGTTTTTTCTGCGCCCGTGGGGCTGACGATGGTGTGCCACCACACGTCGGTCGGCGTTTTGCCTCGGGCGGCCTTCTCCTTGCCGACGAGCCCGGGGGCCATGTACGGTATGCGGTCCATCTCGTCGTAGTTGAAGGTGTACGAACGGGGATCCTTGGTGTACCAAAAGATAGTGTCGTGCTTGGTCGGCCACTTCTTCTTCGAACGCGCTCCGTAGTCGTAGGCCCAGATGATCTCGTTGATGAACGAGGCCCGCCCGAAGATCTGGTCGAGCAGAACCTTGCAGTAGTGGGCTTCGCGGTAGTCGATATGAAGGAAGAAGGACCCGGTCGGAGCCAGGACGCGGTGCGCCTCTCCGAGTCGCGGCGCCAGGAAGCCGAGATAGTCGTCGACCTGATCGGGGTAGCTGCTTCGACGGACGACCGAGGTGCGATAGCGTCGGCCTTGAAAACCGCGGCGGTCGCCGTCACGATCCCGTTCCACTCTGACGTTGGTCCGGGTCTGGGGCCGGCCGGTGTTGAAAGGCGGGTCGATGTAAACGAGCTCGGCAGAGCCGTTCTCCATGCGCTTCAGCACGGGAAGGTTGTCCGAAAGGATGATCCGCCCGCCAGGCATCAGAGCGGATCGCCGTCCTTGACCAGCGCCGAGAGCGGCCGTCCGCCCACCCAGTAGCAGAGCTCGGCCGGATCGTCCACGTCCCAGATTGCCAGATCGGCCCGTTTGCCCGGTTCGAGGGTGCCGCGATCCGCCTCGAGACCGAGCACCCGAGCCGCGACTTCCGTGTAGCCGCGCAGAGCCTCCTCCGGGGTGAGTCCGAAGAGTACGCAGGCGAGGTTGAGGATCACGCCGACGTTGGTGATGGGAGACGACCCCGGGTTGGCGTCGCTGGCAACCGCGATGGGGACGCCCGCACGTCTGAGGGCTCCTACGGGCGGACGGGCGGTCTCACCGAGGAAATGAGCGGCGCCGGGGAGCAGGACGGCGGCGACCCCGGCCCCGGCCATGGAACGCGCGCCTTCCGGCGAGAGCTGCTCCAGGTGGTCGGCGGAACGCGCCCCGACCGCTGCCGCCAGCTCGGCTCCGCCCGACGCTGAAAGCTGGTCCGCATGCACCCGTCCGGCGAGCCCTCCATCCATCCCCGCCTCCAGGACCCGCCTAGCCTCGTCCGGGCTGAAGGCGATCTCCTCGCAGAACACGTCCACCGCCCGAGCAAGTCCCTGGTCGAGCGCGGCGGGTACGATTTCCTCCACCACGAGATCGACGTACGACTTGCGTCGGCCGCGGTACTCCGGCGGAAACGCATGAGCCGCCAGCAGCGTGGGCGAGACGTCCGCGGCTGCGATCACGGAGAGCGAGCTCGCCACCTCGAGCATGCGCAATTCGGTCTCGAGGTCCAGGCCGTAGCCGGATTTGACCTCGACGGTCGTGACTCCCCACTCCTGGAGCTCTCGAACTCGTCGCAGCCCACTGCGGGTCAGCTCCTCCGCCGAAGCCCCCCGGGTCGCTCGCACCGTCGAAGCTATCCCGCCTCCGCCTCTCGCAATTTCGACATAGGATTCGCCGGCGAGGCGTCTGCGAAAGTCGTCGAGTCGATCTCCGCCGAACACGATGTGGGTGTGGCAGTCGATCAGCCCCGGCGTCATCCACGCCCCGTCGCAGGGAACGACCTGGCGAGCGTCGTTCTTCTCGGGAGCGGGCAGGTCGGCCTCGCGTCCCACCCAGGCGATCCGACCCCTGGACGAGGCGAGAGCGCCGTCGCGAACGACGCCGATACCGGACGCGGGCCCGGTCATGGTCGCCAGGTGAATTCCCGTCCAGAGGCGATCCCAAGGATGGGCGCGTACTGCACCGGACGTGTCGATCATCGAGTCAGCCTAGCGGTTCGTGGCAACACTCGCGCGAGCGCCGAGAGCGAACGTCGAGGCGGCAAGGCGCGATGAGGGGCGAATGGCGACGCCATTCGCCCGAAGAGCAACACCGAGCGCGCAGCCTCCGGCGCGGATGCAGCGGGGCTCGAACGCCGTGGGAGGCTTCGTCCACGGGCTGCCGGGGGCAAGATATGTGAAGAGGGCGGACTAGGCAATCCGAGCGGAAGGGCCAAGGTTGACGAATGGCGGCACGCCCCGAGATTACGGGATGACGGCCACCGCTCCTATTCGCCGGCCACCGGCTCCCGCTTCCGACAGAAGGCGCCTTCGGTTCGAGCGTCTCCTGATCGACGGTGATTGGGCGGATGACGTCCGAGTCGGGATCACGGCTTCGGGCGAAATCGACGCCATCGAACCGGAGAGCGCCGACACCTCCGTGCAGCAGGTCCGGGGTCGGACGGTGCCCGGTGCCGTCAACCTGCACAGCCACGCCTTCCAGCGCGCTCTCGCCGGAACGGCGGAGTCCGCCGGGCCCGAGTTCTGGGGCTGGCGTCGCGCCATGTACCGCCTCGCCGATCGCCTCACGCCGGAACTCGCGGGCGCGGTGGCTCTCCAACTCTACCTGGAACTGCTCAAATCGGGCTTCACCTGCGTGGGGGAGTTCCACTACCTCCACCACCAGTCCGGTGGCGAGCCCTACGAAGATCCGGCGGAGATGAGCGGAAGGGTCGTCGATGCCGCGGAAGCGGCGGGCATCGGACTCGTGCACATGCCGGCGGTCTACGAGACCGGCGGCTTCGACGACGAACCTCTGGCCGGCGCTCAACTGCGCTTCCGGCTCGGACTCGAAGAAGCGATGGAGATCGCGGCTTCCCTTCCGAGGGGGCCGAACCTCTCGACCGGTCTGGCGCTCCACAGCCTCCGCGCCGTGCACCCGTCGACTCTGACGGCTCTGGAGCAGCTGCACGCCCCCGACGCGGCCTCGGGTGCGGGAACCTTCCCCGTCCACATCCACGTCGCCGAACCCGAGCGAGAGGTCGAGGAGTGCCTGGCGAAGAGGGGAGCGCGTCCGGTGGAATGGCTCCTCGCCAACGCGCCCGTCGATGGCGGCTGGTGTCTGATCCACGCGACCCACCTCTCGCCGGCGGAGGCTGCGGAGACAGCCGGCCGGGAAGCGGTCGTCGGTCTCTGCCCCACGACCGAAGCCAACCTGGGCGACGGCGTCTTTCCGCTGACGCTGTTCTCGAGACTGGGCGGCCGATTTGGAATCGGCACCGACAGTCACGTCTCGCGGAGTCCGGCCGAGGAGCTTCGCACCTTGGAATACGGCAGAAGGCTGACCACGAAGTCGCGAACCTGGGCTGGTTCCCCGCCGGTCCGTGGTTCCAGGCGGGGAGATCGTTCGGACGGTTCCGCGGGTGAGCGCGACGCCTTCCGGTCAGCCTTGGCCGGTCCCGGCGGACGGCTCCTGCACCACGCGTGGAAGGACGGCTGCCGGGCGCTCGGATGGAACGGCGGCGAAGTGGCCGTGGGCCGCAGGGCCGATCTGGTGGTGCTGGACGCAGGTCACCCGGTCTTGGTCGAAAGAGATGGAAGCGCCGTGCTGGATTCGTGGATATTCTCCGGCCCGGAGAACCCGGTCCGCCACGTGATGGTCGGTGGCGAATGGGTTGTGAAAGACGGACGCCACGCCCTCGACGAGGAGGCTTGCCTTGCCTACGCCCGGGCGGTGAAGACCCTGTCGGAAAGCTGAAGTCGGCAGGTCCGGTTCGGGTCGCCCTCCACCCCGCTCACCCCCCCATCGGAATCGCAAGCCCGTGTCTGCGCGCTGTCTCGACGGCGTCCTCGTAACCGGCGTCGGCGTGCCGCACCACGCCGAGACCGGGATCGTTGGTCAGTACGCGCTCGATGCGGTCGCGCATGGCGGGCGTGCCGTCAGCCACCAGCACCTGACCGGCATGGAGAGAGTCTCCCATCCCCACGCCGCCGCCGTGATGGAACGAGACCCAGCTCGCTCCCGAGGCGGTGTTGAGCAGCGCGTTGAGGATGGGCCAGTCGGCCACCGCGTCCGATCCGTCCAGCATCGACTCGGTTTCACGAAACGGGGAGGCTACGGAACCCGTGTCGAGGTGATCGCGTCCGATCACCACTGGCGCCGAGATCTCGCCGCTCGCCACCAAGTCGTTGAGCGCGACCCCGAAACGGGCGCGTTCGCCCTGCCCCAGCCAGCAGATGCGGGCGGGCAGCCCCTGAAAGGCCACGCGCTCGCGAGCGAGGCGTATCCAGCGGCAGAGGTGTCGGTCCTGGGGGAACATTCCTAAGACGAGTTCGTCGGTGCGGCGAATGTCGGACGGATCGCCCGAAAGAGCCGCCCAGCGGAAAGGTCCCTTCCCGTCGCAGAACAGAGGGCGCACGTACGCGGGTACGAAGCCCGGGTAGCTGAAGGCGTCCTCGAACCCGGCCTCGCGGGCGTAACCCCGGAGGTTGTTGCCGTAATCGACCGCCACCGCCCCCTTCTCCATCATCCCCACGATCGCCTCGCAGTGTACGCGGATCGACGCCAACGACCGCCGTCGGTACTCGCCGGGATCGCTTCCGCGCAGATCGGCCGCGGCTGCCGGCGAGAGGCCTGCGGGCACGTAGCCGTGCAGAGGGTCGTGCGCCGAGGTCTGGTCCGTGACTATGTCGGGAATCGCGCCGCGGCGGAGGAGCTCGGGCAGCACCTCGGCACAGTTGCCTTCGAGCCCCACCGAGAGGGCCTCGCGGGCTGCGGTCGCCTCCGTCACCAACTCGAGAGCTTCTTCGAGGTCGGCGGTCGAGCGGTCGCAGTAGCGGGTTTCGATCCTGCGTCGGATGCGGGCGCCGTCCACCTCCACCACGAGCGCAGCGGCACCGTTCATGGTCGCCGCGAGCGGCTGGGCCCCTCCCATGCCTCCCAGTCCGCCAGTCAGGATCCACCGCCCGGCCAGCGAGCCGCCGAAGTGCGTTCGCGCCATCGCGCCGAAGGTCTCGTAGGTGCCCTGGAGGATGCCCTGGGTGCCGATGTAGATCCACGAACCCGCCGTCATCTGGCCGTACATCGTAAGACCGCGTCGCTCGAGTTCGTCGAAATGCTCCCAGGTCGCCCAACGTCCCACGAGATTGGAGTTGGCGATCAGCACCCGGGGCGCGCCCGGCGCGGTCCGGAAGACGCCGACCGGTTTCCCCGACTGGACCAGGAGCGTCTCGTCGTTCTCCAGATTCGTCAGGCATTTGACGATCGCGTCGAAGGACGCCCAGTCGCGGGCGGCCCGTCCCCTGCCTCCGTAGACGACGAGCTCGTCCGGATTCTCGGCGACCTCCGGGTCGAGGTTGTTCATCAGCATCCGCAGCGCGGCTTCCTGGGTCCACCCCTTGCAGCGGATCTTCGCACCTCCAGGCGCCCGAATCGGGTGTCGGCCCGCAGATCGCCTCTCGAGGTCTTCGGTTCCCGTCATCTCGTGGTCGGCCGTCCCGCCCATGGCTACCGCCCTCCATTCGGTTCGTGGAATCGATGCCGTATTTTTTCGTCAATCCTCATGGCCGTCGCCCTGCCCCGACGGCTCGAGCAGGGCGTCCGAGGCCAGCTCGCCCGCAGCCACTATCTCGATCACGGCGTCGAGATCTTCGGACAGGGGGCGGTCGTCCCGATACGGACCTATCCGGCCCCGTATCCGAGCGAAGGCCCGCTCGACCCCCCTTCCCGCCTTCAGCGGTCGTTGAAATTCGATGGCTTGCGTCGCGCAAAGCACCTCGGCGGCCAGAACGACTTCGAGCAGGTGGACGCTGCGGCGGATCTTGCGCGCGGCCGCCATGCCCATCGATACGTGATCCTCCTGCGCGGCGCTCGTCGAAACGGAATCGACGCTTGCGGGAGCGGCCAGGACCCGCATCTCGGAGAGCGCGTCGGCCGCGGCGATCTGCGCCACCATCATCCCCGAACATATGCCCGGATCGTACGCCAGGAATGCCGGCAGCCCGGAGAGGTCGGGGTTGAGCAGACGCTCGATCCGGCGTTCCGAGATCGAAGCCAGGTCCGCGGCCGCTATCGCGACGAGATCGAGACACTGGGCGACGATTTGCGCATGGAAGTTGCCGCCGCTCACCACCTCGCCTTCCTCCGCGAAGACGAGCGGGTTGTCCGTCGTCGAGTTGGCCTCGGTGGCGAGGATCCGTTCGGCGTAGTCGTACGCTTCGCGGGCCGCTCCGTGGACCTGGGGCATGCAGCGGAGCGAGTAGGCGTCCTGGACCCTGGCATCACCGGCGCGGTGCGACTCGCGGATCTCGGAATCGACGAGCAGAGCCCGCAGACGACGGGCGGAGGTGATCTGGCCGGGATGAGGTCTGGCGGCGTGGATCCGGCTACGGAACGGGCTGGGCGTGCCCCTGAGCCCTTCGAGCGACATGGCTCCGGCGACGTCGGCGGTGTCGAGGGCCCGACCGAAGCGGGCGACCGCGAGTATGCCGATGCCCGTGGTCGCCTGAGTCCCGTTCACCAGTGCGAGTCCCTCCTTTTCGACGAGATCGAGCGGTTCCAGACCAGCTGCGCGCATCGCTGCGCGGGACGGTTCGATCCGGTCCCCCGCTTCCGTCCGTTCCGCAGTCTCCACGCTTCCCTCTCCGATCAGCGCCAGAGCCATATGCGCGAGCGGAGCCAGGTCGCCGCTCGCGCCCACCGAGCCCACCTCGGGGATCACGGGATGGATCCGGTTGTTGAGCAGGTCGAGGATACGTTCGACCACCGCGAGCCTGCATCCGGATTCGCCGCGGGCCAGCGCGTTGGCCCTCAGGAGCAGCATGGCCCGCACCTGGGCCGTCGGCAGGGGCGTTCCGGTCCCGGCCGCGTGGCTGCGCACCAGGTTGACCTGCAGGATCCGCTGTCTCTCTCGGGGAATGCGTACGTTCGCGAGGCGTCCGAAGCCGGTGCTCACGCCGTAGATGGGTTCCTCCCGGTCGAGCATCCGTTCGAGCGCGGCCCGCGAGGCCTTCACGCTGAGAGCGGCCTCGGCGGCGAGCGTAACCGGCGCTCCTGCGCGGGCGACCGCCTCCACCTGGCTGGGAGTGAGGGTGCGTCCGTCCACAACCACCGCCCGGGGCTCTCTCGACCCGGCCCCGCCGCCCTCCGCGCCAACCTTCACGGCACCGAGACGCCCGGTGGGGCGGCGGCGTTGCCAAGCGGTCCGCGCACTTCTCTCGGCGAGCCTGCCCTGGGGGGCTGAGTCACGTCGATCTCCGAGCCCGCCCTCACTTCCCGAAGCACGGTGACCGCTCGCTCTCCTTCCCGTCCGTACTGCGGCCAGATCACCACCACGCTGTCGGCGAACTCGCCGGCCCCGAGCCCGAAGAGCGCAGGATTCGGGCGTGAGTGCGAGAGGTACGACGTGCGGGCGGCAACGTACCTGCGCTGGATCCTTCCGCCGGCATGGACCTCGAGCAGCGTCCCCAGGGCGTCGAGGTTCGGGTGGAGCCCGCGCAGACGAAGGGAGATCCGGTTGCCGCTCGGTGAATCGTTGCGCAGAACCCGGGGGCGTCCGCCGTTCGCGGTGAAGACCACGTCAAGGTCCCCGTCTCGGTCGAGATCGTTGGCCACCAGGCCTCTGGCGACCATCGGGGCGGCGAAGTCGGGCCCCAAAGTCGAACCGATCTCGGCGAACACGCCCTTCCCGTCGCCTAGGAAGAGCTGCGGCGACTGCTCGAAGCTCTGACCCCGGCGCACGGCCGCCACGGTCGGTTCGATGTGGCCGTTCGCAACCAGCAGATCGAGGTCGGCGTCGAGGTCGAGATCGGCGAAGAGCACGCCGAAGGTCAGCGGGATCAGGCTGGCCCTCGTCAGGCGAGCCCGGCCGGCCCGGTCCTGGTAGAGGCCGTCGCCGATCCGGGTGAATAGCGAGAGAGGTTCCTCTGCGAAATTGCCGATCACGATCGCCCAGCGGCCCCTGCCCCCGATCTCGGCCACGTCGATCCCCATGCCGGCTCGCGCCCGGCCGATCTCGTCGTAGGCGACCCCGGCCCGCACCGCGATGTCGGTGAAGGTCCCTCGGTCGTTCATGTAGAGGAAGTTGCGCTGGGTGTCGTTGGCGACGAAGATATCCGGCCATCCGTCCTCGTCGGGATCGGCGATCGCCACACCCAGACTCTTGCCTTCCGGGTTCCGGACACCGGTCCGGGCGGTCACATCGGCGAAGGTGCCGTCGCCTCGGTTGCGGTAGAGTCGGCAAGTGTCGCCGGCGTACTGCTCCGGGGTCGAATAGGACTTGTTCACTCCGTCGATGGTCGTGTAGATGTCGGTCTCGGGCGTCCACCGGACATAGCCGCACTGGAAGAGGTCGATCCACCCGTCGAGGTCGTAATCGAGCCAGGCCGCGGCGGTCGACCACGAACGACCGTCTTCGGCGCTTCCCGCAACTCCCGCCTCCCGGGCTCGCTCGGTAAAGACACCATCGTCGTTGCGGAGGAGGAGGTTCGGGCCGATCGCGGTTACGTAGATATCGGGGTCGCCGTCGGCGTCGTAGTCCGCCACCGTCGCGCCCATGCCGTAGACGGATATCTGAAGTCCCGCTGCCGCGGTCACGTCCTCCCACGTCCACTCGGGGGAGGTCGTCCCCGGTTCGGCAGCCCCGCCGGGTCCGGTCGTCCCGGCGGATCCCGGCGTACGGTCGGTCGCGCCGATCCGGTTCCGATAGAGGCGCATGGTGGGTGGGGGCCCGCCCGTTTCCCGTCCCGGCCAGTCGGCCGAGTTTACGAAGAGCAGATCCGGGGCCGCGTCGGCGTCGTAGTCGAGGACCGCCACGCCGGAACCGACCGTTTCGGGCATGAGCTTGTCGCCGTAGGCGCCCGTGTAGTGGACGAAATCGATGCCGCTCTCGACCGTCACGTCGGTGAACACCGGCATTGACGCCGCGTCGACCCGGGACCGTTCGGCGTAGGGCGGGCGCACGTAGCCTCGGGCGTCTTCACCGGCCTCGTCGGCTCCGCATCCGAACGCGACGAGGGTCAGCGTGAGGGGAAGGGCCCTCGACGGCGGGCGCGCCACCGTTGAACGCCCGATCCGGCGGCAGTCCCGCACCGGGCGGCGGAGGCGGTTCATCTCCGCCTCACCGCGAGCTCATGGGTCCGAATCGCCTGCGCCATGTTGTTGCTCCCCCGGTCGCGAGACCTGAAAGCGGTGGTGATTTCAAGCGCCGATTCGTCGATGGCGTAGCGTTCGTAGGCGGCCTGAGCAAGCGTCGCCTCCGCCTCTCGACCCAAGGCCCGCAGGGAGAGCATGCGGTGGTAGTGCGCGACCCGGTCCTCCGGATCGATCGCGAGCACCTCATCGAAAGCTTCCAGGGCTTCTTCGAACTCTCCACCCAGGTAGAGCGAACGGCCCAGCTCCCGCCAGCTCGCACGGTCTCGAGGGAAGTCCTCGATCACCCTGCGGTAGGCTGCCGCGGCACCTACGTACTCGCCGTCCTCCTGGAGGGCGCCGCCCCACACCCACGCCACGCGGGCATTGCCGGGGTCGAGCTCCTCGGCCCTTTCCAGCGCGTCGTAGGCGGCTTCGAGTTCGCCGGCCGCGAGAGCGGAGCGCGCCAGGTTCGTCGCCCCGTCCACACGGTCGGGCGCGAGCCTTTCCACCTCGGAGAAGATCGTCGAAGCCCTGCGGGTGTCGCCTTCGAGTAGGAGAGCGATTCCGTAGTCGTTGAATCGCTCCCAAGGAGCTGCGGAACCAGGGAGCCCGACGGCCCCGGTGCCGGGAGTCGTCCGCGCATCGACCGTCTCCGCCCGCGCACCCTCCCCCGTGACGGCGAATCGGACGGTATCCGCTGCGATCTCGGTGACCGGCAGTTCAGGGGGAAACGGTCGATCGACGAATCCCGACGGGTTGGCGGCATGGGCGAACTCGGTGAAGTCACGGTCGAACTTGCGCCAAAGGAGCCTGACGGTGACCAGCACGTCCGTGCCGACGAGCTCCTCCGGCACGGTCAGGCGGTAGTGGGCCAAGCGGGCGCTTCCGGGTCCGACGAGATTCGAGTAGACGACGGCGCGGATGTCCTGCGGATTACGACGAGAGATGCGCTCGCCCAGCGAGTCCACCGCGACGATACGGAAGAAGTGGGCGAGCGAGTCCACCCGGCCGTCACCCCTGATCGTTCCGCTCTCCGCCAGGCGGGTGCCGGTCGAGTCGGCGACGACCACCTCCAGCCACGCCTCGTTGGAGTCGTTCGTGCCCCCTGGGAAGGTATGGCCGACTCCCAGATTGCGCACCACGACCTCCAGAGTCGCCGTCGACCCCGCCGGCAGCTCGGCCGATGAGCCCAGTCCGAGCGAGACGCCCTCCGCATCCTCCTCCCCCCGGCGAACCCCGAAGAGATCGACCCGCATCTTACCGGTCCTCAGGTATTTCTCGGTCAGACGCAGCATCGCCGTGTCGCCGCGGACGAAGGGAAGCGCTGTGTTGGCCGCCAGGAAGCGGTGAGACCTGACCATGCCGTCCCGATCAGCCGCACGGTCTCCGAGCGAAGCGGGCTCGGGAGGCATGTGGCAGTCGCGGCAACCGCGCACCGACCCCGGCAGATAAAAGGTTCGGGCCGCATTGCCGGCCACACCGCTGTCGTGCCAGGCGTCGAACTCGTTCTGACCACGCAGCCAGCGGTACTCGTTCACCGGCTCGTCCAGGCTCACCTTGTGACAGCTTGCGCAGAACTCGGCCTCCCTGAAGAAGGGCTTCAGCAACGCCCGCCGGTGCGGGGCCGGGCGAGCCTTGAGGGTCCAGTCGTGGAGCTGGCGGAGCGCGCTTCCAGGAGGGGATTTCGAGAAGAGGTAGGGCGATTCCATCTCGGCCAGCTGGTAGTTGCCGTTGCCGGTCAGGTCCTTGACCGAATGGACGGTGTGGCATGCCAGACATGTGAGGCCGGCCTGGGCTTCGACCGAACCTCGGTCGATTTCCGCGTCCATCATCCCGGTGAAGAGAAGAGCCGGGTCGTGGCAGCTCGCGCACCACCTGCTCTTGACGACGCCCGCCTTCAACTCTTCCTTTCCCGCCACTTCGAGATGTCTCGCGATCCAGGGGTTCGTTCTTTCGGAACTTCTGAGCTCGTCGATGCTCGCGACGTAGAAAGGGTTGTTGAAAGATGAGAAGCGATGAGCCGAGGCCGCCCACTGAGCGGACACGTCGGGATGGCAGGTCACGCACGCGCCCGCGCCGATAATCGACCGCGCGAAGCCCTGCTCCTCCACTTCGCGTCGGACGGTCTCCACGTCCGGTCCCCATCCCGAGGCCGTGAGGAAGCCCCGGGCGAGCAAGGAGCCCGAGGCGACGCTTGCAGGCGAAGGGAAGAAGTCACTGTCCACCGACGGGAGCGCCGGGATAGGTGGTCCCCCGGTACCGGGTCCGGGCTGCACCCCTCTCGCGGGCTCGGGCGGCGATCCGCCGGATCGAGGGTTCGGTTCGGTCGCCGGTTCCGCAAGGACCGAAGACGCCGGGCTCGCGTTCGTTCCTCCTGAAAGGCCGTGGACGAGAAAGCCGACCAGGGCGATTCCCGCCGAGCTGGCCGCGAAACGTACCGCGAACGACCCGCTGAACTTCACCGTGCCGGCAGCTCGGTGCATGAGATAGGCGGCGATCAGCGCCCCGGCTCCCAGTACGTGTACCCACCACGCCCAGGCGTTCGCCCGGCTCGCCGCTTCCGTGAGGATGAAGAGTCCGCTTGCCACCACCAGGACGGCCAAGGTCACCGCGAGGGCGCCGCTCAGCGCCACGTTTCGACGCAGTCGTCTCCAAACCCTAGGCAGATGAGCCACGACGAAGACCAGTGTCAAAGCGGCCAGCGCAAACCCGACCCCGGTATGTCCCAGCAACATCACCTGGTAGATCGTGGGCAGGTGCTCTTCGCCGAGAGCGAAAGGCGCGAGATCGGCCCAATCGGCGATTCGCACCAGCGTGAGGTAGAGCGAATTCGCGACCATGAAGGCGGTGACCCCGAGAACGACCGCCAACCAAATCCTCAGCCACCCCGAGAGCAGAGAGGGCCGGCTCCGCTCTCTATCTTCCTCTGCCGTTCTTCCGGGTGTCATGTCGTCTCATTGAAGTATCTTTAACCCTGCGGAAAGAGTCGCCGCTCGGCGGCCCGGTTCCAAGATAACCCAACCACCCGAAAATGCCCTCCAATTCAAGCAGATCCAGCCGCTGCGGAAACCTACGGCGTTCCACCCGACCCGAAGCCGTCCGGAATCGGATCCGGGACCTGTTCTCGACAGGTGTTCTCATGGCGCTCGTGGCGTTCGCTCCGGCCATGGTCGGCGAGCTCGTCGCACAGTCCCAGACCACCTCGGCCATCCGCGGAACCGTCCTATCGGAGGGCGATGTTCCCATGGGCGAAGCTGCGGTCACGGCGCGCCACACCGGAACCGGGGTGGAGAAAACGGTACTGACCGACTCGCGCGGGCGGTTCCTGATCCTGCTGCTCCAGCCCGGCGGCCCCTACGAACTCACCGTCAGCTACATCGGCTACGCCGAGCTCCGGCTTGAAGGTATACGGCTCCAAGTGGGCGCGACCGAGGATCTCACGCTTTACCTCAGCCAGCGAGCGATCACCTTGGAGGGGATCAGCGTCGAAGCCGATCGCGCCAACATCTTCAATCCGAGCCAGGTGGGTCCCTCCACCTTGTTGAACGAGCGTCTCGTGGAGTCGGTCCCCATCCTGTCGCGCGACGTCATGGAGCTCGCCAACCTCTCGCCGCTGGTGAAGACGACCGAGGACGGCGGCTTTTCCATCGGCGGCCAAAACGACCGCTACAACCAGGTACTCATCGACGGTGTGGCCAACAAGGACCTCTTCGGGCTGACATCCGCAGGCGTACCGGGGGGTCAGGCCGGCGCTAAGATGCTCCCCATCGACGCCGTCGCGCAGTACGAGGTGCTGGTCGCTCCCTACGACGTGCGCCTCTCCGGCTTCGCGGGCGGGGTCATGAACGCGGTGACCAAGGTGGGAACCAACGAATGGGAGTTCAGCGGCTTCGCGGTCGGGCGCCACGAGGCCGTAATGGGCGACCTCTTCCTTCCCACCGGACCGGTCGCGGCCTCGGGCGTCGACCGGCAGCTCGTCGGGTTCAGCGCCGGCGGTCCCATCGTCGAGAACAGGGCTCACTTCTTCGTCTCGACGGAATTCGAGGCTCGCGATCAGCCGCCCACCGGCTTCAACGTCGGTCGGGACGCGGCCGCCCTCACCCAATTGACGGGCACGGCCATCGGCGATTTCAGCAACTACTTCAACGCCAGCCACGGAGTCGATGTCGGCGACCCGGGTCCGTACCTCCTCGGCCAGGAGCTCGGCAACGTCTTCGGCAGGGTCGATGCCGCGCTCAGCGACCGGCACCGGCTTCTGGTGCGCAACGTCTTTGCGGTGGCGGGCAACGACGAAACCCCCAACCGTACCGCGTTCGAGGCTTACGAACTCTCCTCGAACTCGGTTCGCCGGACCGCTCTCAACAACGTCTTCACCGCTCAGCTCATCAGCCAGGTGGGCGCGAACGCCGGAAACGAGCTCGAGTTCAGCTATCAGTTCACCAGAGACGGAACCGATCCGGTTTCGGACTTCCCCCAATTGGAGGTCAACCTCCGCTCCCCGGCGGGCGACGGCAACACGTACAGTCGGGCACTTAGGGCCGGTTCGCAGTTCTTCGCGCATAAGAACGACCTGCGTCAGGCCAGCTACCGCCTGCGGAACACCTTCACCATCCCCAACTCCAGGGGAAGCCGATACACGATCGGCATCACCGCGGCGCTCAACACCATAAACCACCTCTACCTGCCCGGAGCCTCCGGGGACTACTACTTCGCCAGCATGGACGATGTGCGCAACAACGCTCCACAGCGGTATCAGCGCACCATTCTTCGACCAGGCCAATCCGAGGACATCGCCTTCTCCGTTCTCGAAACCGGCGCCTACGTGCAGAACGAGATAGATGCGGGCAAGGGGCTCACCCTGCATTTCGGCCTGCGGGCCGACGTTCCTTTGCTCCTCGACGTACCGGAACGCAATGTTCCCTTCGACGAGCAGCTCGGACGTACCACCACGTTCGTCATCGTACCGGAAGGTCGCTACGACACCTCGAAGAGGCCGAGCGTCGCGGTCATGCTCTCTCCGCGCTTCGGCTTCAACTGGCAGAGCGAGGGCGAGCTCACGACCCAGGTTCGTGGAGGGGCCGGATATTTCACAGGTCAGCTCCCCTACGTCTGGCTCTCCAACGCTTTCCACTACAACGGTCTGCGCACGACCACCATGGTCTGCAACGGGCGTTGGAACGACGATCCGCTCTCAGGCAACACCTCTCCACGCTTCGATCCGACGACTCTCCATGACACCTGCCTGAACGGGAACCCGGAGTTCGTGAGTCCCATCGTGGTGTTCCACGAGGACTTCGTATATCCGCGCTACTACAAGTTCTCGGCGATGGTGGATCACGAGTTCACGAGCAGGCTGAGCGGATCGCTGGGCTTCCTCTTCAGCCACGCACGCAACCAGGTGACCGTGGAGGAGAAAAATCTCGGCTCCCCCACGAGAGATCTCGGGCCCCTCGAGGGCTACGGAGGGCTCGAGCGGCCGCACTACGGCAACGCCACCAATCTGGGCTTCGAGCCGAACCGCGACTTCGACGACTTCGATCATGTGCTGATGGTGAAGAACGAGGGCCGGGACTGGACATATTCGTTCACCGCCGAGGCACGCGGGGCGATCACCGACGCCCTCGCCTTTCAGGCCGGATACTCGTACGCGCGCTCCTTCGACAAGCAGAGCCTGACCGAGGTCGACATGATCTCCAATTTCGGGTTCAACGCCACCGGCGGCAACGTCAACGACCCGCTCCTGCGCACTTCGAATTTCGACCGTCCGCACAAGTTCGTGGCGGCCTTGTACGGTCGGCCCCTACCGGGCGTTCCGACCGAGTTGGGCATCTTCTACAACGCCCAGTCAGGGCTTCCGTTCACCTATGTGTACCGCGGCGATCTGAACGGCGACGGCTATCCCTCGGTGGGGCCGGCTTTCGACCGTTTCAACGACGCCCTCTACGTACCGAACGAAGCCGGCGAGGTCCCGGCCTCCTTCCTGACCACGGCTCTTCTGGCGCACGCGCTCGATGCGGATCCCTGTCTGGCCGCCAACCGCGGTGACATTCTCGACCGGAACGCCTGCAGGGCGCCCTGGCAGCAAAACCTCGACCTGCGTGTCGCCCATCCCATCCGGGCGGGAGGAGCCGACGTCAGGATCGAATTGGACATGATCAACCTTCTTTCCTTCTTCGATCCCTCCTGGGGGCGGGTGCAGTCCATCCGCAGCGTGGTTCCCCTGCTCGAGCCCGTCGGCCGGGCCGCCTCGTTCGGGGGGCCGGGAGAGCTCTTCTCAAGATGGTCCGGAGGCGCCCTGCCCGCCCAGAACGCCGAAGGCAATCTGGAGGCCGCCGCGCCGTGGTCGGTGCTGACCCCGGATTCCCAGTGGCAGGCCCAGCTCGGGGTCAAGGTGAGCCTGGGAGGACGCAGGTAATTTCGGGCGGGCGGTCTAACGACCTCTGCAGGTCGCGACCTCTCGTGGATCGCGACCTCTCCGCGGGTTGTGACCTCTCGTGGATTGCGGTCTCGGACGGGACTCTATAAGCGCCGGATGCAGTTTCTGACCGCCCATCCTTCCCTGCCACGCTCGATCGAGCACCCGTAGCTGTAACTCACATTTGCGCTTTCGCGCACCACGACCTGCAATCGCGCAAGGTTCGCGGTCACCCAGAAAGGGTAACCCACGCCCACCACCACCGCCCGGTCGTCGCCGTCGACCAATCGCTCCACGAGCTCGTCGTCTCTCCTACATCGGGAGATCGGCAGAACCCCCGGGTCCCTGGAACGCAAGCGGCCCATCAGCCTTGCGGGAGGATCGTAATCGGTGGGCCGCGTGACCATGGAGAGCGCAATCAACTGATTGCCGCCCAGATCGGCGGCCACGACGCAGAACGCCTTCGCCGTCCCGAGAGACTCCGATGGCTGGTAGTTCCGGACCAGCCAGCTCACCACCTGCGCTTGAACGTTGAAGGTCTCCTGCACGCCTCCTCGTCCGCCGAAGACGGGCCTGTTGGAGAAACAGGCCGTTACCGCCATCAGCAAGGCGAGCGAGAGCGCCCGCATGGCGGTTCCGGCGCCTGGAGCGGCGCTCGGCCGGCTGCGCGGTGGACGATGGGTCATGAGCCCTCCTGCGTTATGGGTACGTCCCGGTCCGGGGGGTTGTGCGGACAAGTCGGACCGACTCGATCAAGTCAAGGTATTCGAGCCGGTCCAGCACCGCGAGTCCTTCCACTGCGGAACCGATCACGGTCACCGGAGTTGGCAAGTCAACCACCTCGGAACGGACCATGACGAGCCCGGGAGAGACCTCGACTCCGAGCTGATCGCGAGTCTCCGCCGGCCAGGGGACGAGAACCAGCGTTCCCCGCCCAGGACGGGAACGGGTTATTTCCGCAGGCAGGTCCGCGAGCGACAAGTCGGTTCCGCCGAACGGCACCTCGCCGTCACCGTTCCAGTCGGCGGGGCGCAAGCGCACGCTTTCTCCGATGACCTCCGGTTCGAGCCATCTGCAATCCAGCCGACCGGCGCTTGCGAGCTCGATGATCGCCTGGACCGAGAGCGGCGCCTCTTCGGCGAAGAGTTCGAAGGTGACCGTGCCGCGTGTGGTCCGGAACTCGAGCCCGTGCTCGCCGTCGGACGGCAGAGTTCGTGCGAGCCCCGCCCAGTCCACCGTCCCTCCCGAATCGGAGAGCGCCGGCCCGCTGGTGGACGCAGGACAGGCCGGTCGAGGGCGATCCAAAGCGTCCCGGAGGCGAGCGAGCAACCCGGCAGCCTTCTCGTCGGCCACGTACGCCAGCGCTTCGGCCGCGACCGCCCGCTCGGCCTGCGTCCCGGACTGCAGTGCCTTCGTGGCCCAATCGACGACGGGCTCGCTGTCCCGAGAGGAGGCTCGGTTGATGAGCAGCGCTCTCTTCGCTCCCAATCGTCCCTCGGTCGATTCCAACCACTCGTTGAGCGATTCGCCGGTCTCGTTTCCGAGTCTCACATGCCGGAGCCTGGAACCGGCGGCCCCGGCTACCGCCGCGGACGGATCGTCGAGCGCGTCGACGAGGCTGAAGAGGCTGATCGTCTCCGGGTTCAGGCCGCGCACCGCGGCGGCGCGCGCGCGCCAGTCGGACGCCGAGTCCGCCCACTCCCTTAAGCGTGCCGCGTCCATCGCGTCCATCAGAGGCGCCAGACCCTTGAGTACGTGAATCGCCGCAGGATCGTCCCGCGCGTACTTGTCGAGCGCGTGGCGAAGGAAGAGATTGCGTCCGCCCCATGAGCGGATGGAAGGCACAGCTGAGAAAAAGGTCGCGGCAGCGAGCCGGACTTTGGCGTCGGGACTCAGGAGCTCCGCGGTCAGCGTGTCGCGGACCTCCCTCGGCACCGGGAGGACGCCGTTTCCCATCTTGGCGAGCGCGGCCAGCCAGAGATGGAGTTCGTCCGCGCGAACTTCCTCCTTCATACCGACGAGAGCTTCGACCGCAGCGGGCTCCCGCGAGACGAGATCGCCGAGAGTCCGGTAGGCGAGCTCACGCGCTCCAGGATCGTTCTCGGTCGTCAGATACCCGGCTAGCGCGCCGACCACGAGCGAACCTGTCGTCCCGGAGCCCGCATCCGTCGCGCCAGAGGCCGTTTCCATCCCTTGTGCGTCCGTCCCCCGCACCGTGTCCTCCCTGGTCCAATCCAGTTTTCCCAACGCGAAGACGACATCGCTTCTGACCAAGGGCGCCGGATCGTCCATCAGCTCGACCAGCGCCTCGGCGAGTCCGCGCTCCGGGCTTGCACCGGCTCGGTCGACCGCAGTCGGCAGTGAGAACACCGCTCGTGCCCGAATGTCGGGCCGAACCTCGGTCAGAAGCCCGACGAGCCCGGACACGTCGCCCGCGAGCGCCAGGTCCGTGACACGCTGGAGTTCGGGATCGTCGAACAATCGGTCGGCCGGACGCCTTCCCAGGACATCGGCCGGAGGCACGGTTTCGGCGCTCGGCCCACAGCCGGCGACACCCGCGACGAGAGCGCCCAGCACGAGCGTTCGTACCTGCTGCCCGGCGGCTGTCACGGGCGACCGTGCAATGGGGGCTTCATTCGACAACCCCTCCTAAATTCCCCCGGCCTCGAGCAAGGGCTCGATCTCGAAGGCGTCCACGAAGAAATCTCCGAGCGCTTTGCCGGAATCCGGATTGTGCCAGTCCGAGCCTCCGCTCATGAGCAGACCGTGGGTTCGGCAAAGCTCTTCCAGGCGGAGAACGTCGCCGGGACCGTGCGAGGGACGGTAGACCTCGAGTCCGCCCAGACCGGCCCGCACCAGCGAAGGGAGCATGGGGTCGAGAAGCCGGAAGGGAGGATGAGCCCAGACCGCGATTCCGCCCGCTTCCCGGATCACCTGAACCGCGCGCCTGGGCGACATGACGTCCACCGGTAGATAGAAGGGCGACCCGTCGGCGATGTAGCGGTCGAAGGCGTCCTGGACGTTCCTCGCGGCGCCGCGCCTCACCAGCGCCTTGGCCAGGTGGGGACGTGCCAAGGAGCCCCGGTCGGGCCCGGCGACCTCGATCACGTCTTCGTAGGTGATGGCGATCCCGACGCTCCTCAGTCTCCCGACCATCTCCTTCATGCGTCGGACGCGGGTGTCGCCGGTGGCGCTCGTCTGCGCCAGCAGCCCCGGCGAGTCGGAATCCACGAAATAGCCCAGGATGTGAATGTCGGTCTTGTCGTGGGTCGCGCTCACTTCTACGGCCGGGACCACCTGGACGCGAACCTCGCGCCCGGTCCGTTCGGCGGTGGAGTAGCCCGAGGTCGTGTCGTGATCGGCGATCGCGATCAGGTCGAGCCCTCCTTCCCTGGCTCCACGAACCACCCGCTCAGGCGACCAGGCGCCGTCCGAGGCGGTGGTGTGGATATGGAGGTCGACCCTCATCAGTCGTCAATTCGAGCATGCTCGGTGAGCACCGTGACCCTGCCTTGGTCGACCTTCAGCACCCCGTCCGCGACGGTGAACGTCTCGGTTCCGCCTGCGGGCCGCTCCGCCCTGAGCTCGCCTTCGCCCAGCAGGGCGAGCATGGGCGCGTGGCCGGGCAGAATGCCGACGAAACCGTCCCAGGCGGGCGCCACGACCGCCGAAGCCTGGCCTTCGAAAACCACCTTTTCGGGCGACACCACCCTCACTTCCAGCGGCGGACGGGGCATCTCAGGAGGCTTCCTGCTCGAGCCGCTCCGCTGCGGCGACCACGCCCTCGATGCCGCCCCGCATGTAGAATGCCTGTTCGGGCAGGTGATCGAACTCTCCCGAAGCGAGCCGCTCGAACGAGTCGACGGTGTCGTCAAGTCTGACGTAGGTGCCGGGAATGCCGGTGAACTGTTCGGCCACGTGGAAGGGCTGCGAGAGGAAGCGCGCGATCCGGCGCGCCCGCCCGACGATCACCTTGTCCTCCTCGGTGAGCTCGTCCATGCCGAGGATGGCGATGATGTCCTGGAGGTCCTTGTAACGCTGGAGGATGGCCTGCACGTCGGTCGCGACCTTGTAGTGACGCGCACCTACGAACTGCGGGTCCATGATCCGGGAGTTCGAGTCGAGCGGATCGACCGCCGGATAGATGCCCTGTTCGGCGATCGACCGCGAAAGCACCGTAGTGGCGTCGAGGTGGGTGAAGGCGGCCGCCGGAGCCGGATCGGTCAGGTCGTCGGCAGGGACGTAGATCGCCTGCACCGAGGTGATCGATCCCGCCTCGGTGGACGTGATGCGCTCCTGGAGTTCGCCCATCTCGGTTCCCAGCGTCGGCTGGTATCCGACTGCGGAGGGCATGCGCCCAAGCAGAGCCGACACCTCGGAACCTGCCTGGGTGAAGCGGAAGATGTTGTCGACGAAGAGCAGGACATCCTGCCCCTCGACGTCGCGAAAGTACTCAGCCATGGTCAGCCCGCTGAGACCGACGCGCAGCCGCGCGCCCGGAGGTTCGTTCATCTGACCGTAGCAGAGCGCGGTCGATTCCAGCACCCCCGACTCCTTCATTTCGAGCCAGAGGTCGTTGCCCTCGCGAGTGCGCTCGCCCACGCCGCAGAACACCGACCGACCGCCATGCTCCATGGCGATGTTGTTGATGAGCTCCATGATGATGACCGTCTTGCCGACGCCCGCGCCGCCGAACAGACCGGTCTTCCCGCCCTTGACGTAGGGCGCGAGGAGATCGACGACCTTGATGCCGGTCTCGAAGATCTCGGTCCTGGGCTCGAGATTGGCGAACTTGGGCGCGGCCCGGTGGATTGGCCAGCGCTCGGGAGCGTCCTCGCCCACCCCACCCACCGGACCGAGCTCGTCGACCGGCTCGCCCAGGACGTTCAGGATCCGACCCAGAGACGGCTCGCCGACCGGTACCGAGATCGAGTCGCCGGTGTCGACCACCTCCATGCCCCGCGTCACGCCGTCGGTCGAAGACATCGAGACCGCCCGCACCTGACCCCGGCCGATATGCTGCTGGACTTCGGCCACTAGCTCCAGTTCGCCGCCGTCCTCGCTCGTCGCCGAGAGGCGGAGAGCGTTGTAGATCTCGGGGAGGGACTCGGGGGGAAACTGGACATCGAGAACCGGGCCGATGACCTGCACCACCCTGCCGACGCCATTGGCGGTCGCCGTCTCCTGCGACCCCGGGGCGCCGAGCTGCGCAAGCCCCTTGGAAAGGTGATTGTCGACGCTGTTGTTGTCTGCCATTCCTTTGTGATCTCCTGACGCCCTAGGCGGCCGAACCGCCGACGATCTCGGCGATCTCCTGGGTGATCTGGGCCTGCCTGGCCCGGTTGTAGGTTCTGGTGAGGTGCTCAAGCACCTCGCCGGCGTTGTCGGTAGCGTTCTTCATCGCGGTGCGTCGCGATCCCTGCTCGGCTGCGGCGTTCTCGACGAGCGCCGAGTAGACGGCGTTGCGCACGTACGCGGGGAGTGTGCGCTCGAGTATGGCCCCTGCCGACGGCGACAGAATGAAATTGTCGGCCGAGGCCCCGTCGTCGGATCCTTCGCCGAACTGAATCGGCAAGAGCTCCCGCGCATGCGGAGGGGTGGACATCGCGGACCGGAAAATGGAGCTGACGACCCAGACCGAGTCGAGCTCACCCGTCTCGAACCTTTCCCGAAGCGGGCCGACCAGGGACTCGGCGTCCTCAAGGCTCGGTGCGTCGCTTATGTCGGTCCGGCTCGTTCCCATCTCTTCTCCGCGAAACCGGAAATAGGCGATGCCCTTCTTGCCGGCAACGTGGAGCTCGGTATCGACACCGGAGCTCCTAAGCTCGTCGAGCTGGATCCGCGCGCGTTTCACCAGGTTGGCGTTGAAGCTCCCGGCCAGCCCCCGATTGGCGGTAAGCAGGAGGACCGCCGCCCGACGGGTCGAATCGGGCCGGCGCAGCAGCGGGTAGTCCTGTGCGAGCCCCGGCGAGTAGAGGCCCCCCACCAGTTCCGCCATCGCTTCCGCATAGGGCCTGGCCGCCCGCACGCGGTCGGTGGCGCGCTTCAGTTTCGAGGTGGCCACCAGCTCCATCGTTCGTGTGATCTGTCGAGTGTTCTCGACGGATTTCATCCGGCGCTGGACGTCGCGGGCTCCTGCCATGGTCGTCCGCCCCTCAAACCCCGGCCGCCACCGGAGAGCCGGCGGTGGCCGAGCTCTCGGAAGCGCGGCGGGCCGCGAACTCCTCCGAGTGTTCCCCAATAACCTTGTCGAGCGCCTCGCGCAGCTCGTCGGTGAGTTTGCCGGTGTCCCGGATCGAGCTCAGCACGCCCGAATCGTCGGCCGCCAGACGCTCGTGGAAACCAAGCTCCCAGGCTCTGACGTCCTCGACGGGAATCTTGTCGAGGAAACCGTTGGTCACCGCGTAGATGGCCGCCACCTGCGACTCGACCGCCATGGGCGCGTACTGAGGCTGCTTGAGGAGTTCGACCGTGCGGGCGCCCCGCGCGAGCTGACGCTGAGTGGTGGCGTCGAGGTCGGAGCCGAACTGCGCGAAGGCCTCGAGCTCGCGGTACTGGGCGAGGTCGAGACGAAGACGACCAGCTACCGAGCGCATCGCCTTGATCTGCGCCGATCCGCCCACGCGCGACACCGAAATGCCGACGTTCACCGCAGGCCGGACGCCCGAGTAGAAGAGGTCGGGCTCCAGGAAGATCTGGCCGTCGGTGATCGAGATCACGTTGGTCGGGATGTACGCCGATACGTCTCCGCCCTGGGTTTCGATGATCGGGAGGGCGGTCAGCGATCCGCCGCCCATGTCGTCCGAGAGCTTGGCGGCGCGTTCCAGCAGACGCGAGTGGAGGTAGAAGACATCGCCGGGATACGCCTCGCGGCCCGGCGGTCTCCTGAGCACCAGCGAGAGTTGCCGATAGGCCTGGGCCTGCTTGGAGAGGTCGTCGTAGACCAGGAGGGTGTGCTTGCCCTGCCACATGAAGTGCTCGGCGATCGTGCACGCCGCATATGGGGCTATGTACTGGAGTGGCGCGGGATCCGAGGCGTTGGCGACCACCACCACGGTGTAGTCCATCGCGCCGTGCTCGCGCAGAGTCTCGACCACTCCCCTGACCTTGCCCGCCCTCTGACCGATCGCGCAGTAGACGCAGATGACGTCGCCGCCCTTCTGGTTGATGATGGTGTCGACGCCGATGGCGGTCTTGCCGGTGCCGCGGTCTCCGATTATGAGTTCGCGCTGGCCGCGGCCGATCGGGATCATCGAGTCGATGGCCTTGAGGCCGGTCTGCAGTGGTTCCTTCACGGGCTGGCGCTTGACGATGCCCGGGGCGACGACGTCGATCTGCCGGGAGCCCTCGATGCCGTCGATGGGTCCCATGCCGTCGATGGGCTCGCCGATGGGGTTCACGCACCTGCCCAGGTAACCGCCACCCACCGCCAGCTCGAGCACTCGTCCGGTGCGACGGACCTGATCGCCTTCGTGCAGGCTCGTCCAGTCACCCATGATGACCGCGCCAATGTTGTCCTCCTCGAGGTTGAGGGCCAGCGCGGTCACCGTCCGCCCCGAATCCGCCGAGGCGATCTCGAGCATCTCGGACGCCATGGCGCTGGTGAGGCCGTAGATGCGGGCGATCCCGTCCTTGACCTCGAGGACTTCCCCTACTTCTTCAGCGCGCAACTCCTCCTCGTAGCCTTCGATCTCTCGGATGAGGACATCCTTGATCTCGGCGGAGCGCAACTGCGTTGAGTCTGACATTCTGAACCTGGTCTTGTATTTGCGAGTGTTTAGTGTGCGAGGCGCACGCCGAGCAGACGATGCCGCAGTCGCTTGAGCCTGCCGCGTACCGATCCGTCGTAGATGGCGTCTCCGGCCCGGACCACGATGCCGCCCAGTATCTCCGGGCGAACCTCGACGTGCGGGATCGCCTCCCGTCCAAGAAGCGTCGTCAGCCGCTCCGCGATTACGGCGCGCATGGCGTCATCGGCCGGGCGGGCGAGCGTGACCTGCACGTGCTCCCGACCGAGATGCTCGTCGAGCATGGCCTGATAGGAACTCGAGATCGCGATCAGCAGCCGCTGCCTGCCGCGATCGACGACGACGAAGAGGAAGTTGAGCACGAGCCCGGGCAGTCGGTCGCCGAAGACCCTGCGCATGAGGTCTTTTCTGGAGGAATCGTCGATGCGCGGCGTCTCGAGGAAGGTGCGGAAGTCTTTCTCCTGCTCGACGAGTTCCGCCACCGCCGCAAGGCCGTCGCCGAATTCGGCCAGGGCATCGTGCCTGCGCCCCAGCTCGAAGAGGGTCGCCGCGTAGTTGGCGGCTACGGTTTCACCCCTCACGACGCGCTGCCGATCCCGCTCAGGTAGCGCTCCACGACCTCGCGGTCGCTCTCTCCGTCGAGCCGCTGTGAAACCAGGTGCGAGGCCGCCTTGAGCGCGATGTCGACCGACTCCCTGCGGATCTCCTCTATGGCGGCGTCCCGCTCCCTGGCGATCTCGGCGCGGGCTCTCTCCACGAGCGCCCCGGCTTCGGCCCGGGCCTTGGCTTCGATCTGGGCCCTGACCTTCTCGGCCGCCTCCCGACCTTCGGCCACGATTTCGCCGGATCGCCTACGAGCTTCGGCGAGGTGCTCGCGTTGCTCGGCGAGGAGCGTCGCAGCCTCGTCCCGGCTCTGGTCGGCACCGTCGAGCGCCGAGCGTATCCTCTCTTCACGCGCGTTGACCGCAGCTAGGATCGGGCCCCATGCGTAACGCCTGAGGATGAGCAGCAAGATGCCGAAGACGAGCAGGACCCAGACCATGAGCCCCGCGTTGATGTCGAAGAGGTCGCCTTCGGCGCCCAGCGCCGGTTGGGGAACCAGCGCCAAGCCGGCGAGCGCGAGCGCCGACGCGTACGACCCGTTCCGGAGCACGGCCAGGCGGCGGACCGGGGGCCCGGTCTTCCGAGCTGCGGCTTGGTGCTTCACAGCCTCAGATGAACTTGAAGAGGGCGGCGACGACGATCGCGAAGAGCGCCGCTCCCTCGATCAGAGCAGCCAGAGTGATGGCCGCGCTCTGGATCGTGGCAGCCTCCTCGGGCTGTCTGGCCATGGCCTGGGTGGAGCCGTTGCCGACGAGGCCGATGCCTATGCCCGCGCCGATGGCGGCGAGTCCGGCGCCGATCCCGGCGCCTACTAGGGCGTAGGTGTTCTTGGCTACGTCGACGGCGTCAGGCTCTTGGACGATCGTCAGGAGTCCATACAGCATGTTGGTGGTGTCCTAAGTTGGTGTGGCGTCGGGGTCGGGCCGGGTCGGCCCGGGGGTGGAGTGCCCCGGAGGCTGGACGCGACCGGGATCAGTGCGCGTGCCGGATCGATCCTATGAAGACGGAGGTCAGCATCGCGAAGATATATGCCTGCAGAAGGGCTATGAAGAGCTCGAGGACCATGAGCAGCGACACCATGGCGACCGAGACCCCGGCGATGGCCCAGCGGGCAGGCCCGATCGTGGCGAAGACGAAGATGAGGCCGAGCAGCGAGAGGATCAGGGTGTGGCCGGCGAACATGTTGGCGAAGAGTCGGATCATGAGGGCGAAGGGCTTGGCGACCTTGCCGATGGCCTCCACCGGCACCAGGATCGCCATGACCAATACGAGCATGGGACCCTTGAGCCCCGGCGGCGCATGGAAGATGGTGCGCATGTAGCCTTGGAAGCCGAGCGCGCGCATCCCGGAGCATTCGACGACCGCGAGCGTCACGAGAGCCAGTGCGCCGGTGACCATGATGTTGCCCGTGGCCGTCGACCCGAAGGGGACGAGGCCGAGCAGATTCATGAAGAGGATGAAGAAGAAGAGGGTGAGGATGTATCCCGTGTAACCGTCGGCGCCGCGACCGATGTTTCGGCGCACCACCTCGTTCCGGAAGTAGAGGATCAGCCCCTCGACGGCGTTCGACAGCCCTGTGGGCGTACCTTCGTCGTACCCGGCCCTCGCCCTGCGCGCAACCGGCACCAGAAGAACCAGGCAGAGGAATGCCGCCAGCAGGAGAAAGATCGTGTGCTTGGTCGGCGCGAGATTCAGGGAAACGCCCGCTACGGTGACCTGCCAGTTCTCCGGAAGGGTGATCGTCTCGTGGATGCCCAGGATGTGGAAGTCGATCGTCCTGCCGTCCGCCAGATGGTGGAAAAGCATCCCCTGGAGGTCGGGATCCTCGCCCGTTTCGTCAGCGGCGTGCTCGTCGGCGGTTTCCTGATCCTGAACGAACGAGGCGCCCTGATCGGGAAATGCGCCTTGGGCGTGGGCCGGGTAGGAGTCTTCGGCCGCCTCGAGAGGTGCGGCGAATCCGTTCTCCCACACCGGGAGCGCAAGCGCCAGAGCGGTGCAGATAGAAGTAAGCATCAGGTGGAGGTGCGCGCCTTCCTGAAATAGCGCGACTCGACGAGGAGCATGATGAAGAAGAGCGTGGCGAGACCCAGCAGCAGGGTGGCCCCGCCCTCGGTCAGCTCCTGAGCTACCACTGCGATGGCCGCGATGACGACGACCGCACGGGCCGCGAGCCCGATCAGCCAGGCCCGCACGAACTTTCCGGGCTCGGCGCCCCGGTTCCGGATCAGAACCACGAAGCTTCCGGCCTGGACCAGCCACGCCACGGCCGCCGCGAGTGCGAGTCCGAGCCGCTCCGGGGCCTCCAGGAAGGGCCACGAAAAGAGAACGGCCCCGGCGGCGATCGCCGCGCAGACGAGGGCGTAGCGCGCCTCCGCCCGGCGGCGCGGTGAATGATCTTCTTTCGTCACCTTCGGTCGGTGTCTCTCCGTGGTGGGATTCGGGCTTGTCGGACGATCCTGTAGATTGCCGCCGCCGCTCCGACGCCCGCCCCCAGAAGGCTGAGGATCGGCGAAGTTCCGAGCTTGTGATCCACCCAAGCTCCCGCGGCCAGGAAGAGCAGAACCGTGAGCACGAGCGTGAATCCCGCCGTGAACGCGTCTCGGATCCCCGGTGGACGGTTCCGCTCACCGGTGGGGCGGGGTGCACGTTTGTCGGGCTGTTTCACCGTCGCTCCTCCTCGCCCCCGGGAGCGTATCCCGGAGAGCGGTCAAAGGTAACGCTCGGCCGCGGTTCAGGTCAAGAGCGGGTAGTCTGCGACGGAGAAAGGCCCTGCACGGTTCCGACCGGCACGCGGGATCTTCCGGGGCCGGTCCCCGAGCCGATCCTTGGTATCCGGCCGTGTTTCCCGTATCTTCTCATCGACCTGCAGAGACTCGATCCGTCGACCTGCCGTCCAGCCCCGGCCCCGGGCAAGCCTCCACCGACCCCACACGAATTGTCTTAGATTGCTGAGGAACGGAGATGCCCCCCGACCCACCCCGGGAATCGCCATGACACCCGGGAGACTGGCGTTGAGCGGCGTTCGACCCTACACACCGAGACCCTAACCCTTGTCTTCAGCGACGCAATCCCTTGCGGCTCCGGACCGCGACGTGCGCCTTCTGGAGCGGGTCTCCGAGGTCTCGGAGGCGATGCGCCGCGAGGTCGGGCGCACGGTCGTCGGACAGAGGGAGGTTGTCGACGAGCTGCTGACCGCCCTGCTCGCCAACGGACATGCGCTTCTGGTGGGGGTACCCGGGCTGGCGAAGACGCTTCTTGTGCGCACGGTCGCCTCCACCCTCGAGCTAGACTTCTCGCGCATTCAGTTCACCCCCGATCTCATGCCCACCGACATTACGGGCACGGAGGTGATCGAGGAGGACCGAACCACGGGCGGCCGGGTCTTCCGCTTCGTGCGCGGGCCGGTGTTTTCGAACATAGTCCTGGCAGACGAGATCAACCGGACTCCGCCCAAGACCCAGGCGGCGCTCCTCGAAGCCATGCAGGAACGGGCGGTTACCGCCGCAGGCCGGAGTTACGAGCTCGGACGTCCCTTTTTCGTCCTCGCCACGCAAAACCCCATCGAGCAGGAGGGTACCTATCCCCTGCCCGAGGCGCAACTCGACCGGTTCATGCTCGAGCTCCCTGTGCACTATCCTTCCCGCGAGGAGGAGGAGGAGATCGCGACCCTGACCACCGCCGGCCCTTTGCCCGAGGTGCGGAAAGTGTCGACGGCCGGGGAGATGGTCGAGCTTCAAGGGCTGGTTCGCCGCGTGCCTGCGCCTCCCTCGCTCATAAGATTCGCGGTTAAGCTGGCGCGGGCCACCCGTCCCGGAAACGATGCCGCCAAGGTGTGTTCGCGCTACGTGTCCTGGGGGGCCGGTCCCCGCGCTTCCCAATATCTCGTGCTGGGCGCGAAGGCCAGGGCGGCTTCTCGGGGATCGGCGATTCCTTCGTTCGACGATGTCCGCTACGTCGCTCCCGCGGTTCTCGCACACCGGCTAATTCTCAACTTCGAGGCCGAAGCCGCGAGGCGGCGGACGCGCGACGTTATCGCCGAGCTGCTCGAGGAGAGCCGGGACTGGAGGTGAACGCCGAGATCGTCGACCACCCTCCAAGTAGAATGGGCCCGGGACGCCGATGGTAGGTTCCGACCTCTCCCTGGTGGTTGCGCTTCTGGCGGCGTCGGGCACAGTCACCACCGCCCATCTGGCCGCTCTGGGGATCCGAGGGTCGAGGCTGCGCACTCTCCAGGAGGAGGGCTTCCGCCGGGCGGACACCCTCGCCCGGGTCCAAGAGAACGCCGGCGCGGTCAGCCTGACCGCTCACCTGCTCGCCGATGCGCTGGCGCTGGCTGCGGTCGGAGTCGGTTTTCTTTACCGCACCTTCACGCTTGGCGACGGGCCGGGCTGGCTCGACCTGGTCATCGGCGGCGCACTAGTGATCGTCGTACGGAACCTGCTCGCTCCCCTGACGGCTGCCCGCCATCCCGTCCGCCTGGGACTGATCGCCGCTCCCGCCCTGATGATGCTTGGTCGCCTAGGTGCGCCGCTCGACAGGCTGGCCTCGAAGGCCGTGCCGGCCCCCGGAAACAATGGCGGCGAGAAGTCGGGCGAGCGCGAGCTGAACGAAATCCGGGAGCTGGGCCGCGAGGAAGGGGTGATCGAGGAGGCCGAGAGCCGGCTTGTGGAAAGGGCCTTCAGGCTCGACGAGCTGAGCGCCAGAGACGTGATGGTGCCCAGAGTGGACATCTTCGCGTGGCCGGAGTCGCTCACCACGCGGGAGGTGCACGAGGAGCTCGCCGAGGTACCGTACTCCAGGGTTCCGGTCTACGGGGAATCGATCGACGACGTGACCGGGGTCGTACATGTTCGCGACATCTACAGACGGTTGGCGGCCGGCGATTCCACCGACCGCCTTGGCAAGCTGGCGCGTCGTCCGTTGTTCGTCGCTCCCTCCCGTTCCTGCTCCGAACTGGTGGCGGACTTCCGCTCCCACCGCGTGCACCTCGGCATCGTCGCCGACGAGTTCGGGGGCACCGACGGCCTCGTCACCCTCGAAGACGTGATCGAGGAACTGGTGGGGGAGATTCAGGACGAGACCGACCTGGAAGCCGCCGAACCGATCCGGACCGGCTCCGACGAACTCCTCTGCGGCGGCGGCACCGACCTGCGAGAGATAGCCGAGGCCCTCGGGGTCACTTTCCCCAGAAGTGAGCACCGTTCCCTCAATGGTCTGATTCTCGAAGGGCGAGGCGGCATTCCCGAACGCGGGGAGCAGTTGGATCTCGGAGAAGTGAGAGTGGAGATAACCGGCCGCACCGACTCGCGGGTGACCCGGGCGCGGGTGATCCGTCTCGGTGCGCCGTCGGGGGAAGCGTGACGAACGGGATCGGAAGCCACCGACCTGGAGGGACGAGGGGAGGGATCGTCATTCCATTCCGAGGCAGGACTCCTCGGATCGCCCCCACCGCCTTTATCGCGCCCACTGCCGTAATCATCGGCGACGTGACCGTCGGCGAGGAGGCCAGCGTCTGGTTCGGAGCCGTCCTCCGGGGCGACCACCCGGACAAAGGGATCACCGTGGGCGCCCGGAGTTCGATCCAGGACAACGCGGTGGTGCATGTCGGGGAGTGGAATCCGACGGTGATAGGCACGGACGTGACCTTCGGCCACGGCGCGATGTGCGAGAGCTGCCGGATCGGCGACGGCACGATCGTCGGCATGGGAGCGGTGGTGCTCCAGAATGCGAAGGTCGGAAGGCAGTGCGTCCTGGGTGCCGGAACCGTCGTGTTGGAAGGGGCGGACATACCCGAGCGCAGCCTCGTCGCCGGCGTGCCCGGCCGGGTGAGGAAACAGCTTTCCGGCGCTTCCGCATCCTGGGTGGCTCGCGGGAGCTCCCACTACGTCGCACTCTCCCGCCGGTACCGAACCGAGCTCTACCGCTAGCGGCCTTGGGCGCGTCGCACGCGCATCGCCCCGAACGGAGGGCTCAGTCCAACAGCCGAAGAAGGTCCTCCAACACGAGACGAACGGCGAAGCCGATGACGGCGACGGTCACGAAACCCGCCACCCACCGGTTGCCCTTCAGGACCTGGAGGCGAACGCCTATGAGGCCACCCGCGAAGTTCCCCAGCGCTAAAGCCGCGCCGAAGCCCCAGTCCACCGAGCCGTCCATCCAGAAGATGACGAGCGTGAGGGGTGTGAAGACGAGGATCGTGGCCACCTTGAGGGCATTGGCTCGAATGAGCCCGACCCCGAGCGTCGAGAAGACCGCCAAGGCCAGAAAGCCGATTCCGGCCTGGATCAGCCCGCCGTAGAAACCTATCGCAAAGAAGCCCGCGATCACCCCCGCCAGCGCCGGACCGCGCCCGGGTGGGACGCCGGCGGAGCCCATCGGGTCGCCGCTGCGGCCGTCCTTGTCCGAAGAAGCGCGCAGATAGGCGGGTCGACGAATAGTGAAGAGGGCCGCCACGACCATCACCACGGCCAGAATCCGCCGCAGGGCGAGGTCTCCCACGCTGATCGCCGTCCAGGTGCCGAACCCGGCCCCGACGAGGCTCGCCGGGGCGGCGATCCGCATCCACACCCAGGGCACGAGCTCCCGCCTGTGAAAGCTCGCGGTCGCCCCCACGTTCTGAACCAGTATCGCCACCCGGTTGGTGCCGTTGGCGACGGTCGCTGGCAGGCCGAAGAAGATCAGAAGCGGAATGGTGAGCAGCGAACCGCCTCCCGCGACCACGTTGACGACCCCGGCGACCGTACCGGCGGCCGCGAGCAGCACCATTTCCAGCACGCCGTTCAGTCCGTGCGGTTCCTTTCAAACACGGGAGCCCCGCCGCCCGCGCAGGGCGACGAGGCTCCCTCCGGAGGTCATGCCCGATTACGGATCAGAAGCTGACCTGCACGCCGAGGTTGAAGTTCCTTGGATAACCGAGGAAGATCTCGGCGTCGTCGGCGTCGTGGTCGTAGTCGAACGCGTTGAACCGCGAGTTGTCGACGGCGTCCTGGACGTAGAGCGCGTCGAAGACGTTGTAGACGTTGGCGAAGAAGCGCATGTCGCCTTGCCAGCGCATGCGGAAGAGGTCGTTCACGCGGTAGGACCAGTTGAAATCGAAGACCCGGTAGCCCGGGGGCTGCCAGGCCTGGGCGCGATCGGTGCTGTCAGTCCTGTTGACCGGATTGAAGGAGGCGTAGTGGTTGCCGTACGCCCGCATCACCGCCGCCAGGTACATCCCGGAGGCCGGGAAGACCGACGCGCTCAGCGCGAGCTGGGTCTGCGGTGCGTCGGCCACCTTGAGTCCGGCGAGGTAGAGGTTGTAGTCCCAGGTCTGGTCCGTACCCGGAATGGCGCCCTGCGCCGCCACGTCGCTCAGGTACTCCCAGTTGCCGAGCGAGAGAGCCGCGTCGAATCGAACGAACGCATCGGGCTGGTAGGCGAACTCGGCCTCGATGCCCTGGTGGCGAGCGTCGAGTCCGAAGATGTTCACGATCTGGTCGTTCCCCGCCTCCGACTGATCCGCGATGAAGCGGCTCGTGGTCCGGTCGCGCCAGGTGGTGTGGTAGAAGTTGATATCCGCGGAAACGGCGCGGTCGAGCGAGCGGTAGGTCAGACCACCTTCGAAGGAAAGGAATTTCTCGTTCTGAGGGTCGGTGAACTTCTGCCCGCGATTGTCGTCGATCACGCCGTCGAAGATCGGCACCTTCGACACATAGCCTGCGTTCGTGAAGATCGACCACTCCCGGTTCAGGTTGCGCACCGCTCCGCCCTTGGCCTGGAAACCGGTCAGGGTGCCGCTCGAAATCTTGAGGGTCTGGCTGCGGTCGTTGGGATCGGCGTTGAAGAAATCCTCGAAGTCGTAGGAGTTCTGCGCGATCCCGCCCATGGCGTAGACCGAGCCGCCTTCCGTGGAGTACTCCGCCTGGGCGTGGGCGCCCAGCCAGTTCACGGCGTTCTCGTTGTGGTAGGCGACCTTGTCACCAAGGCCGCGACGCCGCTCGTCCTCGCTCCAGAAATCCGATGCGCACCACGACGGGCAGTAGTAGAACGTGCCGCCCAGCAGGTCGCGGACCTCTCGGTAGTGCTCGATCCTGGCGGTCCGCCAGTCGACTCCGACCTCGGCGGTGAGTCCGCTGGCGAAGTCCTTGCGGAGCTTGGAGATGGCACCGAGGGTCCGTTGATTGTTCACCGAGTTGCGCAGGATGCCGCGCGAACCGTTGTCGTTGGCCCGGTTGCGCTCGATCGTGGCGTCCCAGTCCACGAAGCGCTGGGTGTACTGGTAGTCCCACGCCATGGATCCGTAGGTGCCGGCGCCGCCGCCCGCGCCGCCGGAGTAGTAGGCGACGGTGCTGAGCGTGAGGCCGCCTCCGAAGTACGAGTACCAGTTCAGGTTCACCTGAGGCTTGTGGAAGTAGTTCTCGCGCTCGTTGAGGTACGAGCAGTCGCGACGGTCCCGTAACGAACCGCCGCCCGGACCCGTGCTCGAGTACTGCTGGCCCAGGTAGTTGCAGCTGACGCTGGCCACGTTGGGACTCCACTGACGCCCCGCTTCCGAGAACTTCTCCAAGGCGGCCGCGTCGTAACCTTCCAGCGACGAGGCGAACGAGTGGCTGAGGGTGCCGGCGTTCAGCTTCCAGAGGTTCTGGCCGTGACGTTGCGGTGCGCCCACGGCGAAGAGATCGATCCGGTTGCGGGCGTTGAGCTGGTACGAGAGTGCGCCGTAATATGCCCAGGCGTCCGCCCAGGTCGCGTCGGAGGGACCGGCGCCTCCGTCGGTCTGCACGCCGTGATATACGCCCTCGCCGACCTTCCTCACCAGAGAACCGGTGAAAGCGAATCCGTTGACCTCGCCGGTGTTCAGGATGAAGGTCTGCTTGAAGAGATTCGTGCCCAATCCCCAGTCGCCGTCGCCGTCGAGCGCTCCCACCCCCAATTCGGACTTGTAGGAGAAGCTGGCCTCCTGGCCTGCCGGATCGGTGATCACGTTGAGCGTGCCGCCGATGGAGGGGGTGGCCAGGTTGACCGCCGAGAGGCCGCGTTGGAGCTGGATGCTTGTGGAAGCGTCTCCGAGGCCGTCCCAGTTCGACCAGTAGACCCAGCCGTTCTCCATGTCGTTCACCGGAACGCCGTTGATCATGACTGCCGTGTTGCGCTGGCTGAAGCCGCGCACGTTGATGCGGGCGTCCCCCGCGCCGCCGCCCTGCGCCGTCGCGTAGACGCTGGGCGTCAGGTTGAGCACGAGGGGCAGGTCCCGCGATCCGAGCTGGTTCTGGATCTGGACCTTGGGCACGTTGGAGAACGCCACCGGCGTCCGCCGATCGACGGCCCTTGTGGCGAAGATCTCGATCGCGTCGACGGCGATCGCTTCCGTGGTAAGTTCGAAGTCGAGCGTCAAGGAGCCGCCCGCCTCCACCATCAGCCCTTCCACCGTCTGCCGGCCGTACCCCAGCATGAACACGTCCACCCTGTACGGTCCTCCTGCGCGCACGTCGGGGATGCTGAAACGTCCGTCGGTGCCGGAGAGCCCGCCGGTGGTCGCCCCGGTAGCCTGATCCGTCACCAGGATCTGGGCTCCGCTGACCGGAGCGCCCCCCTCGCCGGTCACCGTCCCGGCCAGCGTGGTCTGCGAATCCTGAGCTTCCGCGTCGATCGTGCCGAGAGCCAGCAGCGCGACAGTCGCGATCACCACGGTCCCTCTCTTCCTTCCGATTGCCATCGGTTCTCACTCCCTGGATGGAACTGACCGAGCATCGTGCCCGATCCTAGTGCCGAGTCCGCGACTCTACACAAGTCGAAGCTAATCGCGGAGCGGGCGTATGTCGAGTAAACCGGCTTTGTAACATGTCGTTACATCGTCACCTCCCTAATGTCGCCGCCATGTCGAACACCGGCAGATACATGGAGACGATAATGCCGCCCACCACGAGTCCCAGCGCCACGGTCAGGACCGGTTCGGCGGCGGCCAGAAACGTGGTGAGGGCTCCCTGAGCCTCTTCTTCGCAGAGGTCCGAGACCCGGTCGAGCATCTCGTCGAGCGCGCCCGACTCCTCGCCGGCCGCGATCATCTGGGTCGCGATTTTCGGAAACGCATCCGTCTCTTCGAGCGAGCCCGCCACTGTACCGCCGAAGACAACGCCCTTGCGGGCATCCATCAGCGCCTCCTCCACGAAACGGTTGCCGGCCATCGTCGCCGCCATGCGCATGCCCTCGACTACGGGTACGCCGGAGCCGGTCAGAGTACCGAGAGTGCGCAGCGTCCGCACCACCGTGATCTTTCGCCAGAGGTCGCCCGCCAGGGGAATCCGCAGCGCCAGCCTGTCGACGGTCCGGCGGCCCGACGAGGTCCGGTACCAGCGCCGCCCCGCCCCCGCCAGGCAAAGCGTCGCGATCGCGAGCTGCCACCATCGCTCTCGTAGGAAGTCGGCGAGAGAGATCACCGTGCGGGTCGGGAGCGGCAGCGCGACGCCCGCCCCCTCGAACATCGACTCGAAAGTCGGTATGACGACGGTCATGAGCACGGCGATGGCGGCCGCCGCCACGGCCGTGATCGCCGCCGGATACACGAGCGCGGCGGTCGCTTTGCGCGACAGGGCTCGGTTGGCCTCGAGCAGGTCGGCCAGCCGGACCAGCATGGTGTCGAGAGCGCCCGACGCCTCGCCGGCCTCGACCATGTTGCCGAAGAGGGCGGAAAAGACGCGCGGATGGTGCCGGACGGCCTGCGCCAGCGGCGTTCCTCCTTCCACGTCCCTTCGGGTCTCGGAGACGGCCTGCCCGAGCTCCTTGTGACCGGAATGGTCGGCAAGCAGCTCGAGAGAACGGGTCAGAGGCAGGCCGGCGCGGGTCAGGACCGCTAGTTGACGCGCGAAGATCGCCACCTCGCGGCTCGAAGCCCTCAGCCGGGTCTTGGCGGCGGCTACCCCCATGGATCGCCGAGCGTCCGCATGAACGCCCCCTGGTCGTCCACGTGCCGCAGGGCCTCCTCAGGTGCCAGATCGCCGCGTAGGCAGAGCGCGCGAAGCGATTCCGCCATCGTGCGCATCCCGGATCCGCGGCTCGTCTGGATGAGCGACTGCGCCTGGTGAAGCTTGTCGTCCCGAATGACGGTGCGGATTGCCGAGGTGCAGATCATGAGTTCGACGGCGCACACCCTCCCCTTCCCGTTCGCTCGGGGGAGGAGCCGCTGAGTGAGCACCCCTTCGAGCACGTGCGCGAGCTGCGACCTGGTCCGATCACGCTGGTCTCCCGGAAACGCGTCGACCATCCGGCTCACCGACTCTACGGCGGAGTTGGTGTGCAGGGTCGCGAGCACGAGGTGACCGGTCTCAGCCATTGTCAGGGCTGCCCCGATCGTGTCGGGATCCCTCAGCTCGCCGATGAGGACCACGTCCGGATCCTGCCTGAGCGCGTACTTGAGGGCGCCGCAGAAGTCGTGGGCGTGGCGACCGATCTCGCGCTGCGTGATGAGCGACCGCCTCGCGGCGTGGACGAACTCGATCGGGTCCTCCAGCGTCACTATGTGAAGCGCCTTTTCGCGGTTCAGTCGATCGACGAGCGCCGCCATGGTAGTCGACTTGCCGCAGCCGGTAGGCCCCGTGACAAGCACCAGCCCATGGGGCTTCAGCGCGAGCTTCTCGAGCGCCGGCGGGAGACCGAGCGCTGCCAGAGGCGGTATCTCGAGCGGAATGCGGCGGATCGCCGCAGCCAACCCGCCCAGGCGATGGAAGATGTTGGCCCGGTAGCGCGCCTCTCCCTCCACCCGGAAGGCGGCGTCGACGTGACAGGCGCGTTCGAGGATCTTCCGTTGGGTTTCGGAGAGCAGGGAGAGGAGGATCCGGTCGCTCCCCGGAAAGAGTCCGTCGCCGTCCGCACCCGCCCCCCCGCTCGCACCGTCCCTCTTCAGACGCCCGTCGACCCTGAACACCGGCGGAGCCCCGCAGCCGAGATGAAGATCGGATGCGCCGAGTTCGCCCATGCGGACGAGGAGACGCCTCAGGTCGGGATCGGGCTCCGCGGCGATCCCAGCTCGGCCACCGACCCGTGGCGCGCTCATCGGACGCTCACCAGCGGGCGCAGCTTGGTCAGAATCGCGGGGCCGATGCCGCGCACCCGCAGGAGGTCCTCCACCCGTTCGAAGCGAGCTTCGTTTCTCGCCTCGACGATGCGCTCCGCCAACGCCGGTCCGATCCCCGGCAGGCTCTGGAGCTCTACTACGCCGGCGACGTTGACGTCCACAAGCCGGGCGGATCCGCTCACCGGCGGGCCGACCGCACCCTCGGTCGGCGACGGAGCCTGCGGTCGCGCTTTTCCGCCGCCTGCACCGGACGGTGCGCCGACCACCTCGAGGAAGGGTGTCATCCTGGCAAGTGTCGCGGGGCCGATGCCGCGCACCCGCGTAAGATCGGTCACCGACGAGAACGGCCCGTTGGCCTCCCGGTCGGCCACGATGTTCTTCGCGGTCGAAGGACCGACCCCCGGCAGCCGGTCGAGAGCGATGTCGTCGGCGGTGTTCGGGTCGATCTTCTCGCCTTCCGATAGAGGAGCCTTGCGCGCCTGGGCCTCGTCGAGCTCGGCGCGGCTGGAGTCGAGAAGTTCGCGTGTTCCGACGGGCGGCCCGCCGCCGACCTCCGCAGGAGGAGGTGCGAGGAGCCAGCGGCCTGCGGCGAGAGCCAGAAGTACGACGACGGTGATCTTGAGCGCCTTTATTTCCCTGTCCATGCTGTAAGATGCATGTTCGGACGGGGCATTTCGATGGCGTTTTGGGACCTCGTCCGCTTCTCGACCGCTGCCAGTCCGAGCTCGCCGGGCCTCCTTCTCAGCGAACCGACGAAACCCGCATCTCGCCGAAGAGCAGAACCCTGAAGTTGGTCGCGCCCGGCCGCTGGCCCACGTAGGAGCGCCGGTCGTCGTAGCTGAATTGCATTCCGAGCTCGAACTCGTTCACCGCCGCCTCCAGGGAAAGGGAGAGCGACCGGGTCTCGCGGTCGAGAAAGGCCACGCATTCCTCCACCGTCGCGGTAAGCCGGCAGTTGCTCTCCGAGAAGAGCAGTCCGAGGAGGGAGATGTCGATGGGACGATCCAGGAGCTCCGCCAAACCCCAGGGAGGCAGGAAGCGTGACGAAAACGAGACGCGGTGGCTGCGCCGATCGGGCCTGAGTTCGCCGGTCGGGTCGGTCGCCGAGCCGGCGCTGATGCTCGTCTGGTAGCTCGTCGTGACCGATCCCCGCCAGGCCACGGTCACCGAGGCCGGGATGTCGGTCGTCTCCTGGTACCTCCGCTGCAGTCCGCCTCCGAAGGTGCTCTCGACCGTTCTGCGCGCGATCCCGCCCGAGAGCGCGAGTCGGCGCATGCCGCTCCAACCGGGCATGGCGATGGAAGGCAGCGACATCCGCAGGTCCGGCCAGCGACGTTCACGACCCTGTCGGTCGCTCCTCGCGTCCAGCGTGGAGAAATCGGTGTCGCGGAAGACGGAGGTGAGACTGAGTCCGCCGGGCAAGGCGAGCCCGCCGGTAACCGCCCAACCTCTCGTCTCGGTGAGGGCGGCGGCGGTGTCCGCGTCGAGGAAGCGAAGATCCTCCGCCGAACCCCACCCGAACTGATACGAAATCCCGGGCGAGACCGGATCTCTGTCGAAGCGCGAGTTGACCCCGGCGTCGTAGGTGACGTTCACCGGCTGAAACGAGCTCAGCAGCCGCCGGATCGCGTTCCAAGCCGATGCGCCCGAGCCCGACCCGGGCAGCGCGTCGCCGAACCCGACCGGATCGAAGACCAAATCGGTGCGCAGATCGCGCCTCGCGCTGGCGTCACGGGTGCCGGTCAGGAGAGTTGCGTTTCGAGGTCCGGCACTGCTTTCCTTGAAGAATTGGGGGCTGCGGTCGGTCAGAAATCTCGTGTTCAGCCGCAGGGAGCCTCCGAGCCATTCGGTGAACTCCGGTGAATAGGCCAGGCTGGTAATGATCGACCGGTGGGTCTCCCAGCCGAGGTTCAATCCGAGCGGAAGCAGCCGTTCTCTCTCGAGAAGCCGTTGGACCAGGCGGTCGGGCGAAGCCTCCTTGGGCGGCAGCAGATCCCGCGAAGCTACGAAGGCGATGTCGGCGGAAAGCGATCCGAGCGGCTGGAGGCGCAGGTCGGCCACGGTCTCCAGCACCTCGAGCGCGACCGGCGTCCTGGTGGCGAATTCGTCGTCGGGATGGTCTATAATGCGCGGATAGCGCTCCACGAACCCGTCGTGACGGGCGTAGCCTACTCCCACCGACATGCGCACCGGGCTCACCCGCAGGCGAGTGTCGAGCACCCTGTCCTCCAGGGCCCCGGGCAGAAGCGCCGCCAGAACGCCACGAACGAAGGAAGGCACCAGCCGGAGAAAGCGCCCCTCGGGGTGCAACGCCCACTCCACCCCGGCGTCGAGGTTGGAGGATTCGTGGCTGGTGGCGATGGTGGCGCCGTCCGCCGCCAGGTACGAGACGCGCGCGACCACGCCATCGAATAGGCCGTCGGCCACGGGACCGGTGGAGGTGGAGCTCTTGCGGAAGGAGAGTCCGATCCGGGTCGTGTTCGAATGCGGCACCCGCAGCCCTTGAATTCGATCAGCGCGCACGTCGGATTCGGCGAGCAGGAGCGGCTCCCGTCTGCTGCTCCTTCGCTCGAAGACCAAGGGCAGCTCGATCCCCCAGGCGGCAGGCGCGAAACGGTCGAGGGCGAGGGTCGATACGAGGTTGACCGAGCGGTCGTCCTGGTACGTGGGTTCGTCGCGGAGCTGTCTGAAATAGGCCCCGCGCCCGGTCACGCTCGCCGACGCTTCAAACACCCCGCCCCCGTCTATCCTCAAGTCGAGAGAACTGGCTGCTCCAAAGTCGCGCAGCGGGCTTCCCAGGCGGAGTTCGTTGACCCAGACCTCGCCCGATACGGGCGCCGCCTCCTCGTTCCAAACTCCGATCGCCACCTCTCTCACCGCGGCGAGACTGGGTGCGCGTCCGCGGTCGCTGAGCACGACGGCGTAGGTCGAGTCCGCGGACCAGAGTTCGATGGGCGCCTCCCGCGTGCCGAGCGGTCGGCGGATCAGCATCTCTTCGGCGGCCTGTCGGAGGTCGAGCCATTCCTCGAAGTCGATGCGCAGCTCGGGCAACCAGTCGTCGGCCACGACCATCTCCGAACCGCCCGGCTCCGGAAGGCGCGCGCGGAAGAGGTAGAAGTTCTCCGGGTCGGTTCCGGCCTTCAGGAAGAACCCGTGGGCTGCGGAGTGCCCGAAGTCGCCGTTTCTCGCGGTCACCCACAATCGCGCTTCGCGATAGTCGAGGAAGTTGCGGGATCGCTGCGTGAAGCGATGGTAAACCTCGGCCCGCGAGTCGGACGCAAGACCGTCGAAGGAGATGGCGAGCGCCCGCTCGTTGAACTCGATCCCCTCACCCGCGAAGGCCAGATTCGGATCGGCCAGCGCCTCGAGAACACCCGGAGGCGGCGAGTACAGCTCGCCCTCGGTCAACCGCGACACCTCGCCGACCTCGACCCGCCCGAATGCCCTTTCGTCGCCCGCTATTCCGGCCAGAACGCCGGTCGCGGCGCGTTTCACCCAACGTGATCCCACCAGCCGCATGCGCGCCAGTCTCACCGAGTTCCGCCCGGTCCCGACAACGGTGATGCGCATGTGGCGCACGGCGCGCAGATGGGCGTCGGTGAAGCTCCCACCCACTTCGAACGCGCCCGCGCCGCCGATAGGTACGCGGTAGAGCTCGAACGGAGTCTCGGTCTCCGCCGACGAGCGCGCCAGGAATTCCGAGGAGCCGTCGAGCCGCAGGACGAAACGCAGATGACGCTCGGACGTGTCGAGATTGCCGTCGTTGTCGAGGTCTTCGCTGTCAGCGCGTCCGTTGCCCTTCGTGCAGACGGCGTTCGGATCGCTGATCCGGTATACTCTGCCCCTCTCGGCTGCGCAGGACTCGTTCCAAACCCCGCGAGCGTCGGCATCGTCGCCCCATATCTCGCCGCGTCCGGGATCGGCCTCCTGGTCGAGTTCGCCCTCTCCCCATCTCCGTCCGTCCGAACTCCTCGTTCCCGAGAGCCGTCCGGCGTCGTCGAACACGAAGGCGTCCTCGCTCACCGTCCCGATGTCGATGACGAGGGTCACGCCGTCGTCCCCGTCGGCGTAGAATTCGAGAAACTCGGTGCGGGTCAGGTCGAGGCCGCTGGTGGCGAGCACCGTCGTCAGCGAGCGCCAGGAGCTCTCCGACGCACCACCCGCCGATGGCCGTCCGCGGAAGGAGAGCAGGAGTCCCGGCTCTCTGCGCTCCGAGCCGGCCACGCGGATCCGACGATCGATGTCGAGATGCGGGAAGTATCCTTCATGGAGTCCGAGGGAGTCGCCGGAGGGCGAGCTCAGCGTCCAGGTGTGCTGCCAGACCAGCGCCGCCGCGTTGGCGACCTCGTAGGTCCGAGGCAGAACGTCCTCCGCCCCGGTCCGCCGCGTGGGAGCGCTCCCGTGCTGCCATTCCTGAGCGAAGAGGGATACGGCGGAGTGCGCCGAACCGTCGAAGTCGTCGAGGAAGGCGAAACGGGCGGTGTTCGGGTTCGGAAGCGAGGCCGCCATCTCGCCCTCGAAGACGAATCCGCCCGATCCGCTCGTGCGGACGCCCGGAAGACCGCCGATGAGTCTGTCGAGCCAGAGGGCCGATCCCTCGTAGCGGAGGCCTAAGCCGCCCAGTAAAGCCGCGCGCGGCTCGGTCCCCAGGGTCGGCCTCTGGAATGGAGACCGTTCGGAGCGGTAGAGAGTCAGCAGGTTGATCTCGCCGCCGCCGCCCAGCCCGGCTCGGGTCCTGAGCCCGAGAACCTGCGTGGGAGACAGCCGAAAGAGAGATTGCTGCTCCCAGCTCACCCTCACCTCGGCGTCGGGGGCTGCGGTGAAGAGGCGTTCAGGGTCCAGCAGAGTCACTTGGCCGAGGTCGTAGTCGATATCGTAGTCTTCGCCGGCAACGAGGATACGGTCACCCAGATGGACGCGCTCGCTTCCGGGCCGGACCCCGAGAGCCCCTAGCGAGAAGGAGGAGATGACGCCCTCGCTGCGCAGACGATACGAGATGCGCAGCCGGAAGCGCCCCGCGTTGGCGCGCTCGAAGGGGTCCTCCTCCTCGTAGATGCGGAAGTTGGCGTCGTCGCCGAGCAACCGGGCCGCTTCTTCGGTGTCGAGCCGGAGCACGGGGCTGGGTGGCGGGCGGGCGAAGGGTTTCTGGGCCGGGAAGAAGATGTAGCTGCCGCGGACGGGGGCGATCGCCCCGAATTCGTCGTCGCTGAGCGAGAAGACCGCCGCCGGGTCGAGTTCGTCGGACGGGGCTTCCTCGTCGAGCCCGAAAAGACTGAGGAAGGTGACGTCCTCCCCGGCCGTCGATCGCTTGAAGGTCCTGCCGGCCGACAACTCTCCCAACGAGACGGTGAGTCCGACCGAGCCCGGTTCCACGTCGTCGCTCCCCGAGACTCGATAGACGCTGTGCATCTCGTGACGCCATGACGGACTGCCGGGCTGGTGCGAGACCTCGGGAGCCCTGAGCAGGCGGAGCTGCGGTCGCCCGCCCGCGTTGTGGACGGCCTCCGGGTCGAAGCTCCCGACCGTGTCGCCGGTCGCGGTCACGAAGGTCGTCGCCAGCATCTCGTCGCTCGCCAGGGGAGCCCGGAGGGCGAGCCAGAGACCGCTGGGGTGAAGGAAGTAGTCGATTCCGGGAAGGAGGAGACGGAACCAGCCCGACTCCACGATCCGCTCTCCGTCGGCCTCGACGACGGCGTCGGCCTGGATGTAGCCCTCCACCTGCTGGAGGAGCGCCGGATCGTCTTCGAGACGGTAGATCTGGACGGGGTCGATTCCAGGCGAGACCGAGGACGGTGCGGAGGCCGTGTGAAGCTGAAGCGGGTCGAAGTGGGGATAGTCCGTGATTTGGACGGGATCGACGATGTAGAAAAACTGGCCTCGCGCGTAGTCGGCGTCGTCGATGTCCACAGTGTCCTCCTGAACGAAGGATCTGCGGTCTCCGATGCCGGAGAGGCGAAAGACCCGAGTGTTCAGGTCGCCGCGTTGCTGGGCCCACACGCTCTGAAACTCGAGCGGACCGAGCTGGCCGTCCGCGCGGAAGCCGAAGTTGCCCGCCGGCACCGCGTCGGTGAGGAAGCGCGAGCGTGGAAAATCGAAGGTGACGTCGCCCACGTTGAGCGAACTCAGAATGTCGTCTTCGGCTCCCTCGTATGCGATGTTGATGCGGTTCTCGCCCCCGAATTCGCGCGCCTGATCGAAGTCGACATCGATCATCACACGGTCGAGAACGCTCCCGTCCAGTCGGACGCCGAATCGAGTGTCGGGGCTGAGCCGGGGGACCAGGTTGGGGGTGCAGCTTTCACGCAGAGCGTCGTCGCAGGGCGTGAAGCGGTTCCACTCGCCGCCCAGTTCGAGTCGGCTGCGCAGATCGAGGGAGAGATCCACGTAACGGTTGCTGAAACGCGTGATCGCCTCCCGGCCCAGCTCCGGCGGCTCGCCGGCCAGCCGGATGGGACGCTCGGGCGGCAGCAGCGCCTCGACCCCGGTGACGGGCGTCCTCAGCGGGTCCGCGGCTCGGAGGCGAAGGGCGGTGACCGCGAACGGCGGAAGCCCGGTTCCGGCCGGGAAGAGCGACGGACGACGCAGGGTGGGCGGGTCGAAGGAGAGTCCGCGCATGGGAATGCGGCGGAGCCCCAGATCGAGCCCGGGAGCTTCCGGCGCGGCCGTGATGCCGTAAACGACGGTGGCCGGAGGCAGCGAGAGATCGCTGCGCAGAACGGTATCCGCGACCGGTGGGCGGGCTACCGCGGCGGGCGCGAGCCCATCCGAGGCTGCCGCAGCCCCGAAGCCTGCGGCCATCCCGGCCGACGCGAACGCCAGCGCCGCCGCCGGTCCGGCGAGTCGGGACCGGGCCGTTACGAACGGTGTAAGGCCCGCCATGACCGTGCTTACCAGGTATCTGATCCGCGCCCAGATCGGACCGTTCCTATTCGCGCTGATAGCCATGACGGCGCTGGTGTTCCTCAACGCCGTGGCCCGCCAGATCGATTCGCTGGTCGGCAGAGGGCTGCCGTGGACGGTGATCGCCGAGTTCCTCGTGCTCTCGCTGCCGCACACCGTGGCTCTCTCACTGCCCATCGCGGTTCTGGCCGCCGTGCTCTACTGCTTCAGCGACATGACCTCGAACAACGAGATCACGGCGCTCTCGGCCAACGGCGTGAGTCCGGCGCGCGTCCTCGCCCCGGTATTGGTTCTGGGCGCGGTGGCGACGGTGGTCATGCTCGGATTCCACGATCGCGTCCTCCCTGAAGCAAATCACCGACTGAAAAACCTAACCTTCAACATTGGCCGCAAGAGCCCTACCCTCGAATTGAAGGAACAGGTCGTCAACCGCATCCAGACCGAGATTACCGGTACTGGCCGGGGAGCGGTCTTTTTCCTCACCGCCGACCGTATCGATCCCGAAACCAACCAGCTCGAGTCGGTAGGCATACTCGACGCCAACAACCCCTCGCGAAAGCGCGTCACCTGGGCCGAGCGCGGCGAGATGGCGTTCAACGCCGCCGAGACCGATCTATACCTCACCCTCGAAGACGGCGTGGTGAACGAGATGCTGGCCGACCGCCTAGGGGGATTTCGGCGCATCTATTTCGATCGGGAGGTGATCCCTCTGCGGAACGTGGGCACGATGTTCGAAGAGCAGTACGGCAGCTCCCGCTCGGATCGGGAGATGGGTTTCGGTCTCCTGCGCGAGAGCGCCGACGAGAAGAAGGCGGAGCTCGACTCCATCCAGGCTGAGAACCGGGAGACATCGCTGCGCGCGGTCCGTCTGGCGCTGGCTCGGGGGACGCCCACCGACATTCTAGTGCGCGACCGGGAGCTGGAGCGCGGCACGAGAGGACTGGCCTCCCGACTCGGCGATCCCTCCTCGCTTCTGGCGGACGACGCCTTTGCCTCAACCACCATTCTGGGGACCCGTCAGCGCGCCGTCACGGGTCGGATGCTCTCCCAGTCGCAGGCTCGTTACGAGCTCGAGATTCACAAGAAGTCGGCCCTCGCCGTGGCCTGCATCATCTTCACTCTGATCGGACCGCCGCTCGCCATCCGTTTCCCGAGCGGCGGGATCGGCATGGTGGTCGCCATGGCGGGGGGAATCGCCTCGATATACTGGGCCGGTCTGATAGGTGGGGAAAATCTCGCGGACGGAGGCGCCGCCGACCCCGCCATCACGATGTGGGCCGCCAACGTCATCTTCCTGGGCGTGGGACTCTGGCTGGCGATCACCATGGGCGGCACGCGCATAGCCCTTAGGTCGAGCTGGTTCGAGGAGCTCGGAAGCCGGCTCTTTCCGGGATCGCGCTCGCGTCCAGGTATCTCCGGGCAACCCGCCCCCCCGGCGCACGCGAGGCCGGAGCGCTTCCCGACCTCGAAGCCGGAAGGCTGAGATGCGCTTGCTCGACCGACTCGCCGCCCTGACCTTCCTGCGGATATTCGGGATCTGCCTCGCAGTGTGCCCGGTGCTCTTCATCATTGGCGACGTCGCGGCCGAACTCGACACCTACATGGCTCGCGGTCTGACCGGAGGCGAGGTGGCGCGCGCCTATCTCTACCAGATACCGCGATTCGTGAGCTGGGCGCTGCCTATCGCCGCCCTTCTCGCCAGCGTCTTCACCGTGCACGGCATGAGCGCCCACCGGGAGCTCGTCGCGATGAAGTCGGGCGGGATCTCGTTCCGGCGTTCGGTTCTGCCCATAGTCGCATCCGGGGTCCTGCTGGTGATCTTCGCACTCGGCCTCGCCGAGGTCGTACCGCGCGCCAACAAGGCGGCCGGACTCATTCTGCGAGCCCAGACCTTCACTTCCACCTTCCGTTCCGACTTCGCCTTCCGCTCGGACGACGGACTCTCCTGGCAGATCGGCAGGCTCAATTCCGTCGACAGCTCCCTCTATTCGGTGGTGACCGCGCGCCCGGCGGACGAAGAGAGGCCCGGCCTCTACATGGCGTCCGAGCAGGGCGACTGGAACGCCGACCTGGGCTGGCACTTTCGCAGAGGCTACATCCGCTTCCTGAACCCGGATTCGACCGAACGATCCTTCCAGTTCGAGGGGCTGCGCATGTCTCAGGCCCGGGATCGCCCCAGCGCGCTCATGGAGCCACCGTTGGAACCCGAGGAGATGACGAACCGGGAGCTCGTCCGCACCGCCGAGATTCTGACGCGCTCGGGAGGCGACCCCACCGCCCTTATGGTGCAGAAGGAGCAGAACACCTCGCTGGCTCTGGCCACCCTCATTGTGCTGCTCTTCGGTGCGCCGCTGGCCACGAGCAACAGGAGAGGCGGAGCCCCCTTCGGCATAGGCCTCTCGCTCGCCACGGTGGTGCTCTACCTCCTCGTCTACCGCTTCTCGGGTTCGCTGGGGCTCGCCGGCGCCATCTCGCCCGCGGCCGCCGCCTGGGCGCCCAACGCCCTTTTTCTCGTGGCGGGAGCGATACTGTTGTCAAGGGTGCGGACGTAGCAGCCACCACACCGGCCGGTTCCCTGCCGACTCGGCCAGGCGGATGCCACGAACTCAGCCCAGCCGAGTCAGGAAGCCCCGGTCGAGCCTCCCCTCCGCCACCATCTCCACCGGCCCTCGGAGACGCGCGTCGAGATCCTCGTTCACCGAAACGAAGAGCGATCCGCCCGGCATCTCGACCCGGATTTCGCCAGGAACTTGCAGTCCGCGAGCGACCGCCGCGACCGCGACCGCGACCGCGCTCGTCCCCGACGCCGCAGTGCGCCCAACGCCGCGCTCCCAGATCAAAGCCCGCATCACCCCGGCGCCGACGACCCGAGCGAGCTGGACGTTGCTTCCGGCCGCGAGGCGCCGGTGCGCGGCCAGCCACGGGCCGATCCTCGCCAGAACGTCCTCGGAGAGCTTCTCGCCGAAGACGACCATGTGGGGATTGCCGATCGACACCGGCGACACGGAGAGAAAGCCGCCGGTCGGCTCTTCCAGTTCGATCGCGGCGTCGCGGGCACCGACGGTCGGATCGGAGCCGCCTGTGCGCCGGACCGGACCGCGATCGAACGCCACGACCTCGGGCCCCAGACCGGCTCGTCCCATCTCCACCTCGACGTCCCATTGACCCGACTCCGCCGGAGCGGCGCGGAGCCCGACGCTACCGCCTCCGACCTCGGCGTCGAACGGCCTTCCCTGCGCCGCGAACCCGGAACCTGCCAACCAGGCGGCGACGATGCGCAGTCCGTTGCCGCTCCGCTCGAACTCGCTCCCGTCGGGGTTGAACATGCGCAACCGGATGGCGGGCTCGGTGGAAAGGACCGCAACGATTCCGTCGGCGCCGAGACCGCGATGCCGGTCGCAGACCCGGCGCACCGCCTCGGGAGAAGCCGTCCAGCCGTTCCGGTTCTCGGCGGCGGTGAAGACCAGGTAGTCGTTGCCGAGGCCGTGGCCGAGAACGAAACGGTTCCCGAGCCGAGGGCGGACGGCACTCCCGTACGCGTACTCAACCTCGCGGGCCGCTGCGGACGGCGAGGAAGGCTGCTCGGGGTCGGTAGTCGGCATCGGCACGGGACGGCGGTATTGGCGGATCGTCAGGGTGCCGGCGGCGGTCCGAAGCGGCACCAAAGAAAGCTAGCGCGGTCTGCGCCCGATCTCTCCACGAGCGGCGAGGCCGAGGTAGCGCCGTACCGTTGCCGATTGGACAGGCTGCGGACGACCTTCGGGCGGGCGTCGGGACGCGCCGGCGCAGAGCAGGAGAAATGCCGTTCCCGGCCGAGGGGTTCGCCTCCTACCGGCCGACCGAAACCCGTCGGACAAACACTCGTAGTTGGGCGCGAAGGCAACCAAGGGGCGGGCTGGGCCTTCGAATCTCCAGAAATCCACCTATCAGGACCGTGACCGACAGGGAGTGAGGATGATGATGACGACGATGATGAAGTGCGTGCGGCGGGGAAACCGCGGATGTAGCGGACGGGAGACTCCTTCGGGAGCGTCGTCACGGTCCTTGATCCCAGCGGCGCTGGCGGTGGCGCTTACCGCATCCGCCGCGGCTCCGGCGATCTCGCAGGAGAAGGGTTCGACACCTCAGGGCTCGGCGGCCGCCAGGATCGCGAACGGTCGAACCGCCGCCGAGCGCCCCTTCATCACGGCGACGCGAGTGAACGGGAGCGAGGTCTCGGTGGACGGCGTGATCGACGAGGCGGTTTGGGCGAGGGCGCAGGTAGCCACCGGCTTTTCCCAGATCGAACCGGACGAGGGTGCGATGGCCTCCGAGCGCACCGAGGCTCGGGTGCTCTACGGCGACAACGCCCTTTACGTGGCCATGCGGGCCTTCGACTCCGAACCCGACGAGATCGTGGGACAGTTGACCAGGCGCGATCAGGACTCCTACTCGGATCTCCTCGGCCTTGCCGTCGACTCGTACTTCGATCGACGCACCGCCTTCCAGTTCATGGTGAACCCGAAGGGCGTCAAGTCCGACGTGTACCGTTTCGACGACTTGAACGAGGACTCGGGCTGGGACGCCGTCTGGGACGTGGCCACGTCGCGGGATTCGGAAGGATGGAGCGCGGAGTTCCGCATCCCATACTCCCAGCTCCGTTTCCGCAATGCGGACGTGCAGACCTGGGGGATCAACTTCATCCGCGTTATCGCCCGGCGCGAGGAGGCCTCCGTCTGGGCGCCGATAACCAGGGCCGACGGAGGACTGGTGAGCATGTTCGGAGAGCTCCGCGATCTGCGCGACATCGAAGCTCCCGGAAGGCTCGAAGTCCTGCCCTATTCGCTCGCTCGCCTGGAGAGGGTGCAGGGAGACGAAGCCGACCCCTTCCACAAGCCGAACGGAACCTTCGGCACCCTCGGGGCCGACGTCAAGTACGGGGTCACCTCCGATCTCACGCTCGACATGACCATCAACCCCGACTTCGGTCAGGTGGAGGCCGACCCGGCCCAGGTGAACCTGACGGCGTTCGAGACCTTCTATCCCGAGCGACGCCCCTTCTTCCTGGAGGGTTCTTCGATCTTCTCGTTCCCCATCGCCTTGGGCGACGGCGACGAGGCGAACGAATCGCTCTTCTACCCGCGCCGGGTGGGACGCTCGCCGCAGGGCCGGGCCGATCCCAGTGGCGGCTACGTCGACCGACCCGACCGGACGACGATTCTCGGCGCCTGGAAGCTCTCGGGCAAGACCGCCGCCGGCTGGTCGATCGGGGCCATGCACGCCCTGACCTCGAGAGAGAACGCCAAGGTGCAGCCGGCGACGGGAGCGCTTACCGAGACTCCGGTCGAGCCCCTCTCCAACTACGGCGTGCTCAGGCTCCAGAAGGACTTGCGGGAAGGCAGGTCGGCGATAGGCTTCATAGGAACCGCGCTTAGGAGGGACGGCGCGGTCGCCGAAGAGCTCGATCTCCGCTCCGGCGCCTACACCGGCGGTCTCGACTTCCGACACCGCTTCAGGGGCGACGCCTGGCAGGTCTCAGGATACGCGCTCGGATCGGTCGTCACCGGCTCGGCGGACGCCATCGCACGCACGCAGCGTTCATCCGCCCGCTACTTCCATCGTCCGGACGCGGAACACCTCGACTACGACCCGACCCGCACGAGCCTCTCCGGGAGCTCGTTGAACGTCGACATCATGAAGTTCGCCGGGAGCCCGTGGCGGATCGGCGGGGGGGTCCAGGCGAGAACGCCCGGCTTCGAAACCAACGACGCCGGCTATCTCCGCAGTACCGACTACATCGTCGGCTGGGGTTGGGGAGGCTACCAGCGGAGCACCCCGCAGGGACCGTTCCGGAGCTGGAGCACGAACGTGAACGCGTGGTCGGTCCGCACCTTCGGGAACGAAGTCACCGAGGTCGGCGGCAACGTGAACGCCAACCTCCAGTTCAAGAGCTTCTGGAACGCCTGGTTCGGAGTGAACCACTCGGCTTCCGCGCTCTCCGACGGCATCCTCAGAGGCGGCCCCCTCTTCCGCACCGAATCCGGCACCAACTTCTGGAGCGGAGCTTCCACCGATTCGCGCAAGCGGGTCAGCGCGAGCGCCACCGTGTTCGGCAACAGACGCCCCGAGAGCGACTCCTGGTCTCTCGGCACCTCGCCGAACCTGCGCTTCAGGCCTTCGGGACGAACGAGCCTCCAGATCGGAGGGCACGTCAGGCGGGAGGTCAACGACCGGCAGTGGGTTCGCAGCCTCTACGTGAACCAGCAGTCGGAGTACGTCTTCGGACGGATCGATCAGGCCACGGTCGGACTCACCGCCCGCGTGGACCACGCCTTCACGCCCACGCTCTCGCTCCAGGTCTACGCGCAGCCCTTCGTGAGCAGCGGGAGCTACACCGACTTCAAACGGGTCGCGGACCCGCAGGCCGCAGTGTACGAGGACCGCTTCGAGCCGCTGAACGCGAGGCTCGAGGGCGGACGCCACCACTTCGACCTCTCAGGAGTCGACACCTCGATCGACGATCCGGACTTCAACTTCAAGCAGTTTCGTTCCAACGCCGTTCTCCGCTGGGAATACGTGCCCGGCTCGCTGCTCTACGTTGTTTGGTCGCAGGGCCGGGACCATTTCGCCGGCAACGGAGACTTCGATTTCGGCTCCGACATGAACGCGCTCTTCGGCGCGCCCTCGGACAACGTGTTCATGATCAAGCTCAGCTATTGGCTCTCTAGGTAGAAGTACCATGAACGTCCGTGCCATGACCTTCACGCTCGCTGCGGAATACCGGACAACCCGGTGAACACGACCGCCCCCTCCCCACCTTGACCGGACGCGCCAAACAGTACAGATTATCTTCAGCAAGGGTGATTTGCGGTGTATTGCGGCCCTGCGCGGAGCCGCCCCGACCACGGGGCTCCGCCGAACCAGCTAAAAAACCCGAGCTCCGGTCAAGTGCGCACCGCTCCGGAGCTCCCAGCATGGAGGCGGCTCCTTGCCTGCCCAAGATCGAACCGGCCTGCTTCGCCAGGCTCTCTCCGAGCGCATTCTCGTCCTCGACGGGGCGATGGGGACCGCGCTTCAAGCGTACGACCTGACGGAATCGGACTTCCGGTCGACGCGCTTCGCCGAGTCGGAGACGGCTCTCTTCGGGCAGAACGACCTTCTAACGCTCACCCAGCCCGAGATCGTCCGCGAGATACACGCTTCCTATCTCGCCGCCGGCGCCGACATTATCGAGACCAACACCTTCGGCGCGACCTCGATCGCACTCGCGGACTACGGTCTCGAGTCCATTGCGCGGGAGCTCAATCGGAAAGCCGCCCTCCTGGCTCGGGGCGCGGCCGACGAAGCCGAACGACGTGACTCCGGCCGACCCCGCTGGGTTGCGGGCGCCATAGGACCCACCAACCGCACCGCATCCATCTCCGCCGACGTTTCGGATCCGGGTGCGCGCACAATCACCTTCGACGACCTGCGCCACGCCTACGCCGAGCAGGCCCTCGCTCTGATCGATGGCGGCGCCGATCTCCTCCTTGTCGAGACGGCCTTCGACACCCTGAACGCCAAGGCGGCGCTCTTCGCCATTTCGGAGGTGCTCGCCGAACGCGGCACCGACCTCCCTGTGGCGGTCTCCGGTACCATTACCGACCTTAGCGGTCGCACCCTCTCCGGCCAGACTGCGGAAGCCTTCTACCACTCGGTCTCCCACGGCGTCCAGCCGGGTCCGGGCCGGAGCTCCGGGCTCCTCGCGGTCGGTTTCAACTGCGCTTTGGGCGTGACCGAGCTTCGTCCCCACGTGCGCGCGCTGGCCGAGGTGGCTTCAGTTCCCGTACTCTGCTATCCGAACGCCGGCCTGCCCGACGAGCTGGGGGAGTACAACGACACGCCGGAGTTGATGGCGGAGGCGATGGCCGAACTCGCTGCGGAGGGGGTCCTCAACATCGTGGGAGGCTGTTGCGGAACGACCGCCGAGCATGTGGCGGCGATGGCGGAGGCGGTAAGGGGCGTGCCGCCGCGCAGGATCGCCCATCCGCCCCGACTCACCCGCCTCTCCGGCCTCGAACCGTTCGTGGTCAACCCGGGCGGGGCGTTCTTCGTCAACGTCGGCGAGCGCACCAACGTCACCGGGTCGCGGAAATTCGCCCGCCTCGTGCGGGAGGAAAGCCCGGAGGTCGTCGCCGTGGCCCGAGAGCAGGTGGAGGGCGGCGCCCAGGTGGTCGACGTGAACATGGACGACGCGCTTCTCGACTCCGCGACCGAGATGACGCGCTTCCTCAACCTCGTCGCCGCGGAGCCCGACGTGGCGCGGGTGCCGGTCATGGTGGATTCCTCCGAGTGGGACGTGATCGAGGCCGGCCTCAAGTGCCTCCAGGGAAAGGGAGTGATCAACTCCATCTCCCTCAAGGACGGGGAGGAGCTGTTTCGGGAACGCGCACGCCTCGCCCGGCGCTACGGGGCGGCGGTCGTGGTGATGGCCTTCGACGAGGAAGGCCAAGCGGACAGCGTCGACCGCAGGGTCGCGATCTGCGAACGCGCATACGCGCTACTCATGGAGGAGGACTTTCCGCCCGAAGACGTCATCTTCGACCCGAACGTCTTCGCGGTCGCGACGGGGATCCCGGAGCACGACCGCTACGCCGTCGACTTTTTCGAAGCCACCCGTCGCATAAAGGCGAGCTGTCCGCACGCGCTGGTAAGCGGCGGAGTGAGCAACGTCTCATTCTCGTTCCGAGGTTCGCCGGCTCTGCGCGAGGCGATGCACTCGGCCTTTCTCCGCCACGGGATCGAGGCAGGGATGGACATGGCGATCGTCAATGCCGGTGCGCTGCCCATCTACGACGAACTGCCGACGGAGCTTCTGGAACCCGTGGAGGACGTCTTGCTCGCGCGCCGTCCCGCTGCGACCGAACAGTTGGTCGAGATCGCCCAGGAGCTGCGCGGCGCCGTCCGCGCCGACGACGGGCGAACGCCCAAGTGGAGAGGCCTTCCGCTCGAGGAGCGCATCTCCCATGCGCTCGTTCACGGTATCGACGGGTTCATCGAGAGCGACGTCGAGGAGGCCAGGCAGCTGCTGGGCGTTGCGCTGGCGGTCATAGAAGGGCCGCTCATGGCCGGCATGGACCGCGTGGGCGAACTCTTCGGTTCGGGGCGCATCTTTCTTCCGCAGGTGGTGAAGAGCGCCCGGATCATGAAGAAGGCGGTCGCAGAACTCACACCCCATCTCGAACGCGAGCGGCGGGAGAGCCTCGACGGCGGCGACGCCGGCAGAGCCGACGAAGACGCGGAAGGCGGCGGCGATCTCGGACGAGGCCGCGGCGGGTTCGGACACAAGGGACGCATTCTGCTGGCGACGGTGAAGGGCGACGTTCACGACATCGGCAAGAACATCCTCGCAGTCGTTCTCCGCTGCAACGGCTACGAGGTGATCGATCTGGGCGTCATGGTGCCCGCCGAGCGCATCCTGGAGACCGCGCGCCAACGGGAGGTCGACATCATCGGTCTCTCCGGCCTCATCACACCCTCCCTGCGTCAGATGATGCTTTTCGCCCGCGAAATGGAAAGGCAGGAGCTGAACCTGCCGCTCCTCATCGGGGGCGCCACCACATCGCGAACCCATACGGCGCTCCGCATCGAGCCCGAGTACACCCTGGGCCCGGCGGTCCATGTCGCCGACGCCTCCCGCGCCGTCGGCGTCGTCGGCGCGCTCTTCGATCCCAAGCGCAGGCGGGACTACGTTTCGAACGTCCGAGACGAGTACGACGCCCTCCGTCGCCGGCCCGGACGAAAAGGAAGGCGCCCCGCCCTTCTCTCCATCGCTGACGCCCGGGCCTCGGGACCGAAACTCGACTGGACAGGCTACGAGCCGCCCGTTCCCCCACTCCCGGGGGTGCACACGTTCTCGCCGAGCATCGCCGAGCTATCCCCGTATATCGACTGGGGGCCTTTCTTCGCGACGTGGGAGCTGCGCGGCAGCTTTCCTGGGATCCTGGACGATCCCGAACTCGGGGGCCAGGCGCGCGAGCTGCTGGAAGAGGCGGAGCTCCTGCTGGAAACCCTGGAGAAGGACCGGCGGGTGCGGCCGCGCGGGGTCGCCGGACTCTTCCCCGCGTTCAGCGAAGGGGACGACGTGCTTCTCGATGCGTCCGGCGTCGATGGGCCGGTGCGGGTCCCGTTCCTCAGGCAGCAATTCCGCAAGCAGGGACGGGCCGCATCGTGCCTCGCCGACTTCGTCGCCCCGGCCAATGCGGGAAGAGACGACTGGATCGGGGCCTTCGCAGTCACTTCCGGTCGTGAGATCGAGAATCTCGCCGCCGAGGCGTCTGCGGCAGGAGACGATTTCCGTTCCATTCTGGTCAAGGCGATCGGCGACCGTCTAGCCGAAGCCTTCGCCGAACATATGCACGAGCGGGTGCGCACGGAGCTTTGGGGCTATGCCGCGAACGAGGAACTGTCGGCCGACGACCTCGTGGCCGAACGCTACCGGGGCATACGTCCGGCGCCCGGTTATCCGGCCTGCCCCGACCACACTCAGAAGGAACTCATTTTCGAGCTGCTCGACGCCGGCAACCTGGGGCTTCGGCTTACGGAGAGCTGCGCGATGTCGCCCGCCTCGTCGGTCGCGGGCTGGTACTTCTCCCATCCCGAGGCCAGGTACTTCGGAATCGGACGCGTCGGACGCGACCAGGTGCGGGACTACGCCTGCCGCTGGGATCGCCCCCTCGCCGAGGTCGAAGAATGGCTGGCGCCTAACCTGGGTTACGAACCGACAGCGCCGGAGGCGGTCCGATGAATGTGGTCCGCTCCTGGATCGCCGACGGCCGACCGCACCTCTTCGACGGGGGCATGGGAACGGCCCTCTACGAACGCGGCGTCTTCGTGAACGTGTGCTACGACGAACTCAACCTATCCGCGCCTGAGCTCATCACCGAGATCCACCGCGGATACGTTGCCGCCGGTACCGAGATCGTGGAGACGAACACCTTCGGGGCGAACCCGGTCCGGCTCTCCGCCTACGGCCTGGACAAGCGCACCCGGGAGATCAATCGAGGAGCGGCCGGACTGGCGCGTACGGCCGGCGCCCCCGCCGTTGCCGGGGCCATCGGACCGCTCGGGGTCAGGGTCGAGCCTGCCGGTGCGGTAACGCACGAAGAGGCGAAGGGGCGCTTCCTGCCTCAGCTCGAGGGGCTGCTCGAGGGCGGCGTCGACTGCCTGGTCCTCGAAACCTTTTCCGACCTGAGCGAGATCGCCACCGCCCTGGCGGCGGCACGGGAGGCGACCCGGCTCCCCGTTTTCGCGCAGATGACCGTGAACGGGGACGGACGGACCGCCTGCGGCGCGAGCCCCGGACGAATCGCGGCAACGCTCGCAGACGGGGGCGCCGACGTGGTCGGACTCAACTGTTCGGTCGGACCGGCGGTCACCCTCGACGCCATCGAGGAAATGGCCGAGGAGGTCGAGCTCCCGCTCTCCGCCCAGCCCAACACCGGCATGCCGAGGAACGTCAGCGACCGCAAGATCTACATGGCGAGCCCGGAGTACATGGCCCGTTACGCCCGCAGGCTCGTGAACGCCGGCGCCCGCTTCATCGGAGGCTGCTGCGGGACCACCCCCGTGCACATCCGGGCGATGGCGGACGCGTTCAACGGAATGCGGAGGTGAGGCGGGTGGCTACGTTCAAGCATTGTCGTGAGCCAACCCCAACGCCTCTTCAACCTCCGGCGGTGGCGATCCGAGCCGAAACCGGATAGACTTCGCGGGGCGGACGTCGTCCGCAGCAGCACCGGACGCCACCGCCGACCGCGCCATCTTCGCGAGGATCCGTTTCCATGTCCGACATGTCTGCCCCGCCCCTTGCCCGCCGCGTCGAGGTTCGGCCCCGCCACACGGCCACCCTCACAGCCGCCCTGCTCCTCGTTCCGCTCGGCTTCGCAACCGACTCCGTTGGGGCCCAGGTCACCCGAGAGCCCTCTCCGGGCCAGCGGGTCGCGCTTGTGACCGGATCGACCTCCGGACTGGGGAGGGAGCTGGCCATCCGTCTCGGCGCTCGCGGCGATCACGTCATCGTGCACGGTCGCAACGAGGAACGGGGTGCCGAGGTGGTGGACGCGATCAACGCGGCGGGACCGGGAAGCGCTCGCTTCTACCGGGCCGACTTCGCTTCGCTAGCTGCGGTGAGGCGGTTCGCGGGGAGGTTGCTGGCCGACTACGACCGAATGGACATCCTCATCAACAACGCGGGATTCGGCTCCGCTCCCGACGAGCGACTCCTCACCGACGACGGGCACGAATACCGTTATCAGGTCAACTACCTCTCCCCCTTCCTGTTGACACGGATGCTCTTGCCGAGGCTCCGTTCTAGCGCTCCGTCGCGCATCGTCAACGTGTCGTCGGGAGCCCAGACGCCGATCGATTTCGACGACGTGATGATCGAGCGAAACTTCAGCGGTCGCCGCGCCTACGCCCAGAGCAAGCTCGCCCAAGTCATGTTCACGCACGATCTGGCGGAGGAACTGGCGGAAACCGGCATCGTCGTAGGCTCGTTGCATCCGGCCACCTACATGCCTACCGGGATGGTGCGTCGGCTCGGAGTGACCCCGCGGTCCACAATCGCCGAGGGCGCCGACGCCGTGATGCAGGTCGTGGACTCCGACGACTTCGAGAGTGGTCAGTACTTCAGCGGCCTTCGACCGGCCCGCGCGAACGACCAGACCTACGACCCGGAGGCCCGAGCCAGGTTGAGACGGTTGAGCGAAGAACTGACGGGAGTGGGGGCGGGAAGGTAGCGAACTGCCGGTCGGGCGGTGTCTCTTGTGATCCGGGACGGTCCGGGCCATCTTTTGTTTAGCGGTGGGAACCGCAGACCCGACGCAGGAGACGGGTTCGTGCCGCCCGCCCTTCGTAAACCATGGCCCGAGAAACAAGGAACGATGAAGCTCACACGACGCGATTGGCTCAAGCTCACCGCCGGAAGCGGCGCGGGATTCGCCCTCACCCCTACCCTGCTCCAGGCGCTGACGCGTCAGGAAATCATGACCCGGGCCGTCCCCGGTACGAGCGAAATGCTCCCGGTCGTCGGTCTGGGCAGCTCGGCCACCTTCTCGCGGGTGGCTCGAAGCGACGATGTGAGCGCGATCCGGGCCGTGCTCCAGACCTTCGTGGACAACGGCGGCTCGGTGTTCGACACCGCACCGTCCTACGGGGCTTCCGAGGAGGTGGCGGGCGAAGTGGCCAACGACCTCGGCATTCAGGATCGCATTTTCTGGGCGACCAAGGTGAACGTGGCGGGTCGCGGCGGCGGAAGCGCCGATCCGGACGAGGCCCGTGCTCAGGTCCGCCGCTCCTTCGACCGTTTCCGGCTCCCGGTCGTCGACCTCATCCAGGTACACAACCTGGGCGATCCTCCGACCCAGCTCGGCATCCTCAAGGAGGAAAAAGAGGCCGCTCGGGTTCGGTACATCGGCATCACAAGCACGAGCGAGCGACGCTATCCCGATCTCGCGGCGGTGATGCGCAACGAGCCCATCGACTTCATCGGCGTCGACTACGCCGTCGACAACCGAGCTTCCGCCGAGGAGATCCTGCCCTTGGCCAGGGAGCGCGGCATCGGTGTGCTGATCTATGCCCCATTCGGACGCACCCGGTTGTGGAATCGGGTAAGCGGACGCGACGTTCCCGAATGGGCCGGGGAGTTCGACGCGCACAGCTGGGCTCAGTTCTTTCTCAAGTTCGTCCTGGCGAACGAGGCCGTGACCGTGGTCACGCCCGCGACCAGCCGACCCGAGCACATGGTCGACAACCTCGGTGCGGGGATGGGCGGGCTTCCCGACGAGGACCAGGTCGAGCGCATGGTCCGGTTGGTGGAGGATCTGCCGCCGGCGTAAGGCGGAGGGTCAGTCGGAGGCGGAACCGGGCCGGGGGAACCTGATCACCTGGCCAACCTTTTCGTACGTGCTAGTGTCGCCCGTCCGTTTCCTCCGCCTCCTTGAGCAGCCCCAGGTCTCGCGTCGTTTCCACCAGCCGGATGAACTCGCCCCGGTAGCCGCGCGGGTCATCCCCCTTGCCTCTCTCGGCCAGCTTCACGACATCGTCGAGTGAGAAGGTCCCGGCATAGGGTGAGTCGCGCAGCAGCATGCCGAAGCCCGCCACCGCGGTCGCGAAGCGAAAGTCGGTGGAAGGCATCCCGCTCCGGTCGGCGACAGCGTGTTCGAGAAGCCTGCTCTTCTCCCCGTCGGGATCCTTGTAGCGGATCTTGACGTACAGCATCTCGCCTTCGAACTCGCTGAGCGGCGGGTGGTCCGCCTGCGGCTGGTAGCGCAGATCGTCGACTTCACTCTCGCGCGGCACCTCGACGCCCGCAGGCACCACCTCGTAGAGCGCGGTCACGGTGTGTCCGGCCCCGAGGTCGCCCGCGTCCTTGGTGTCGTCGTTGAAATCCTCGTCGGCCAGCAGCCGGTTCTCGTACCCTATCAGGCGATAGCCCTCCACCCGCGCCGGATTGAACTCGATCTGCAGCTTCACGTCCTTGGCCAGGGTGAGGAGCGTTTGCGGGCCTCGAGCAGGCCGTCGACGTAGTGGAAGTTGCCGTTCCCGTGGTCGGCGATCTGCTCCATCTTGGAGTCCTTGAGGTTGCCGGTGCCGAATCCAAGCACGGTCAGGAAGACGCCGCTTTCGCGCTCTCTCTCGATGAGCCGCACCATCTCGCCGTCGCTGGAGGCGCCCACGTTGAAGTCGCCGTCGGTGGCCAGGATGACGCGGTTATTGCCGCCGTCGATGAAATACTCGCGGGCCGTCTCGTAGGCGAGCTTGAGACCTTCGCCTCCGGCGGTGCTGCCGCCGGCCTGCAGCCGTTCGAGCGCGGCCAGGATCTTGTCCTGCCGGTTGCCGGGGGTGGAATGAAGCACAAGCCCGGCAGCGCCCGCGTATACCACGATCGCGACCCGGTCCTGCGGCCTCAGCTGGTCGACAAGCAAAGAGAACGCCTTCTTGAGGAGCGGCAGCTTGTTGCTCGGTTCCATCGATCCGGACACGTCCAGCAGGAAGACCAGGTTGCTGGGCGGGAGATCCTCGGTGTCGATCGACTGCGCGTGCAGCCCGATGCGAACCAGCCGATGCTCCCGCTTCCAGGGCGCCTGGGTCACCTCGGTGGTCACGGCGAACGGGTGCTCGCCAGACACGTCGTCCCACTCGTAGGGGAAGTAGTTGACCATCTCCTCGATGCGGACCGCGTCGATGGGCGGGCGCTCGCCGTCCTGGATGAAACGGCGCACGTTGGCGTAGGAGGTCGAGAAGGTGGAGAGCGGGGACGCGCTGACGAGCTTGAAGTCGTTCTCGTCGATGTGGGCGTAGGATTCGGTGTTGAAATCGGCCACGCTCACCAAGGGCCACGGTCCGCCCTTCGTCCTGAAATACACTTCGCCCACCGCTCCGGAGACTAGCATCTCGTCAAGGCTGACGGTCGAAATCTCGAGCGCGAAGTCGGCCACCGTGGTCTGGCCCGCCGTGACGGTGACCTGCTTCTCCTGAGTCACGTAGCCGATGACCACCACCCTCACGGTGTGGTCTCCGGCGGGTACGTTGGTCAGAAAGTAGCGGCCCGTCGTCAGGTTGGTCAGTGCGCTGAGCTCGGTTCCCTCCACCACGACCGAGACCTGGTGCAGCGGCTGGCCCGTGGTCGCGTCGGTGATCGTGCCTTCGATCGCCCCTGTCGGCGTCTGGGCGGTTACCGGGCCGGGAGCCGCCAACGCGAGCAGCATGAGCATACCGGCAGTTCGAACGACGTAGGTTCCCATAGTCCCCTCCCGGGTTCTGGGATGGATGAGGGCAACGCCCGGATGGCGGCCGCCATGGCTTCAAGCCATACCGATTGATACCTGCCGGGATCGGGAAGGTTGCCGATCCGGGGAGATTCGGCGGTTCGCACGGCTGGTACCCAGTCGAAGGTCGCGAAGGGCTTCAGGGTCCACGCCCAAGCCCCTCCGGCCCAAGCCGTTCAGGTCTGCAAGAGGGCGACCCGCCGACACCGATTCCTGCGATGCCGGCGGGTCCGCACCACACCTGGCGGTGCGTGGACAAGGCTCCTAGTTCAGGAAGGGCGACACCCCGTTCGCGACGAGCACCTTGTTCATGTCGACGTTTACGGTGACCACGTCGGTAAGAAGCGTACCGTCGGGCCCGTAGGGCGAGGCGGGTGTGAAGAAGTCCATGGTCTCTCCCGCAGGGATGTAGCCGGGAACCACCGGCTCCGTTCCCGGGCCGCCCGGATTGATGTTCGGATTCGCGTCGATCTCGCGCTGCATCATCGGCAGCCGGATCCCAAGGTCCGACATCCTCCGCCCTTCCAGGAAGAGTATCTCCTGTCGCGCGAGGTGGAGGGCGTGCCAGAGCGCGTCGGTGTCGCCGACCGGAATCGCCGCGACCGAGTCGGGGTCGAGCGAGGTCGACGAGAGTTCGGGCACCGCCACCTCGCTCCCGTTGCGGTTGAGCACCAGCCCTGACCGGATCGGGCTCTCGTCGTCCGCCCGAACCTTGATCGCCGCGTCGCGTGGCCGGATGGAGAGATCGGCGTTCAGGCGCTGGTCGTTGTCGATGAACGAAGTGGTCCCTCGGCTCAGCGCGAGTCGCAGCCCCCGCGCCAGTTCGGCCCGGCCGGCGACGAAGTCGCCACCGGCGAATGCCGCTTCAGCCTTGATCAGGTACATCTCCTCGCCCTTGGCGTAAGCGATGCCGGCTGCTCGGGAGAGGAACTTGGGATCGAGGAAGTCGAGCCGGGGCAGCGGCTGCATCTCCTGCAGCGCGCGAGTGACTAGGAAGGCGTGCGGCGTGTTGGTCAGGGTCGCCGCATCATACTCCTGCAAGTTGTAGAATCCGTCTCCCAGCGCGAGGGCGGAGTTGGCGCTGGAGACGGCGTTGGCCGCATCGCCCAGAAGCCGGTAAGCCCGAGCGAGCGTCGCGTGGGCGAGGCTTCCGGAACCCGTGGCTCCCTGGAGTTCGGTGACCGCCAGAGTGAGCAGCTCCCGACCCGAGAGGGCTGCGCCGTCGAGCTCGACCGGCGCCGCGCTGAAGTTCTCCGCGAGCATGACCAGAGCGACGCCGCGATAATAGCGCGCCTCGGCTATCTGACTCTGGGTGGCAGTCGCGTCTCCGGTGGCGATTTCGAGAACGAAATCCGCCAAGGCACGGAGCTCCTGGATGTTCCAGTACGCCCCGCCCCCACCGGTGCCGGTGCCGTTGGCCACCTGCGAGGTGACCGCGCGCGGGTTGTCGAAGTCCTTGTTGATGCCCGTGCCGTGGATGCTGTAGTTGTCGCTGACGTTCTCCGTGGTCGAAACCACGGCGGAGATCGCACGGGCGAACTGGGCTCGCAGTCCCGGGAGCAGCGCGGCCGTCGGCTCTTCGGCGTTGGCCAGGTCGTCCGTGGTGGTCAGCGGGTTCTGCACGTTGGTCGGGTCGAGAAAATCACAGCCCTGGAAGCCGACGAGGACGGCGATCGCCATGGGCAGGAACGGTCTCTTTCTTGTCTGGTTCATTGTTGTGGTTCTCCTTGTGGCCTAAAACACGAACTCGAGGCCGAACCGGAACGCCCGGTTCGGCGAGGCGGTGATGCTCGATTCTCCACCGAGCTCCAGACCGCCGCCGGTGACGCCGCTGAGTTCGGGATCGACCATGGCCGTGGACGACCAGATGGCCAGATTGCGGACGCTCGCATAGATGCTCGCCCTCTCGGCCCGGTCTCCGACCAGGCTCTCGGGCAGCTCGTAACGCGCGCTCACCTCTCTGAGCTTCAGCCAGTCGCCCTCGTAGAGGAACGCCCGGCGCGCCGCGCTCTGCGAGTACTTGCCGATTCCCGTCCCGGAGGTGTCGTAGCGATCCGGGAAGGTCACGCCCTCGATCTCCTCGCGGCGGTAGATGGCGTTGAAAGTCGCCCACACCGACCCGTAGTCGAAGACGTAGGCGCCGGTGGCCCAGTCCGCCAACGCCGAGAGCGAGAGCCTGTTCCAGAGGGTGAGCTGAGTGGAGAAGGCCCCGAACTGATCCGGTTGCGGGCTGGCGTAGCTGCCGTCCTCCTTGGTGACGAACTGCGTCTCCGAGCCGTCGGCGAGACCGTCGCCGTTGGTGTCGACGGGATGGGTCATCCACCACGTTCCCACCGGCTTGCCCTCGCTGACTCTCTTCTGGGCCTCGATGTTGAAGTCGGCTGCGGAACCCATGTCGGTCACTTCGTTGGTGACCGTGTTGAAGGTACCGCTCAGGCTCCACACGTAGTCCTCGATGTTGAGCACGGTGGCGCTAAGCGCGACCTCGATACCAGTGTTGGCGATCTCTCCGACGTTGCGAAGCTGGTTGCCCAGGCCCGTGGAAGGCTGCTCCGGGACCAGGAAGAGCGCGTCGCTCGTGACTGCGTCGAAGTAGGTGAAGCCCACCCCGATGCGGTTGTCAAGAAGCGCCGCGTCGAAGCCGTACTCGATGGTCGAGGTGACCTCGGGCTTGAGTTCGTCGTTTCCCGGATTGGCGAAGGAAGGCGCACTCTCGCCCCGGAACGGAATGGCGGAAAAGGTGCGGTCGCGGAGGAAGGGACCAGGGAACTTTCCGGTGCGCCCGTACGCGCCGCGCAGCTTCAGTTCGTTCAGGATATCGCCGCCCGGCATGAAGGACTCCTCCGAGATCACGTAGGAAAGCGTGCCCTTCGGATAGGCCTGGTAGGCGATCTCGTCTCCGAACGAGGAGCCGGCGTCGATGCGCACGCCGCCGCCGATGAAGAGCTTGTCCTGAAAGGCGAGCTGCTCGTCGACGAACACTCCGCCGTTGAAGAGCTCCGAGTTGCCTTCACCAGCCGAGACCTCTGCGGCGGACCCGAAGTCCTCGGAGCCGGGGAGGGCGAAGCCGGTGCCGTTCGCGTTGAAGACGGACTCGTCGTCGCGGAAGCCCTGGGCGCCGAAGGTCAGAGCCGAGCTTAGTCCGTCGTTCAACCGAGTCCGCCAGGTGGTGGCCAGGTTGAGTGAGACCGAGGTGAACTCCCTGTTGAACCGCGTCAGCGATCCCGTGGGTTCTCCCGGAGTGAACCCGATCGGCTGCAGGACCCGCTGGTGGTTGGTGCGCGCGTCCACGCCCACCGTGAAGCGGGTCTCCACATCGTCGTTCCAATTGAAGTGTCCTCCGCCGCTCACCAGGAAGCGGTTGACCTCTTCGGTGATGTCGGGGCGCAAGAACATTTCGAGCGCGCCCTGGAGGGTCGATTCACCCGAGAAGAAGAGCGCGTCGCCCACCTCGAAAGTGGTGATAGGGTCGGCGATGGCGGTTCCATTGAAGAGACGGTCGAAGCTGGAGCGAGTGTAGGCGCCGGAGAACTCCACCCGCAGGCGGTCGGAGATCGTCGCCTGCATCCCGCCGGAGAGGTTGTACTGGACCGAGCCGTTCTTGGGCTGGGTTCCATCCGTCTGGTTGATCCGTCCGCTCAGACGGTAGGTGACGGCGGCGGTGCCCCCGTTGACACCCACGTAGTAGGTCTGGGCCTGGCCGTTTCGCCAGTACTGGTCGGCGAGAAGGGTGGCCGGAGCCTCCCCCGCCGCGACCAGGTCCGGGAAGGTGAGCCCCACGTCGAACATGTACTTGAGCTCCGGCACTTCGTAGGCGCGTTCGATCCGCGCCGTCACCTTGGGAGCCCCCGGCGTGCCCCGCTTGGTGAAGATCTGGATGACGCCCGTGGCGGCGTCCGAGCCGTAGAGGGTGCTCGCCGCACCGCCCTTGGTGATCTCGATGCGCTCGATGTCCGAGGCCATGAGGTCGGCCAGTGCGCTTGACTGCTCGCCGCCCGTCCCGGCCGCAGTGGACTGGTCGTTGTCCACGCGCACGCCATCGATATAGATGACCGGAGTCTGTGCGCCGACCACCGAGGAGACGCCCCGGAAGTTGATGAGGCTGCCGGTGCCGGGCTGGGAGGAGGTGGCGTTGACGGTCGCCCCCGCGACTCGGCCCTGGAGGAGCTGAGCCACGTTCTGAACCGGTGCCTGATCTATCTCCGCTGCGGAGATCACGTCCACGGTCGTGCCGAGCGCGCGCCGCTCGGTGGCTTGGCCGACGCCGGTGACCACGATTTCACCGAGCGAGATGGCCGTCTGGCTCATCCGAAACTCGACCGAGACGCCGGCGGGAGCGACGGTGACGGTCTGTGTCGTGCGCTGATACCCGATCAGACTGACGGAGATCTCCGCTGAACCCACGGGAACCGCTCCTAGCCTGAAGAAGCCGGCGGCGTTGGTGAGCCCTCCGATCCCGGTACCGGTCACCAGAACCTGAGCGTCGGCGAGACGTCTTCCGGAGGCCTCGTCGACCACCGTACCGACGACGGAACCGACCTCCTGCGCAGCGGCGGGAGGCGCGTTGGGTGTGAACAGAAACGCCGCGATCAGGGTGATCCCTGAGAGCAGCGCCTTTCGATTTAACGATGTTGGTGACATAGCTTTCCCTTTTGAGTGGGGTGGATGGAGCCCCCGCTCGGCGTCCAACCCGGACACCGGGGGGCACGGCAGTTTCTCGGTACTGATCCGAGCACCGTGCATACGCGAACCGAGCGACATAGTTTCCCGGACCGCACGGTCCGGGCCGTTAAGGCACGGGTCCCCGAACCAGGGATAGGAAGCTGGGCAGCGGTGTATGAGAACGCGTAACCGGTACCATGCCGGTACCGACACCCATCCCCTCCCATTCAGATAGCGACAATGCTCCTTCCGTCGTCTTCCGTCCTGCCTCGGATTCTCCCGCTCTCGCTCGTCCCCGTCCTGATCTCCGGCTGTGACTGGCTCACCGGTCCAGGTGAACCTGAAGAGGTTACCGTGACCGTCACTAGCCAGCAGGTCTCGTCGGCAGTGTTGATCACGTCGCAGGATTTCCTCCTCGTCGAGGACCCGGAGTGCGTCGGTCAGGAGGGCTGCCCTCTGATCACGCACATCAACTCGTCCGACACGACCACCGTCACCCTGCCGTACGAGCGGACCTACCGCCTGAACGATCGCCTGCAGTTCCATTCGCGCATCTTTCCCACGGAAGAGGTCGTCGCCACTATCGCCGTGAACGTGAAGATCGACGGGCGGGACTGGTACAACGACTTCAGGGAACTCCAGGTGTGGGAATCCGTGGGAGTCCGCCAGGCCCTCACCTTCTCCTACCAATTCCAGGCGGCGACTCTCGGGATTCCCTAGCAACCCGTGGCCAAGGCCTCCCAGGGCACCGCGACGCTGGAGCGGGCAAGCTCGTGGCGCAGTGTTCCGCTCCTGCTCTTCGCAGTCGGCTCCCCCTCCTGCACCGCTACTGCGGAGTTCGTCGAAGAGCAGCCTGGTGATCCACTTCCCGGACTGACCGAGACCGAACTGGGCGCATTCCGCCTTGGACGAGCGCTCTTCCAACGCGAGTTCACGGAATCGGAGGGGCTAGGTCCCCTCTTCAACCAGCGACGCTGCGTCTCCTGCCACGACTTGCCCGCAAGCGGCGGTTTCGGGGCGGAGCCGGTCACTAAGGCCAGCCGCTTCGATCCCGCCACGGGTTGCGATCCCCTGAACGCAGCCGGCGGCGATCTCCTCCAGTTTCTGGTGACCGAGCCGCTGCGCGCGGCCGGCGGCGCTCCCGAACGGCGTCCGCCGGATGCCACTCACATGGCCGACATCTTCCCACTTCCGCTTTTCGGCATGGGCATGGTGGAGGCCGTAGCGGAAGAGACCATCCTCGCTCTCGCCGATCCCGAGGACAGCGATGGAGACGGCATCTCGGGGCGTCCGGGGTTCGACGGCGCGGGAGCCCTCGCCCGCTTCGGCTTCAAAGCCACTCACGCGAGGGTGCGGGATTTCGCCGAGGACGCCTTTCGACTCGAGATGGGACTCACGACATCGGGACACCCGTACGAGGAACTCCCGAACGGAATGCCCTTGCCCGCAGGAACGGACCCGACCGCCGAGCCCGAGCTCGCCGACTCGGTCCTTGAGGCGGTTGCCGCCTACGTTCGCTTTTTGGCGCCCCCCGCCCGGCGAACCGAGAGCGATGCGGACCGGACGGCGGAGGGCGAACGCCTCTTCACCGAAATCGGATGCACGAGCTGTCACGTTCCGGTCATGATGACATCGGCCCCCGGCCGGGACAGTGCAACGGACCGTCTCGCCTTCGCCGAAAAGGCCTTCCGTCCCTATTCCGACTTCCTGCTGCACGACATGGGCCCCGAGCTCGCCGGACCGTGTGCGGGCGGAGCCGCTCCCTCCGAGTGGCGAACCACCCCGCTTATGGGCCTCGGATACCGTTTTCAGTACCTGCACGACGGGCGCGTACAGCGAGTGGAGGACGCGGTCCTGTTGCACGGCGGCGAAGCTAGTGCGGCGCGCGACCGTTTCCAGGAACTGAACCGGCTCGGGCGCGACCTGGTTCTTGCGTTCCTGGCCTCACTCTGAGGAACCGTTCTCTCCTCCGCGAATGCCGCGAAGCCTTGTCACCTCTTGCTAGCGGATGACTCTCTTGGTCCAAATCGCGATCGTACCGCAAGGGTCGTTGAACTTGCCCGGAGCACCTCCGCGATAGACCTCGATCCCTTCCAGCTCCTCGACCCGCATTATGTCGAGCGACTCGATGGTCGAGCGAATGCCGTCGAGCCAGACTTCGGGCCGACAGCCCGGATGACCGCTGGTCAAGCTGCTCCGCTGGTTCATGAAGACCTGTGAACCATAGACCCCGCCCCAGACGACGGTCACTCCGCGCACGTTTTGAAAGAGCTCGGTAACCGAGGCCGGCTGCTCTTCTTCGATCTCGGAGCGTTCAATGAAGGTTCCGCGGAATCCCTGGCGTTTTCGGTCGTAGAATCCCTGACGAGCCAGCACCACCGACCCTACCGTCACCGAAATCTCGTCGAGCTCGATGGCCTCTATCCCCAAGCTGACTGAAATGTCGAGAAAGGTGCCCTCATCGATTTCGAGGCTGTCGCTTCGGTCTCCGTACCCCAAGAGTTCGACCCGCAGATCGTAGGCACCGCCGGCCACCTCGGAAAGGAGGAATCTGCCGTCCTGATTCGTGACGGCGGTCCTTCCAAAGACCTCCCGGCCCTCCCCGTAGGGAACGAGAACGAGCCGCACGTCAGCAAGCGGTTCTACCGACTCCTGATCGATCACCACACCTGTGATGACGCCGGCTTCGGTCCTGCGCTGTGCCTCGAGCTCGGTAAGCGGACCCATAGCTGCGAGAACCAGAACTGCGGCTGCCACTGCTTTGCGGTCCAGCGTTACCACCTCAGGCCTCCCTCGTTTGATTTAGCGTCAACCGTGGGGCGGCTCGGTAGCACCGCCCCACGGCGTTCCAACGTTTTTCCTCTTCCTGCCGTCGCTTACCCGGCCCTAGGCAGGCAGCGCTGCGCCAGGTCGTCGACGATGTTGGGGTTGTAGAGCGCTTCGGTGTCGCTCATGGGGAACTGTGTCGGACGGTTCGTGCCGACCCGCTCGTCGTCGTTGAGCAAGTCGAAGATGTCCTTGGTGATTCCCAGACGATGGAGATCGATCTGACGCCGGCCCTCCATGAAATGCTCGGCGAAACGCTCGTTGAGCAACAGGAATCCCGCCTCCTCGATGGTGGTGGGCACAGGCAGGGGTTGGAGATTCACCGACGCCCGCAGACCATTGACTATCTGCATGGCGCTGGCGAAGTCACCTCCGAACATGGCGGCCTCGGCCTGGATCATCCGCATCCCTCTGGAGTGAAGAATGGGGATCGGCGCGGTCTCCGAGTCGTATTTCCACTGCGACCGGTGACCCGTCTCGTTGTCGGTGGCGATCTCCCCGTCGTAGTAGACCGGAAGCCGCATGTCGGGAGCGCCGGTCGCCCAGTCGGCCATGTATCCCGCATCATCGCTCAGCGCGATCCGGTTCCAGTATCCGTGCTGGATGCCGGCGGCCTCGTTCCAGGTCTTCGTGGTCAGAAGGACCACCGAGTTCCGGGACTGAGCGTTGAAGATGGCATCGTAGGAGAAACCGTCGGGAATCGACGCCGCGTCCGCCGCCGCCGCCGCGTAGTTGCCCAGCAAGTGGTTGGCGGTGGCGCGGCCCGCTCGTGCTGCGGTGGCGTAGTAGGTTTCGCCCGCCGCCATCGCGGTGCTCTCCCCCCGATCGAGCTTGGAAACCGCCTGCGTCAGAATCTGCGCTGCCGACACCGCGTCGCCGGTGGGATCTGCGGGCGACTCGCAGAAGGTCATGCCGATCATGAGATCGACCAGCCCCTCGGAGACGTGGACCTGCGCCATGAGATCGGTGCTCGCAGCCTCCCCCGCACCCAACACGCGCTCGAAGCGCTCCGCAGAGGCCCTGGCGAACCAGCGAGCCCGCAACCAAGCGTTGTTGATCCCGTCCATCGCCGAGGTCCCGTACTGGAACCTGCCGTGGTCGGTCTCGTCGTAGCCGCTCCAGGTGCCGGTGTGCTGATACTCGTCACCGAGAAGCGCCTGGTAAATGACCCAACTGTCCACAACCTCGTGGAGCGCCCCCTCGACGCCGTCGGCGACGGCGTCGAGGGCGTTGTCGAGATCTTCGTCCGTGTACCGCTGGGGATCGGGCACGGTGAGCAGGTCACCGCACGCTCCCAGCCCGAGCATCAGGGCGACCGCGGTCAGCGGCCACCTAATCCTTGAAGTGTTCATGTAGGTTCCTCCTTAGAATCTCGTTCGAACCGTAAGTACCATGCGCCTCGGTTGCGGTAGTCCGAGGAAGGGCGACTGGCTGAAATCGTCACCTCCCCTGTACTGCTGGTTGGGATCGGGGCAGTTGCAGTTGTCCCACCAGTGCAGATTGTAACCCGTGAGCGAGAGCGTCGTCGTGGAGAGTCCCATGCTCGAACTGATCGCCGAAGGTACGGTGAACTGAAGCGACGCCTCCTGAAGTCTGATGTGGTCTCTGGAATCCACGGGCGTGGCCAGACGGTGGAAGTTCAGCACCGAATCCGCCGCTGCGGTGGGATCGCCGTTCGAGTCCAGGTGCATGACGTACTCGTCGTAGGCGAGCTGGCGAACGCCGTAGCCGCGATCGGAGTTCCACATGCTGGCACCCATCTCGCCGCGGAATTGGACATGAAGTCGCAGGTTTCGGCCGAGACTGAAGGTGTTCCACACGGAGCCCATGAGGTCGGGCTCGCCCTTTCCTCGATAATAGCCGTAGGTGGAGCGTACGTGCTCGCCCGTCGCCGGATCCCAACCCAGAATGCCCCTGCCGATCATCTCGAAGATCGGGTAGCCCTCGTATAGGCCGCCGACGCGGTTCACGTGCTCCCAGCTCACGGGCACGTTGGAGATGTCGCCCTCGGCGTAGATGGGCAGCGAGTCGAGCTCGGCCGTTTCACCCAGATCGAGGATCTTGTTCTGGGTCTTCTCGAAGGAGAATCCGGTGTTCCAGCGGAAGCCGGACCGATCGACAAGGGAGGCGTTGATTGTCGCCTCGATGCCGCGGTTCATGATCTGGCCGACGTTGCGAAGCTGTGAGCTTCCGAAGCCTTCGCTCGGCGGCAGCGCTATACCCAGAAGCGCGTTCTCGATCAACTGATGGTAACCCGTGAAGTCGACCGCGATCCTGTTGTCGACCAGACCGATGTCGAAGCCGGCTTCGATTTCGCGCTTGATCTCGGGCTCCAGGTCGGCGTTACCCGGGTTGCTGGGCGATACGCCGGGCCGGTCGTCGAGGACTGTGTTCGGCAGGTAGGTCTGGAACTGGGAGAATGCTCCGGGGGCCTTGCCGGCGTACCCGAGCGCACCCCTCAGCTTCACGCTCGATAGCGTCGAACCCATCATGCTCTGAGGCAGGTTGTAGGCCACGTCGACCTTGGGGTAGACCTGGAAGCCGTAGTTCACGCCGAAGGCGGAGTTGCCGTCGATGCGGACCGCGGCGGTCATGAAGAGGTCCTCGGTGAACTCGAAGCGGTTCTGAGCAAAGCCGCCGACCTGGATGGACTCGAGCGAAGTCTCGCCACCGAAGGTTTCCGCCGCACCACCGACGGTCGTGACTCCCTCGCCCGCGAATCCGCGGCCGGTCGCCATCGAAGTGCTCGTCAGGTCCCATCCTCCCTGGGCACCGAACGCGATCTCGCCGGTGAGGCCGAAGACGTTCTCGTAGTTGAGCGTGCCGATGTAATTTCCGGTGAACTTGCGAGCGTTGCGGTAGCCGATGTTCCGCTCGCCGACGGTGCCGATGTAGGTGTAGTGCTTCCCAAAGGGAAGGTTGCGCGTTTTTTGGTCGTTGACCGCGTCCAGCCCGATCGTCGCCTGGTGGCGGAAGTTCGGACTAGGCACCCAGTCGACCTGGACGCTGCCGGTCCATCGGTCGGTGTCGGAGTAGGTCGAGATCGCCTTGGCATCGGCCACGTTGACATCGAGCCCGCCGCCGTAGGGCTCCTCGGCGGTGGCGTTGGTCGGCCGCGAAAGCAGCGCGTTGGTGTAGATGCCGAGCCAGTTGTTGCCCGACTGGAGCGACCAGATGCGGTTGCGCACGTAACCGGACCGGACCTGGACGGTGACGTCCTCGGCGGCGGTCCAGTTGAGGTTGAGACGCAGGTTGCCGCGGGTCTGATCGTTGGGCTTGACCGATCCTTCCTCGTAGCCGATACCGGCGTTCACGAAGTAGGTCACATCCTCTCCACCGCCGTCCACCGTCAGGTTGTACGTGTTGACGAGACCGTTTTCGATCAGGGTCTCGTTCGGGTCCCACGGAACCGTGCCGTCGATTCCGACCAGAGTGCCGCGCAGAGACGTGGGGAAGTTCGCGCGGTGGCGGTTGAAGCCGAGCTGCGTGGTCAGGGCGAAGTTCGCCGAGCTGTTGTTCCGGCCTCTCTTCGTGAAGACCTGAATGACGCCTCCCGAAGCCTCGGATCCGTAGAGCGTGGCCGCCGCCGGCCCCTTGAGAACCTCGACGCGCTCGATCTCGTCGGGGTTCAGGTCCGAGAGTCGGTCCTCACCGGCGCCGCCGGAGAAAGCGCAGCAGGTCGTGCTTCCGCCGGCGGAGCTTCCCCATTCCACCTGACGGGAGTCGACCCGAACGCCGTCGATGTAGATCACGGGGCGCTGGCCCAGCGAGAAGGAGTCGGTTCCGCGAATGCGAAGTTCGCGGCCGGCGCCGACGCCTCCCACCGTCCCGATGGAACGCACTCCGGGAATGCGGCCTTCCAGCGCCGAGCCGAAACCGGCCTGGGGAGAGACGTCGTTGATGCTGGAGATGTCGAGGGTAGCCGGAGCCGATCCCAGCTTGCGTCTTTCCACCTCTCCGGCGGTACCCGTGACCACGATCTGGTCGAGTCGGATGGCGGACTGGCGAAGGCGGAAGTTCTCGACGGTCGCCTCACCTGAGGTGACCGTGACCTCCCGGGTCTCGGTGGCGTAACCCACGAACACCACCTGGACCGTGTAGTTGCCGGGCGTCAACCTCGTCATGAGGTACTGACCGGTAACGTTGGAGAGCACACCGTCCCGCTGGTCCACAAGCGAGATCTGCGCTCCATTGAGTGGTTGCCCGTTGGTGTCGTCGATCACCGATCCGGTGATGCTGCCGACCTGGGCGTTCAGAGAGGTCGAGGCGACCACGAGCGCGAGCGCAGCAGCCGCGACGCCTCCCCCCGTACGGTAGCGGATTGACATATCGTCACTCCTTCCTTTGGGTCTTCGGCCCGTCCCGCCCTCGCGGCGGGGCGGCCTGGCAATGTGCACCTCCCCGCTTTGCGCGCCGGAGAGATCGCCACTGTTGCCAAGGAAGGTACATCGACCTTCACGTAATGGCAACCGGTGGCTCCCGGCCCCGGCGGCGACTCTCGGAGACGTAGTGCGAACCAGATCGGCCCGGAGAGGCGTCGAAACCCGCCTAAAAGACTCCGAAGAGAGACTCTTCCACCCGGCGGGCGAGGGTGGCATCGGCGAGCGCCGGGAACACGGTGCGTTCGCTCGTCACCCAGTAAGTGTCGGTCTCAAGATCCTTCATGAGCTCGACCCAACCCAGCTCGTTCCCTTCGGCGTCGCGGTAGCCCAGGTTCACCAGAGTACCGAGCCGTTCGGCCATCGGAGGCGGCTCGAAACCGAGAACCGCCAACTGCCAGGATCGCTCCGCGAGCCTGACGGCCGCCTGCGAAACGCCCTCCGCAACGGTCCAGCCTCCACCCGTCTCTCTGGTGAGCGCGCCGGATCTTCCGTCGACACTCAGGGTGATGCCCCGGACCGAGCTCCACGGGAATTCGTGCAGGCGCCGAACCCTGAGGGCGCCCTGGCCGAGCTCAAAGGGGGTGATAAGGTCTCCCGCGAGCGCGACAAGTCTGGGACCGAGCAGCGCGAAGCGTTCCTCGCCGGCGGGCACCTCCCTGCCGACGAAGATTTCCATAAGCTCGTCGCCGAAGTCGAGGGTCAGTCGAGCTGAACCCCCGCCGAGGCCGTAAACCGCCGGGTCCCCGTCCAAGGGACCGAGGTCGCGCACGGGACGAAAGACGGCTAGCTCGGCGACGGCCTCCCGACCGAAATCTCCCAGCGGGTAACGCAGGGTCCGGCCGGCACCGTTCTCGACCGCGATCAGATGCTCGCCTCCGTCCGCGCTCAGTGGTCGAATATCCAATTGGAGGGTGGAGGACGAATAGGTGACCGCGGCCAGTTCCGAGAGCTTGTGCTCCCAAAGAGCCGTGCGGCCCGCATCGGCAGCACCCGGATCGGCCGTGACACGCAGAACAGCGGCCGCCACCAGCGCGATGACCAGGGCTGCCGCGTAGCCGCGCGCGCCAGCGGTCCTTGGCGAAACTAGCACGAGCACCGGGAACGCCGTAGCGGCCGTCCACAGCGCGACGAGAAACGAACAGAACCGCTATTCGCCCGAAGCGGGACGCCGAGCGCGGCGTCCGGCCGGCAGCTGCGTCGCTCGGCCGTGGGTGTCGACGGGCTGCTAGCCTTCACTCTTCCTCCTTCCGACGGTCAGGGCGATCCCGACGGTCAGCAAGGTGAGGGGCACGCCGAAGATGACGAGCTGGAACCAGACCAGATCTTCGGCGTGGGCATGCAGCACCGGCACGTCCTCCTCGGAAACGATGAGGCCCGCGAGCTCCTCTTCTCGCCCGAGCCAGCTCAGGTTGTTCGTGACCATGGCTGCGTTCGGGGCGAGCGATCTAAGCACTTCGTCGGTAAAGGGGGCCGCGTCGGCGTACACGATCGCCCGGAAGGTGTCGTCGGTCTTCGCTGCCGTCGCCGCATCGGAGTTGTCCGTCGGGGCGTAGGCGGCCTCGGTCGCGGCGACGAGAGTGATGCCTTCACGCGCTTCCGCTTCGCCGTCGAAGTCGAGGTCCCGGTCGAGATCGACGAAGGAGGACGAGAGAGCGTGGACCGTGGCGAACACCTGCGGGGCAACGGTCCGGTCGTCTGTGCGTGACGTGCTCGTCATGTCGAGGTGGCCGCTCCCGTCGAAGAGAACGCCCGTGCCGATGCCGCTTCGAAAGAGGACGTTCACCGACGGATGAGCCAGAATGCGGTCGGTGACGAGGATGCTTCGGTCGGCTCTGCCCCCCCGCCGCCTACCGTGGGTTTCCTCGTCCGCGACGGTCCCGGAGGCGACGTCCACGCCCAGGAGCGCGGCAAAGGGAGCCAGCTCGAAGTCGGAGTCGGGTTCGACCGCGAAGAGCGCCGAACCACCCCGCGCCAGATATTCGCGTACGGATGCCGCTTCCTCGTCCAGGAAGGGACGCTCGGGACCGATGACCAGCAGAATCGCCGCATCTGCGGGCACCCCTTCGGCGAGCCCCTGGCGAACGCCGAGATCCCTGGTTTCGTAGTTGAGCGCTGCGAGCAGCCGGCGCAGCTCGGCGAGCGGCAGTTCCGATTCGGGGTCGGTCTCAACGAAGCTCTCCGGCCCCGTAGCGAGGTCACGGCCCTCGGCGGACCCGTCGCTAAGCTCGCCATGACCTGCGGTGAGATAGGCGACCCTTTCCCGACGAGTCAACTTGGAAAGCGCTTCGTGCACGAAGCCGTCGAAAATCCTCAGGTTGCCTCTGGCCTCATCCAACGTCTCCGGAAGACCGATCCGCTCGTGGCGTCCGAGTTCGGCATCGGCATCGGTCGCGCCATCGACTCCGTCCGACGTCGAGGTCGGTGCGAGGACGATCATCCAGTCCCTGGCGATCCGGTACCGTTCAGCCGCGCGGGGATCGGCGAACCGGTCGATCACCTGAATCTCGAGACTCGGGACCTCGCGCTGGAGCTCCCGGAAATATCTAAGAACCTCGTCCTTGACGGGATCGACCTCCGGGAAAAAGAGAGTCGCTTCGAGCGGTTCGTCCATCGCCTCCGCCAGGTTGACGACGGCTTCACCGGGCATCGCGGTCTTGAAGTAGGAAAAATCGATCACGATGTCCTTTTCGGACGCTAGATACCCGACCAAGGTGAGGGTGGACCCAGCGAGGGCGGTCGCCAGAGCGGCGGTCGCCACCTGGACGACCCCCTCGGCCTGAGTGCGGGCGCGAGCCCAGCGGGTTGCGAGAGCCGGAAGCAGGCCGATGGCCATCGCCATCGTCGAGAGGGTGAGCAGAGTGCGACTGTATCTTCCGAAGGCGGCCTCGCTTTCGAAGTCAAGCCCGATGAGATCGGATCCGTTCTCGGTCGCCGCGAGGAAACCCGCGAGCGCGAGCCCACACCCGGCGGAGGTGGCGGCGAGGATCGTCGAGACCCGTCCGCGGTCGCGTCGCCAAGCCAGGAAATCGCGGGCTGCGGCCGCCAGCACGAGGGCGACACCGATCCCGGTGAACGCCGCCCTGAACGTGGAGTCGCCAAGGGCGTTCTCGCTCAACAGGACGAGAACCAGCCCTGCCGTCAGGACCATCTGCGGGCCTCCAGCGCCTTGACGGCGGCGATCAGGAAGAACGCGGTCACTGCGAGATAGTGCGTGACGTCGCGAAGGTGGAGTATGCCTGCCTGGAAGGTCGCAAAGTGGCGGCCGTGTATCGCCAAGGCGGCAAAGGCCCGCGAAAGCGGCGGATCGACAGCCTGGGAGAGCGGCCAAAGGAGGAACAGCATCGCCGTGATGCCGCCACCGACCGCGGCGGCGAGGATGGGTCGGGAAGTGAGCGACGACGCGAAAAGTCCGATGGCGGTGACCGCAGCTCCGAGCAAGAGGAGGCCCAGGACGCCGATCGCGATGTGCCCGAACGAAATGCGCCCGTTCACGAAGACGAGAAGGGGCAGGTAGAGGCTCACGAACGTGATCGCCGACACGAAACCGTACGCCGCCCAGAACTTGCCCGCAACAATGTGGAAATCGGTAATAGGCGAGGTGTCGAGAAGGACCTGGGTGCCGGTCACCCGTTCTTCGGCGATGAGACGCGCCGAGAGGACGGCTGCGGCCACGGCCGTAAGCCCGCTCGCGGAGTAGAAGAAGCTCCCGAGAGCCTCTCCTGAGAGCCGTTCTCCGGCCCCCGGGCCTAACGCCAAGGCGTAGAAGAGGACACCGTCAAGAAGGAGGACAGCGCTCGCTACCACGTAGCCCGTCGTCGATCGGAAGTAACTGGTCAGATCGCGGAGGGCGATGGCGCGGATCGTTCTCATTCGACCAGTTCCACGAGGAGACGCTCAAGCTCTCCACCGGCGACTCCGAAGTCGTCGGCGCTCCGGTCGGCGACCAACCTGCCCCGGTGGATCACGATCACGCGGTCGCAGGTCTTCGAGACCTCCCCGAGAACATGGGAGGAGACGACTATCGCGCTCTCCCGCCCGAGCTCCCTTATGAGCTCCCTCATGGCGACGATCTGGACCGGGTCGAGTCCGTTCGTCGGTTCGTCGAGGATTGTCAGAGAAGGCGAGTGCACGATAGCCTGGGCCAGACCGACTCGCTGCCGGTATCCGTGCGATAGCTGGCCGATCGGCCTCTCCGCGACCTCTCCGATGCCGGCCCTCTCGACCGCGGTTTCGACCGCCGCGCTCATATCTTCCTTTGCCACCCCTTTTATTGTTGCGACGAAGCGCAGGAAGGAGCGCACCCCCATGTCCCGGTAGAGCGGCGGACTCTCGGGCAGATAGCCGATGCGCCGTTTGGGCGTGAAAGCATCCCTCGCCAGATCCAGACCGTCGATGCGCGCAACACCCGAGGTGGGTCGAAGATCCCCCGCCATAATGCGGAGGAGCGTGGTTTTCCCCGCCCCGTTCAGCCCAAGGATTCCGACGATGCCTTTGCGGGCGATGGAAAAGCTGACCGGGCCGAGCGCCCGTTTGGCCCCGAACCGGCGTTCGACCTCTTCGACCTCCACTACCGGAAGGTCTCGTGCGGTCTCGGGCGTCCACTTCATAGCGAAAGGAGAAAACGGACTAAATCGGCTCGGTCGCGCTCGATCAAGTCGTGGAACGCCGCTCGCGCTCGGGCGGCTTCACCCCCGTGCGCGAGAACGGCCTCTTCGACGCTGGCCGCCCGGCCGTCGTGGAGGAAGCGCGAGCGGTGGCGCAACCCCCAGAGAGGCGCCGTGCGGTACTCGCCCGGCAGGGCGTCGTACCCGCACAGGTCCTCTCTCGCTCCACCGATGTCTCCTGCTCCGAGATCATGGAGCAGGAGATCGGTGTAGGCCGGCACCCGCAAGTTCGCAAGCGGTGGTTCCGCAACTTGCGAAGCTCGCAGTTCGGCCACGTGGCAGGCCGCACAGCCCGTCCGGTCGAAAATCACTCGGCCCCGCTCCACCGAGTCGCGCACCACCCCGGCAGGAAGGAGCTCGGGAGCGGGCGGGGCGAGGTACCGCACGTATTCGGTCAGCAGGTCCATGCCCCGCTCGTCCATCTCCGGTTCCTCCGCAGGGTCGGCGGAGCCGGGAATTGGCGAGCCGCCGGCGCGCTCCTCGGTGGGACGCTCGGGAGTGGTCAGTCCGAGTTCGGTTCTGAGCGCCTGCTCGACGAAGCCGCGCACGTCCGCAGCGTCTCCCTTGCGCCCGAAACGGGCGATCCGACCGTCCGCGAGTCTGGGGGCGCGACCGGAGACGCCGTCGCCGTCTAGATCTTCCGGGTCCTCCAAGGCCAGAACGGTCTCGTCGGGCACGGCCTCGAGCAGGCCCAGACCGAAGAGCGGAGGCGCGACCACCTGGGCGAACGCGGTGGCATCGTCGGGCCGGGTCTCGGGGGCGAGGCCGGCGGCGAGCGCCATCGGTGTGGCGCGGGCCTGGAGGTTGTCGCCCCCGTGAGCGGGCAGCAGGTCACAGCGCCCCGCGATGAAGGCGGTGGCCTTGCGGACCGGTATGGAGAGCCCGCCCCCCCCGACCACCGGATCATCATGGCAGCTCACACAGCGATCGGCGTTGAAGAGCGGTCCGAGACCCTCGTCGGGAGTGGCGACCCTCTCGAAGAGAGCCCGGCCGAGGAGGAAGCGACCGCGGCCGCCGTCGCCGATGCCGGGGAGCGGCCGGCCGAGCGCGGTTTCGGTAACGGCAGCGACAGGGACGGACCCTGTCCGCTCGGCTCCATCCATGGCGGCGACAATGAGTGTGCGAGCCCGATCGACCGCAGCCGCAGCAGCGTCCCTTCCCAATCTGGCGGTCGAGAGCAGCTCGGCGGCCAGGACCGGACCCAGCGACGGTCTTGCCGTCCGCCTGGCCGCCACTTCGCGCAGATGGACGCCAAGAGCGCCTTGGCCGGTCACGGCTTCGCGCCACGCCTCCAGGTCGGAGCGGTGTCGCTCGGCGAGCTCCTGGGCCGTCACGCTGTCGAGTGCAAGTCCGCGAGCCGCCGCCTCCGCCATCCGGAGCTCCCGATAGCCGAGCTCGTTGAGGAGCGCGGTTGTGGAGCGGTCGTCGGCGGAAGCCAAGCCTTGCCGTTCACCCGCCTCCAGGGCCGCGAGGTAGCGAGCGAAGGTCGCAGCCCGGAGGGCGCCGGCGGTCCAGGTGGCAAGCGCGGCTTCCCGGTCGAACCAGTCCGCAGGAGCGGCGGCGACGCGGCGGACGACCGCCCCCGCGCCCTCCACGACCCGGAAGCCGGCCGCCGCGAGCGCGGCTTCGGCCGAGGCCGCGTCGGCCTCGGCGAGCATGCGCGAGCCCAGGCGGTCGGCGTAGATGGCGCCCACCTCGGCGAAAGTGGGGCGGTACAGGAGGTGAAACCCGTCGACGGTCTCGATCACCGACGATACCGAACCCGGCTCCAGCCGGACTCCGGCCCGGTCAAGCTCGCCGGGAAGCTCGCCGGGGCCGAAGAGACCGAGAACCCCGCCCAGCGCTCGCGTCTCGTCGGCCTGGCTTTGGGCGACGGCCGCCGCCCATCCGCCTCCGGCCACGAGGTCCGCGAGGATACGCTCCGCCGTCCGCCTCTGAAGCGCACGTTCCGCCGGCGGCGTCTCGGGACCGACCCGCCGGAGGACGTGAGCGAAAAGGCGGAGTTCGCCGCGGTCGAAGACCTCGCGGGCGAGCTCGGGATCGTCCACCGTAGGCGGCGGACCGAGGCGGTCCTCGCGCTCGAGAGCAAGAACCGCCTCGCGGCGGGCGATCCAGGTGGCCGCGTCGACCGCGGTCTTACCGTTCAGACTGTCTCCGGCAGCGAAGGCGGTCGCGACCGCGGCGGAGAGCGCCCAGTGCCGAACGAGCTCCAGCGCCGGATCGACCTCCAAGGGGAACGGCTGGGCAAGAACCAGAACCTCCGCCAGCTGCTCCACCGTGAGAACATGGTCGCCTACGGAGGCCGCCATGCCCGGCGCCGGCTCCGCTTCCCCGGAACAGGCGATCAGCACCAGCAGCCCGACGATCGCCCTGACCGGGTACCTCCCGAACGCCGCGATCACCGCTGCGGCGCTATCCCTCTTCGGCGAGCGCCAGCGTGACTGCGCGCATGCGCTCCGAGAGGTCGTTCACGGCATTGACGTAGACTCGCTCCCAGCCGGGAAGGTCGCCGCGATCGTCGGTCTCGATCTCGTAGCGCAGTCCCGGAAGCATCCAGGAGGCGTAGCCGCTGAACGGGTCGGGCGAGACGTAGAGGGAGCGCGACCAAGGCCGGTCCTGAAGACCGCGATCGTTCAACCAAGCCTTCTCCAGTCCGATCAGCATCCGGTTCACCCCCTCGGCCAGAGCCGGATCGACCCGGTCGGCCGCTACCACGCGAGCGCGGGCGCCGTCGAGCTCGCGAGCGGCCGCCTCCAGTCCGACGGTGGCCGCCAGCAGATCGTCGAAGCCGACCGAGAGCCGACGCGCTTCGGCCACGGCGTACAGGGTCTCGACGTGGGTGCGCACGTCGTCGGCGTAGCGGACCACGTCGTACGGAAGGATGTCGGCGTTGGCAAAACGCAGAGCGAGCACGCCGTCGGCCCTCGCCACCATGGGGCCGAAGACGAAATCGACGTCCCCGAAGCGTTCGTACCAGGCGAAGTTGTCGTAGTTGGAGTGGTAGACCCCGCTCGGCGCTCCTGAACTGAGCCCGGCGGAAGGCACTCCGGCGTGAGTGTAGAAGGCGACGTGATCGGAACCGCCCCCCAGATTCCCAAGGTTGGGCTCCACCGAACCCTCGGGCGCCCTCTCCATCCACCAGTCGTATAGCGAGCGACCTTCGCCCGGGCGTTCCACGACCTTCGTCGCTTCGAGGATCGGTCCTTTCAAGGAAGGAGACGAGGACGCTCCGAAGTTGCCCCCGGAGACGGCGGCATCGGCGTTGACGTAGGCGACGGCGTTCGCCTCCAGCTCTTCCAGGAACTCCTCCACCCACTCGGTCGAGCCCAGGATGCCTGCCTCTTCGGCGTCCCAGTGAGCGATCATGATCGACCGCCGAGGCTCGCAGCCCCGCTCCCGGAGTTCGCCCAGAGCTTCGGCGAGGACGAGGAGCATCGCCGTGCCTCCGTTGGGGTCGATCGCCCCGAAGCCCCACGGATCGTAATGGGAGCCGAGCACGAACCACTCGTCGGGATACTCCGACCCGCGTACCGTGCCTACGACGTTTACCGCCCGGGTGAGCCGCTTGGGTTGGTTGACTCGGACGCGCACGGTGAGGTCGGTGCCGCCGGTCAGCCGGTAGGGGGCGTCGATGCCGCCCGCCCATCCCGGCGGAACCGTCTCGCCCTCCATTCTGCGCAGTATCTCTCCGGCGGCGTTCGAACCGAGAGGTAACACGGGAATTGTGTGCAGGGCGATCTCGGATGGATCGAGCCGCTCCACCTGACGGTCGCCGTCCACAGGCAGCGCGGGCACGAACGGGGTAAGCGGGTCCCCGGTCCAGGGCAGGGTCAGCACCGAACCCCTCTGGATGGTCTCGCCGTTCATCATCGGCCCCTGGGGGTAGATGTCGCCTGTAGCGCCGAAGCCGGGATCGTTGAACATGATGACGCCTGCGGCTCCTCGCTCCTCGGCGAACTTCACCTTGTAGCCTCGGAAGTTGCCGCCGTAGCGCGCGATGACGATGCGACCTTCCACCGAAACGCCCATCGAGTCGAGCGCGAGGTAGTCCTCCCTGCGTCCGAAGTTGGCGTAGACCACCTCTCCGGTCACGTCGCCGGTACCCGAAAAGGCGTTCCAACCGTTCAGCAGATCGGGGTGGCCGCTGAAACGGTCCTCGGGGAGCGCGGGCTCGCGGTTGGAGAGGCGCAGGGCCGTCGGCGTGACGATGTGCGCCTCCACGTCGTCGGTGAGCTCCGGCAGGTAAATGTCGTAAGGATGCGACCTGACCTCGAGCCCAGACCGCTCCATGACGGCGGCCAGGTACTCGCCGACCCTCTTCTGGGCCTCGGATCCGGCCGGATGCGGCTCCGACGTGATGGTGCGCAGGTGTTCGCGGAACGAGTCGCTCGAAGGCAGACCGAGGAACTCCGCTTCGCAGAACGCTTGCCGTTCGGCGCGGTCGGCGGTGAAACCGACCAGTCCGGTCGTCGCGGCTTCCTGCGCCGCGGTTACAGCGGGTGCCGCCGCCCCCGGGACGAATCCCCCGAGGACGGTGACGATGAGCACGACGTTTTTCGGATGCAGCGCCGTGATGCCGTGGGAGGCATTGTCCACGGGCTGCTAGGCCGCCCGGGTCACGGCGCTCCTGGCGAGTCCGTGGTCGAGGTCGGCCAGAATGTCGTCGATGTCCTCGATGCCGACCGAAAGACGAATGAGGTTCGGGGTCACCCCGGCGCTCGTCTGTTCCTCAGCGGTGAGCTGACGGTGGGTGGTCGATGCGGGGTGGGTCGCCAGCGACTTGGCGTCGCCGATGTTCACCAGCCGCTTGAAGAGCGCCAGGGAGTCGTAGAACCGGACCGCTGAATCGAAGTCGCCGTCGACACCGAAGCTCACGAGAGCGGACGGGCGTCCGCCGGTGTACTTCCGCGCCAGTTCGTAGTACTCGGAGTCCGGAAGTCCGGGGTAGCGAACCCAGGAGACCCGCTCGTGCGCGCTAAGGTAGTCGGCGACCTTGCGGGCGTTCTCGACGTGGCGCTCCATTCTGATGGGTAGAGTCTCCAAACCCTGAAGGATGTGGAAGGCGTTGTGGGGTGAGAGCGCCGACCCGGTATTGCGCAGCGGAACCGTCCGGGCGCGGGCGATATAGGCGGCCTCGCCCATGGCCTCGGTGTAGACTACGCCATGGTAGGAAGGCTCGGGCTGCGTCAGCCCCGGGAAGCGCTCGGCGTGTTCGGTCCAGGGGAAGCGTCCGCTGTCGACGATCACGCCCCCCAGCGCGATCCCGTGGCCGCCGATGTACTTGGTCAGCGAGTGCACCACCACGTCGGCGCCGTACTCGATCGGCTTGAGGAGCACGGGAGTCGCGACCGTGTTGTCCACGATCAGCGGCACGCCGCGTTCGTGCGCCACCCGGGCCAGAGCCTCGATGTCGACGATGTTGCCCGCCGGGTTGCCGATGGACTCGGTGTAGACCGCGACCGTGTTATCGTCGATCAGGGCCGCCACTGCGGCGGCGGAGTCGTCGGCCGCGAACCGAACGTCGATCCCCAGCTCGGGCAGCATGTGAGCGAAGAGGGTGTAGGTGCCTCCGTAAAGCTGAGGCGTGGTCACGACATTGTTGCCGGCCTTGGCGATTGTGAGGACGGCGTAGTTGATCGCCGCGCTCCCCGAGCTGACGCCGAGCGCACCGATCCCGCCCTCCAGCGCCGCCAGGCGACGTTCGAGCACGTCCACGGTCGGATTCATGATCCGGGTGTAAATGTTCCCGGGCACCACGAGGTCGAAGAGATCGGCGCCGTGCTGGGCGTTGTCGAACTCGTAGGCGACCGTCTGGTAGATCGGCACCGCCACGCTCTTGGTTGTGGGCTCGGTCTCGTAACCCCCGTGGATTACTGTGGTTTGGTCCTTCATGGGTTGTTCGTCATCTCTGCAGGTGATTTGCGCTTTCGGAGGCGGAGCGCCGCCGAAACGAGAGCGCGTACTACGGATCGCTCGAATGAATATTACACCCTGGTCTCGGCTTGGAGCCGATGCGAGGCGATGGGCTGCCTCGCCATCCGTTCATCCGATCTCGGGGTGACGCAGGGTTCCGCCCAGGTAACCGCTCCAGAAGAGAAGGGCGCAAGCCAACGCGAGCCCCACCGTCACGGCCAACCGGAAACGGTCTGACGGGGCCGGGTCGCCGGTTCCGTTAGAGCGCCGGCTGCGACCCTCCCTTGCCAGGCGGACAGTCGAGCGGGTCGAGTTCGGCTTGCCGGCGGTCTCGCGCCCGACCTCCTCCGGCACCGTGAACCAGCGCCGGACGCGTTGCGGAGGACTCCATCCGCTCGCCCTGACCAGGCGCTGCGCCGAACCGACCGCGACGAGCGCCAGCAGGAAGAAAGCCGCTCGTCCGAAAGCGGCGTGGAGATCGGCGATCTCCGGCCGGGTCAGCTCGTCCTTCACGATCTCCAGCGCTCCCGGTCCCGAGAAGAACGAGATCGCGCCGGCCGCCGCCGCCGCGACGACCAACCAGTGGGCGATCCTCTCCATCTCGTCCGCGCCGGGGTCGGGACCGGCTCCGCGCCTGCGACGGGACGCCGCGAGCAGAAATACCAGAGCGAGCGGCGAGAGTACGATCGGCACATGAACCGTTAACAGGTGGAGGTGCGCCGAGTTCAAACGCCCAGCCTCGCCACCTCTCAGTTCCGACCCGTGCCCACCGCCTCGCCGGGAGGCGTGCCCGCGTCCACCTCGGCGTATTTCAGTTCGCTCCCCCTCATCGAGTGCGGAATGAGGTAGACCGCCATCATGGTGGCGGCCGCGAAAAGAACGGCCGTGCGTCCGGCCGGCGAAAGCCCCCTCGGCACTGCTCCCGATCGACGGGGCATGCCCACCAGAAGGCAGCCGATCAGCCAGACCAGCCACATGACCAGCAGCTTGTTGTCGGTTAGGTCGTATCCCCAGGGGAAGCCAGTCCAGTAGGCTCCGAAGGCGTACTTCTGAACGAAGGGGCCGAACACGAGTCCGCCGACGGTCATGCCGGTGAGAGTGATCCACGACATCAGCCGCGCACTTGCAGGCGCGAAAACGGCTCCGAGACCCGCGCGCATGCCCACAAGCACGGTGAAGAACATGGCGACCACGTGTGAAATCAGCAGAGCGTCCGGTACCGGATCCTTGTAGCGGAGGATGATCGTCTCCGCATCGGACTCCGAAGGAATGGCGATCCGGTCTCCGTCGGCCACCAGTTCCAAACGATATTCGATCTTGCCGGCGGCGGGCTGTAACGGGAGGAAGGCGACCATTTCCGGTCCGTCCTCGCCCATCTCCTCAACGAGCGGAACGACCGTGAACTCGTCTTCGGTCGGATAGCGCCGGTATATGAGAGAACCCTCGGCGCCGGCGGCGGGGCCGGGCAGCGCCACCCGTGCTTTCGCCGTGGTCTCCTGGCTTCGCACCAGGCGGTAGTCGTAGCTCTCGCCCGCTACGGTGAAGTCGCCCCGCTTGGGATAGGTGGGGCCGGTCGTTCGCTGGTAGACGGAAGCGCCGGCCATGAAGATCACGGCGACGGTCCATAGTACGAAGGAGCGCATTCCTGGTCGGTTAGAGGTTGCTTAAGCCTGCTGAGAAATCTAAACCCGCTCGCGGTACCTCGCCGATGTCCGCGCCATGTTGTCGACGGCTTCGGCTTCGGAGGTCGCGGGCCGGTCGTGTTCGCGGACGGCGGCCGTCCGGTAGTTGTAGGCCGTCGGGCTCGGGGGGGAGGTCGGCCAAGGCCTTCTCGAAGCGGGCGGTATCGAGGGCGGCGGTCAGCGGGGTCATTGGGCGGCGTCGGCCTCGGCGGCGCCCTAGTCCACGGCGAGGGGCGGTACGAGCGGATCGCCCACCCTACCAACGGCTCGCGGGCGGCAGTCGCATGACATAGCAGGCTGACCGAGCACGCCATTCATCCGAACCGTGCGCCGCATTGGTCACATGGTGAAGAGCCTCATGGAGGTGTACCGACGCGACCCCCAGCCGTAAGTTCACCCCAAATTGTGCCCCTGGCCAGGGGTCATCACCATGCTGACACCCATACGGGTCGAGTTGCAGAGGTCCCCGTCGGACCATTGAAGATTGGCGATACGGTCTTTCCAGCTTGCCATCTCGACCTCACTCGCGACACGCCCCGTGGTCCGCCAGCGGTACCTGTTTTCGAAGTAGTCTTCTTGTTCAGCTGTTTGGGGCACAGCACCGAGAGCGACCAACGCCAAGATGAAACCACAGATCCAATGGCGGGTCCCGAACGTGCCCTTCGTAAAAGTAGGCACCGGAATAAACCGCGTCTTCGTCACACGGCACGCCGGGCGGAAGATTCACAGCGTAGAGCAACACGCCCTGGACCCGGTGCCCGATGTCGTCATGTATACCGTTCTTGCCCATCAACAGAGGCTCGTCCACGCAGAAGTACTTTTCTCCCGGAGCATCGATGGGTGACGGTGCGAGCTCGTATCTGAACTGCGGATGTCCATGTTCCCCTCCACTCGGGAACCGGAGTTCCACATCCCGGCGAGCAGCAGGGTCAACCACGTCACCTACCTTGAGAGGCCAACCTGGGGGAGGGGAAAGCCACTTAGAGGACGTGTCCGGGATCGGATCCGCAACTTCGGTACCTGCGGAGCAGGCCACGAACACCGTCGCGGCGATCGGAAGCAGGAGCGCCGTCAGGACGGTACGGTGGGGGAGCTTCAGGGTCGCTGTCATCTTTCTCGGTCCCTTCAGGGGGATGGGGTCACCGGGAAATATGGGGACGTTTCGCGGAAGCGCATGTTTGTCAGAACACGAGCGCCCGCGTGTACTTGATCATGAAGGAGCGTCCTGCCGAGAGCGGCAGGCGAGGATCGAGTCCGTTGGCGCGCTCCATGTTCAATCCTTCGTTCCAGACCAGCCAGAGATCGGTGCCTTCGCTGAAATGGTAGCGAAGCCGGGCGTTCACGCTCGTCAGCTCCGCGACGTTCGAGTATTGGCCGAACAGGGTGAGGGAGAGGCGGGCGTCGTAGGCGAACTGGGTCTTGAGCCGCCAGACCTGGGTGGTCACGCCGGTCGAGCGCTCCGGGAAGGAGACCCGGTTCACCTCGTAGCCGCCGCCGAGCTCGAAGTGGCGAGAGAAGGTGAAAGTCGGATTGCCTGAGACGCCGATGCGCGCGCCGTCGTAGAAGGTGCCGGCCGTGACGGAGTAGTTCCCCCGAAATCTCTTCGCCCGGGGAAAACGCAAGTCGGCCTTGCCCTCGGTGAAGCCGTACTCGCCCTCAGGCACTTCCACGCCTGCGATCACGAACGGATCTCCGAGCATCTCGAAGGATCGGGTCGCGGTGAAGTCGAGATTGTGGCCGGTGCGGAACTCCAGATTGAAGACCGGAGCCAGGGTAGCGGACTCCAGCTCGCGTCCTTCGATCAGGTGGAAGCGCTCGCCCGTCAGATTGAAGCCGACGGACTGGAGGGAGGATTCGTCCGACATCAGATGACGATAGCGCAGCTCCCCGCCGTAGCTGAAAAAATCCCTGCGCGACTGAAAGCCGAGCCCCGGGCGGAAGTCGACTCCGACCCGCCTGCCCTCGAAGACGTATGAGAAGCCGTCGTCCCGGCGGCGTTCCCAGCGGGCCAGAAAGAGAGCCGTGGCCAGGCCGTCCGCCTCTTCGATCGCCTCGTCGAAGGTGCGAGCCCATTTGGCGCTGACGTACTCGTCGCCGAGGGGTCGGACCGAGAGATCGAGAGCCACCGCCACGTTGTCGCGACCCGAATTCCCTAGTCGAGAGGTGATCATGCCGCCGACCGAGGAGTAGTCGTTGAAGATCCTCTGGTTCAACCTCAGCACGCCGAGGTTCTCGCCGGACTCCCCGTCGCTTCCGGCAAGCTGCATGTCGAGGAAACCGAAATCCATTCCGCCGAGCCGCCCCACCGCCCGCGCGCCCCCGAAGATGCGCACGATCTCACCGCCCTCGAGTCCGATGCGCCTGCTGTGGAAGAGCCGGTCGGTGAATCCCCCCGTGCTGAACTGGAAGGTCGAGGCTCGCTCCTGGAAGAACTGGCGCTTTTCCGGAAAGAAGAGCGGAAAGCGGGTGAGGTTCACCTGCTGATCGTCGGCCTCCACCTGCGCGAAGTCGGTGTTGACGGTGAGATCCACGGTAAGGTTGGAGGTCGGCGACCACCTCAGATCCATGCCCAGTTCGCGGGTGAGGTCGCGATCCGATTCCCACGCGTCGGCGCCGTCGGGGAGGGCGGGAAGGTATCCGGCGCCACCCAGCGCGAAGGGCGTCAGGTACACCGGCTTTCCCTGTTTCACACCTTCAAGGGTCACCCGGCGAGCGCGCGACGGCTTCGCGAAGCCCAGGCCTCCCCAACGAGGTTCGATCGCAGGGAAGGTGTGGCGTTCGTTCTTGCGCGGGATGAATCGATAGGCGATGACTCCCATGGTTACCACGTCGTCTTCGACCTGGAATCCCAAGGTCGAAAAGGGGATGCGGAACTCCGCATGCCAACCGTGGTCACCGATGCTGGTGCGCACATCCCAGTGCGCGTTCCAGTCGGAGTTCATGGGCATGCCCTGGGTGAACTCGGCGTCGTTGGCGACGGTGCGGTCGTTTCGCACCCCTGCCGGGCTTGAGACGAACCAGACGGCGGTCTCGTAGTCGTTGTAGCTGTCGATGACCACCGCCAGAATGTCGTCGCCGCTGTAGAGATCCCGGTAGAGGGTGTTGATCTCGATCCCGGCGGGATCGGAGTCGTGAAGGCGACCGGCGACGTAGAGATATTCGTCGTCGTAGGCCAGTCGGATTTCGGTCTCCTCCGTGAGCGGACCGTCGAATACCGGCGAGTACATGGTCATGGCCAGAGGATCGATCAGCTCCCAGCCCCCTTCGTCAACCACTCCGTCGAACTCTATGACGAAGTCGAGCCGCGCCAGCGGGAGAGGTTCGAGCACGCCAGAGCTCTGGGCGAGGGCGAGCGCAGGTGCGAGCAGCGCCGGGATCGAGGCGAGGGTCGCAGGCAGCAGCGGGAAGCCGGGGAGGATTCCCGTGGCAGCCCGTGGGCAAGGCCTCCACCGGACCACGCGGGTGGCAAAGCGAACCTCACCCCGCCGCGCCCTCAAGCCCTGAAGCTCCGCAGGCGGGCGAGATTCCTGCGATCGGCCTCCACGGCGTCGTCCCCCTTCGGCGTCTCCAGTATCTTCGGCACTCTGGCGAGTCGCTCGTCGAGCATGATCTTCCTGAAGGGCGCATCGCCCAACGTGCCCTTCCCGATGTGTTCGTGCTGATCGCGATGCGAGCGGAAGGGATGCTTGGAGTCGTTCATGTGCAGGAGCTCGAGCAGGTCGAGACCGAGCACGTCGTCGAACTCCGCCCAGACGCCCTCGTAGTCACCCACGAGATCGTAACCCGCCGAGTAGGCGTGACAGGTGTCGAAGCAGACGCCGACCCTACGGGCCGCCGCCGCGGGAAGATGGTCGATGATGGCCCGCAGGTTCTCAAAGCTGCCGCCCACGCTGTTGCCCGAGCCTGCGGTGAGCTCGAGGAGCACCCTGGTCTCGCCTGGAACATCCTCAAGGCATTCGGCTATTCCGCGGGCGTTCTTCTCAATGCCTCGGAGGTGATCGCCTTCGGTCTCGTTGCCGGGGTGAGTGACTATGAACTCCACGCCCAGAAGCCTGCAGCGTTCGAGCTCGGCCTTGAACGACACCATGGACTTCGCCCACTGGTCGGGCTTGGGAGAGGCGAGGTTGATCAGGTAGGAGTCGTGAGAGACCGCAGCGGTGACGCCATGCTCCGCGCGAGCCGCTCTGAAGGCGTCGGGAACGCCCGGTTTCAGCTTCGGTTCCCTCCAGAAGCGCGGAACCTTGGTGAAGAGCTGGAGGACGCCACCGCCGATCTCCGCCGAACGGCCCGGGCATTTGTCGACCCCGCCCGAGGACGAGACGTGCGCACCGAGTTCGTCGCCGTCGACAGGTCTGGAATCGTTCATGGCTGCAATCTGCCCTAAGGGTCGCGATCGGTCAACGCGGATCCCACTCCGCCCACCCGGAATCCCGTCTCCATGACCCCCGACGACCCGAGTTTGTTGTCCGCTCGGAACCGGACCCGACCCGCGGGTTAGGTCCTTGATATGGAGCGGATCGAAACACCCGGAAACGGGACGGTGAAGCGGCCGGTCCGGAACCTCGCCAAGGGCGGCCTGAGGACGACGGCCCTCGTTTCGCCGGCACGAAAGCTCGCAGCCTTCGTCTTGGCATGCGTGCCCTTCCTCGCCCTCGGGGCGGTCGGGGCGCTCTCCGCGCAGGATCCTCCCCAGCCGGAGACGGGATTCGTCGCCGTGGGAAGAGTTGTGGACGAATCCGACGGGACGCCCCTCGTCGCGGCTCTCGTGACGCTCAACGGTGCCAAGTGGGGCGTCCTCACCGACGAGCGCGGCAACTTTCCGATCGAGCTCGCGGACTCGGGCACGGTCAGATTCGAGGTCTCGCTTATCGGCTACGCCGATCTCGTCTGGGAGGGCGAGATCGAGCCTGGGGTGAACGTCACGATCGAGCTCAAGCCGCAACCCATCCTGCTCGAAGGGTTGGAGATCGTGGTGGACCGCTTCCGGTCACGCCGCAAGGCGACCGCGACGACCGTGCGGGCCTTCGAGCGCGAGGATCTGGCCTTCGCGCATCAAGGAACCGTCCTGGAACTGATCGAGAGCCGCGTCCTGACCTTCCCGACACCCTGTCCGGGCTCGTTCATTAACTCGACCTGCCTCCGGATTCGCGGAAGGGCGGTCGAGCCGACGGTCTATCTGGACGAGATGCCCTTGCCGGGCGGTCTGGACTATCTCTCCGTGGTCGCGCCCCAGGAGCTCGAGATGCTCGAGATCTTCGGAAGGGGCCGCCACATCAGAGCCTATACTGCTCGCTACATGGAGCGAGCGGCGAAGATCCGCCTCTTTCCGATACCGATCTTCTAGCGGCACTCGGCGAAGGCGAAACCCTCACGAGCACCGAGAGCGGCGTCTCGCTCGAGGGGCATGGACATGAGGATCCACGCTCGGGAGGACCCGCGCGGATTGCTCCGGGAATCAAGGACGGAGCCGTCATCGACGGGCTCGATTGCTGGAAGAGATCTGCTGAAATGACCGATAAAGCCTCTTGGAATGGCGGAAATCAAGGCTTCAAGCCCTATGGCACCCCGATCTCGTATACCTCCACGAACTCCGCCCCCGAGTCATCCTTGCGCAGCAAAGCGATTCGGTCGACTGCGATGTCCAGCAACTCATGCAGCGGGCTCGGGATGGTGACTTCAAAATCCACGGGGACTCGTCCCGTAAAAGTGCCATTGTTGAAGGTAAACCATTCCGGATGAAAGACCGGGAGACGAACGGAACCGATGGGCGTGCCGTCCACCCCGATGACCGACCACAACCGCCTCTCACCTGACAGCTTCGCATAGTCACCGACCCAGATCCGGCCGCCGGCATCGACCTTGACAGCCCCAACAGCCGGATAGGTATCCCGCACCTCGGTTTGCGATCGGTAGCCAGTTCGAGCCACCTCCGGGATCGAGCTCAGGAACAGATTCGTCCACTCCTCGCGTTCCTGCGGGGTGACGATACGGGTGATAGGAACACCGCCACGGATCTGGGTATGCACCGCCGATCCCCGGAAGCGTGTCAAATTCAAGGAGTCGTTGGTGCCGACGATGGAATGGACTCCCCTCCCGTCGTACAATGCTGTCCGGCCAAACCCTACCGCGACCCAGTTCTGCTGGGTCGAAGTTACGTATCGCTCCTTGCCATGCCACTCCCCCAAGGTGTCGAAAGATCCGTCGGTGCCGCTGCACGCGATCAGGAACAGGGGACCGCGCTGCACACCTGGCGGGAGGACCGGTCGCGTCTCGAGAACGCCGATGAATCCCTCATTGTTCACTTGGGCGAGGGGAACGACTTCTCCCATGCAACCGGTCCGCCGCTCGTTGACGACGTTTCCCGTCCAATCCAGAAACGTGAGGCGTCGCAATGCCCTGTCGTACACGAACAGCGAGTGATCGGTGGCCACCCCGATCCGTGCGATATCGGAGTAGTCGCCCGGACCCTCTCCTTCCCTGCCGACCTGAGATCGAAGCTCCCCGTCCGGACCTAGGAAGGTCAGGTTGGGAGCGACCCGATCAGCGACAACCAGCGACGAATCAGGCAATAGTACCGCCCCGACGACTTCGACCAGGTCAAGGTAGCCGAGTGTGGAATAGAGCAGTGTCAGTTCGAATTCCGGGAGCTCCAGGGAATTCAGGTCCGCGATCCGAGCGTTTCTCACCCCGTCGGACTCGGTGACTACCACCGCCTCAGCGTCCACATCGACGCCCGGGTGCGCACCGTTCTCCGATGCATCCTGGCAGCCGGAAGCTGAAACCGCCCACCAGAGACCCATCGCGGGAGCCGTGCGCGATCGCCGCGTCATTAGGGCACCGACCCGGAATCCGGGGTCCCTAACTCCGGCAGCCCCGGCTCGGTCATCGCCCGCACGTCGAGCGCGTCGTCAACCTGATCGGGCGGGACGAGTCCGCGTTCCAGAACCACCTCGCGCACGCTGACGCCGCGAGCCGCCGCTTCCTTCGCGACCGTCGCCGCCGCGTCGTATCCGATGTAGGGATTGAGGGCGGTCGCCACGGCCGGATTGCGCTCGAGCAGCTGTCGGATGCGGGCCTCGTCGGCGCGAATCCCGTCGATGCACCGAGTCCGGAAGGCGGAGGCCGCGTTCCCCAGTACGGTGACGGATTCGAGAAGCGCATGCGCCAGCACCGGCATCATGACGTTGAGCTCGAAATTGCCGCGGCTGCCGGCGATCGTGATCGTATGGTGATTCCCCATGACCCGCGCGCACACCATCATCAGCGCCTCGCTCATCACCGGGTTCACCTTGCCGGGCATGATCGACGATCCGGGCTGCACCGCGGGCAGCACGATCTCCGCCAGTCCCGAAGTCGGACCGGATCCGAGCCAGCGAAGGTCGTCGGCGATCTTGATAAGACTCGTGGCCAGGGTGTTCAGCGAACCTGAGACGTTCACGGCGGCGTCCTTGGCTCCCTGGGCCTCGAAATGGTCGTCGGCTTCGCGCCACTCCGTCCCGGTACGGCTCGCGAGCCGCTTCAGGGCGGTGCGGGCGAACCGGGGATGGGTATTGATGCCGGTTCCCGTCGCAGTTCCTCCGAGAGCGAGTTCGTCGAGCTCCTCGGCGGCCCGCTTCACACGAGTCAGGCCCTTGGTAACCTGGGCCGCGTATCCGCCGAACTGCTGGCCCAGCCGAACAGGTGTCGCATCCATGAGATGCGTGCGTCCCGACTTGACGATCCCGTCGAACTCCTCGGCCTTCGCCGCGAGGCTTCTACCCAGGAGATCGAGCTCGGGAACGAGAAGCCCGTCGATCTCCAGTCGGACGGCCACGTGCATGGCCGTGGGGATCACATCGTTGGAAGACTGTCCGAAGTTGACGTGATCGTTGGGGTGGATCGCCTTCCCGGCCGCCCGCGAGGCGAGGCGGGCGATCACCTCGTTCGCGTTCATGTTCGACGAGGTCCCGGAACCCGTCTGGTAGATGTCGAGAACGAACTCCTTGTCGTGGGCACCTTCCGCCACCGCCAGGGCGGCCTCGGCGATCGCCCGCGCCACGCCTTCCTCGATGAGACCCAGCTCGGCGTTCGCTTCTGCGGCCGCCCACTTGACGAACCCGAGAGCCTCGATGAACCTTCGCCCGAAGCGCCGCCCGCTGATGGGGAAGTTCTCGACCGCCCGTTGGGTCTGCGAGCCGTAGAGGGCGTCGGCCGGGACCCTCATCTCCCCCAAGGAGTCGCGTTCGATCCTGTAGTCGGTCATCTTTCGATTGGTGGTGCCGGTCAGGCGTTCGAGGGATCTTCCGGTCCCCGGCGGTCGCGGGCGCGGCTAGGCGGATGGTCGCCGGCTGCCGCGGCGGTAGCGGCCGCAGGTCGCCCTTGATGGCGGTACGGGGGTGGAAGGATACCCCGTCGGCGGGTGTCGCGGTCCCCGAGTTCGGATAATCAGAGGCCCTCGACCGCGATCTGGAAGAGGGAAGCGACAGCGTCCTGAATCGCAATCGTCATGGCCGCCCCTACCTCCGTCTCGGCGCGCTCGGCCGCAGCTCGATCCGGCTGGCGTGCGCCTGATGCGGGTAGCCGACGATGTGGAGCACGGCGTCCGCGCAGTCGGCGGCGGTGAGGCGCCAGTCGGCACCCGCTCCGGGCGGGCGTCCTCCGAACTCGGTCGCTACGCTCCCGGGCATGACGATGCTGACGCGCACGCCGTCGTAGCGCACGTCCATCATCATCGCCTCGGTGAGCCCCGTCAGGCCGAACTTGCTGGCGTTGTAGGCGGTTCCGCCCGCGAACGCGTGCCGGCCCGCGAGCGAGCCGATGTTGACGATGTGTCCGTCGCCGCTTGCGCCGAGGTGAGGAAGGGCGGCCTTGGAGGTGTGGAAGACACCGCTCAGGTTGAGGTCGATCTGGGCGTTCCACTCCTCGGCGGAGAGCTCGCTCACCGGTTTGAAGTGGCCCACGCCGGCGTTGTTCACCAGAATGTCGAGTCGGCCCAAAGCGTCCGCCGCTTCTTCCACGAGCCGGTCGCACTCAGCCGCCCGGGCGAGGTCGGCGACCAGCGCCACCGTCCCCCGCCCCATACGCTCGGCCGCCGAGCGGGCCGTTCCAGGGCTGCGTCCGCCCACCGCCACCCGGGCCCCCGCCTCCGCGAGTTTGTCGGCGATGGCGTAGCCGATGCCACGAGTTCCTCCGGTGACCAGCGCGGCCTTGCCGGCAAGGGAGGGGACGGCGCTCACCGACCCCGCCTCCGTTCCCGCTGCGCCGCCGCCATTTCGACGAGTCTGCGCAGCTCGGCGATGGGTGCTTCGTGGTCGTCGACCTGAAGCCTGAGCACCACGTCGTTGTTGAGCCAGACGCCGCCGTCCTCCTTGACGACGAGCATCGCGGCTGACTGCATGCCGCGGGTGTCGCCACCGGCCGCCTGCCCGGCCTCGAGAGCGGCCTGGAGACGGAGCGAGAGATGACCCTCGGTTTCCTCGAAAGCCGCGACCATGTCGTCTACCACGGCGGAACCCGTCAGAATGTTACCTTGAGCCGAGCAGTGTCTGCCGATGCGGTGGCCCGCCCATGAGCTCGCGCGCGGCCCGGTGTGGGTGGCGACGTCGCCGTCGGCGCTCATGATCGAGAACTGGCGACCCTCCTTGGTCCAGCGAACCGGATCCGGGTCCGGATCGTCGGCGAGTATTCGTTCGACGGCCTCGGCGGGGGTCATTCCCGACCGGAGCAGCTCCAAGGCCTGGGGACCGTAGCTGACGTCGACGATCGCCTGGGTTGCCACGACTCCCACGCCCGCCTCGCCCCAGATGACGCCGTTCCCGACCGAGAATACCCGGGACTGGACGGCCACACCCGCTTCCCCGGTGGCAGGGTCGTAGCCGACGATGGAGAAGGTGGCCACGGGCGGCCAGGCCGCGACGTCGTTTTCGACGACCTCCTGCGCCCGACTCTGTCGGGGTGCGACGATCGTCGCCAGAAGAAAGAAGAGGGCGAAGGTGGGCGCAGGTCCGCGCCGGTCGGGGTTGTTCATAGTTTCCTCGATTGGGGTTCCCTCGCGGCCAGCCAGCGTTCGGCCTCGAGCGCCGCCATGCAGCCGGTCCCTGCGGCGGTGACCGCTTGGCGGAAATGGTCGTCCATGACGTCGCCGGCGGCGAATACGCCCGGCACCGAGGTCGCGGTTCGCCACGGCTCCGGCGTTTCGACGTACCCGTTCTCCCGTAGAGCGAGCGCGCCCTCGAGGAATCCGGTGTTCGGCGTGTGGCCGATCGCGACGAAGAGTCCGCCGACCGCAAGCTCGCGCTCCTCTTCGCTCTCGGTGTCGCGCAGGCGCAGCCCGGCAATGGTCTCCTCGCCCAGAACATCGGTCACCACGGTGTTCCATTCGAATCGAATCAGATCGTGCGCCAGAGCTCTTTCGGCCATGATCCTGGAGGCCCGAAGCTCGTCCCGGCGATGAACGATGACGACCTCCCTGGCGAATTTTGTCAGGTAGAGCGCATCCTCCATCGCGGAATCACCTCCTCCCACCACTGCCACCACCTGATCCCGGAAGGCGGGCAGCGCACCGTCGCACACCGCGCACGCGCTGACCCCGCCGCCCGACTGCGCAAGCCGTTCCTCGTTGGCGAGTCCGATCCACCTGGCGTTGGCCCCGGTCGCGACGATCGCCGAGTCGGCCAGCACCTCGCCGCCCCCGCTCGTACGGAGCCTGAAGGGCCATTCCGCGAAGTCCACTCCTACCACGTCCTCCCACTCGGCGCGGGTTCCGAAACGCAGAGCCTGCTCGCGCATCTCCCCCATGAGCTCCGGGCCGGTCACGCCCTCCTTGAAGCCGGGGTAGTTCTCGACCTCGGTGGTGAACATGAGCTGCCCACCGGGGATCATGGTCCGGCTGCCGGCGCCTTCGAGCACGAAGGGCTCCAGCATCGCCCTGGCCGCATAGATGGCGGCGGTCCAGGCGGCAGGGCCCGATCCGATGATCACGACCTTCTCCCTCTTCGCACCGTTTTCACTCATCGCTTCGTATACCCTTCGCGGGTTCATCGGCTCGTGGCCGCGGCTGTTGCGGAGCTGCCGCCCCGCGTGGTGATCTCGCTCTATTTGTCCTTGAAAACCTTCAGATGGGTGGAGTGCCCCGCCTTCGACGGCGCCTTGGGGTCGAGATGCCGGACCGCGCCGTTCACCGCGATCGCTACCTCCGAAAAACCCGCGACTATCAGGTCCACCTTGCCGGGATAGCCGACCAGGTCGCCGGCCGCGAAGACCCCGGCACGGTTCGTCTTCATGAGCTGGTCCACCACGATCCGGTTTTTCTTCACCTCGAGACCCCACTCCTTGATCGGTCCCAAGTCCGGCTTGAAGCCCAGGCAGGAGAGCATCGCGTCGGCTTCAAGCACTATGTCCGGACCTTCCCTGCCCTTGCGGTTGTCGAAGATCGTGATTCTCTCCAGACTTCCGTTTCCCTCGATGGAGCGGAGTTCGTGGAAGGTCCTCACCTCGATTTCGCCTCTTGCCTCGGCTTCCTCCATCTCCCGCACCGAGGCGGAGAAGCCGCGCCAGCCGTCACGGCGATGGACGAGGGTGAGCGACGCGGCCACGTCCTTGAGCATGAGAACGAAATCCATGGCGGTGTCGCCGCCGCCGACGACCACCACCTTGCGGTCCCGGTACACCTCCTTGTCGCGTACGCCGAAGGCTATGCCCCGCCCTTCGAACTCGTCGTAGCCCGGGCACTTCAGACGGGTGGGAATGAACGCGCCCTTGCCGCCGGCGACGATCACCGCCCTTCCGGGGAAGGCCCGGTCTTCGGTGCGCACGGTGAGCGTTCCGTCCTCGCCCAGCTCCAGCGCTTCCAGGCGGCTGTCGAGCACGACCTCGGCCCCGAACTGAAGGCCCTGTTCGATGAGCGCGGAGGCCAGGTCCTTGGCCAGAATCTTCGTGAAACCGCCCACATCGAAGATGTACTTCTCGGGATAGAGAGCGGTCAGCTGCCCGCCCAGCTCCGGAAGCGAGTCGATTATCCTGCAGGAGACGCCGCGCATCCCGGCGTAGAAGGCGCCGAAGAGACCGGTGGGGCCTCCTCCGACGATGGTGATGTCCCGCAGCTCTTCCGTCAACCCTAATCCCCGGATGCGCCCTGGTAGAGCCTGGTCCCCTGGTAACGTTGAAGAGCCCTGACCAGCACCAGTCTCGTCACGGCTGCCGCGGGCACCGCCAGAAGCAGACCCGCGAAGCCGAAAAAGAACCCGCCGACGGATAGGGCCAGCACGACCCAGACCGGGTGCAGCCCTACCGACTCGCTCGCGATGCGAGGCCCTATTACCGCGCTTTCCAGCAGCTGGGTTCCCCCGTAGACGCCGGCCACGATCAGAAGCGAGGTTCCCGCCGAATCGGTCGTGAGCGCGATGATGACCGCCGGCAGCAGGCCCAGGATCATTCCAAGGTACGGAACCAGCGAAAATACACCGACCACCAGACCTAGGGTCGCCGCGTAAGGGAAGCCGAACACTGCGAGCAGCCCCCCGGTGAGCGTTCCCATGATGGTCGCCACTAGTATCTGCGCCCTCATGTAGCGCGAGATTATGCGGTCGCAGTCCTTGGCGAACTCTAGCGCCGGACCGCGGCGGTCGGCCGGGAAGAGGTTGGCCGCAGCCTCGGTGATCCGATCCCAGTCCCGCAGGGTGTAGTAGGTGAGGACCGGGGTCAGAGCTGCGAAACCGACGAGGGTGAACAACGTGCCCAGGCCGCGTCCCAGACCGAGAACGCCGGTCCACAGCCACCGGAGCAGATCCTCCTGCCGCTCCGAGAGGAAGGCGGTGACCGCGTCGCCGTCGACGGCTTCCAGCCGGGCGAGGAGGGCGCTTTCGTCGATCAGGGGCAGATCGCGGGCGAGGAGGGCGGCAGCTCCCGTCCTCAGGTGGTCGATCAGCGCCGGTATGTCCTGCAGCACTCCCCCGAGCTGACGGATGGCGGAGGGCAGCAACACCGCCAGCACCAGAGCCAGCAGGCCGGTGGCGGGCAGCATCAGCACCACTATGGCGACCGAGCGCGGCACGCGACGATCCTCGAGCCGGTCCACCAGCGGATCGAGCACGTAGGCCAGCACCAGAGCCAGCACGAACGGGGTGAGCAACGTGCCGGTGGTGGCCAGCAGGGTGACGAACGTGATGACGCCGGCGACGCCGAGCAGCCACGAGTGCCCTTTTTCGCCGCGGAAGGGGTGCATGGTGGCGGCGAGCGCAAGGAAGAGCGGCACGGGGTGCAGGATCGACGGGACCGCAGCCGGGATGAAGACGCTCGTCAGAAAGAGGGCGTAGGTGACGATCGCGGAGCCGGTCTGAACGACCCTCCACGCCGAGGATTTCGTCATCGGCCCTTCGCCCCTCCGCCCGCGCATTCCACCACGTACTCCACCTCCTCGTCTCCGTCAGGCAGCCTGCAGGTCAGCCGGATGCTTCGCACCGTCGCAGCCGGATCCTTCAGCCAGAGTTCGATAGGCGGGGCATCGCCCGCCTGAATCAGCGTGCGCACCCTTTCCGGCGGAGGAGTCTTCGGGGACTCCCGGTTCACCAGGAGGGTCCTGAGCGACCTGCGCCCCGAAGCGACGCGACGCGCTATCTTTATCTTTCGGAGCCAGTCGGGATGGTATCCTACCAAGTGTCTGACGCCACGCTGATCGGTCCCCGCGCCGGTACGGATGTGCCTGGCCATTCCTGGGTCGTCCCCCTTCCGGAGTTAGCCTGCCCGGGCCTGCTACGCCGCCCTGGGGCGCCGGTTCCCGGAAGATACGGACCCAACCTTGTCCAACCCTTGCAATCACAAGCATTGGAACGGGCCGAACTGATACGCAAGTCGGTCGGAGAACTGCACCGGATCGCTGAGAAGCTCGGGGTACGGGGTGCGGTCGGGCTGTCCAAGCCCGCCCTCGTCGATCAAATCCGTCGCGCATCCGCCACCGCCGCATCGTCGGGCGTCACCGATATCGGTCCCTTGCGACGGGGGGTGCTGGAGATTCTGCCCGAAGGGTATGGATTTCTGCGAGATCCGGAACTGAGCTACGCCTCGGGCAACGACGACATCTACGTCAGCAGGGGGCTGATCCGGAGCCACGCGCTCAGACGCGGCGACACGCTCGTCGGCACCGTCGCCCGGCGCACCTCGGGCAATCGCGATCGGCGCCTGTCCAGCATCGTCACGGTCAACGGGCGACCGGCGGGAAGCGCTGACGATCGCCCCCACTTCGAGAGCCTGCGCGCCCGCTACCCCGATCGCCGGATCGACCTCGAGGTGCCGGGCGGAAGCGTCGCCATGCGCATGGTCAACCTGCTCGCTCCGGTAGGACGGGGTCAGCGCGGTCTCATCGTCTCGCCGCCGAAGGCCGGAAAGACCACGATTCTGCGCGGGATGGCCCAGGCCGTGGCTCACAACCATCCCGGCGTGCACCTCATCGTGATGCTCATCGACGAGCGGCCCGAGGAGGTGACCGAGATGAAGGAGAAGGTGAAGGGCGAGGTGATCGCCTCCACTTTCGACAGCCCCCCGCTGCGTCACGTTCAGGTTGCCGACGTCGTCTACAACAAGGCCTGCCGCCTCGCCGAGGCCAGGCGGGACGTGGTGATCCTGCTCGACTCGCTTACCCGTCTGGCCAGAGCCCACAACGCCATCCTTCCCCAGTCGGGCCGCATCATGAGCGGCGGGATGGACGCCAGGGCGCTCGAGCGCCCGAAACGCTTCTTCGGCGCCGCGCGCGACCTGGAGGACGGCGGCTCGATCACCATAGTGGCCACCGCGCTCGTGGACACAGGCAGCCGAATGGACGACCTGATCTTCGAAGAGTTCAAGGGAACCGGCAACATGGAGCTCGTCCTCGACCGGTCCTCGGCCGATCGCCGGATATTCCCGGCCATCGATCTCGCCAAGAGCGGAACCCGCCGCGAGGAGCTGCTTCTTAGCGGAACCGAGCTCGACCGAGTGCACATTCTGCGCAACTTCCTGGCGACCATGCCCAACGAGGAAGCGATCCCGTTCCTCACCGAGCACATGTCGAATACCGCGACCAACGCGGAATTCCTCGACGTCATGGCGCGAGGTTACTGACGGTGCGCCGGGCGGCGGGAGACACCTGACCGTGACGACGGACGAAGCGTCCTCCGCCGTTCCGGCCGATCCCGCGGCCGAAGCCACCCGCCTGCTCGAGGCGCGGCTCGAGGAGACCGGAGCCCCCGACCCCAGACCTCTCCAGCGCGAGAACCTGCGCACGCTCAAGACCGCGAATCCCGACGGGTACCGGAAGGCGTCGGTCAGTTACCGGGAAAAGCTCCTGCCCCGCATCGCCACCGAAGGAACGGACCCTCTCGAGGCATGGGCGGAGTACGGTAGGATGGTGACCGGCCTCACGCTCCCCGGCGAAGCCGTTTGCGTATTGGAGGACGGCACCGCCGTGACCTTCGCCGAACCGGTGGGAACCGACAAGCTGGCGCTCCACCTGCCCTCGTCGGGAGAGCCGGCGCTGGTGATCGCCGAGCCGATCCGGGCGAGCGCGGCGCAGAAGGCCGCTCGCGCCTTGTTGGTGGAAAGACGGCTGCGGCTTTAGCGCCGACGGCGGAGGTGGCGCCATCCGAATGCCGCGACGGGCGGTCCGGGACCGTCAAACCGCGTCGCGGAGCGGTGGCGGACCGTCGTCCACCGACCAGGCGATGCCCCAGGCCCCGAGACCGACATGTGTCGAGAGCGTAGGCGTAGCCGGCGACGCCAGAACCTCGGTGTCCTCGCCGTACCGTTCGCGGATCTCGCGGGTCACCTCGGAGATCACTTCCGGCACCCCCACGTGGACCACGCCGAACCGGACCCGCTTCTGGCCCCTGCCTGCCAGCCGCTTCGACAGGATCCTGAACATCTGCGAACGGGCGTGGCGTCTCCCGATGCCCCGGCCGGCCGACGCGACCTTGCCGTCCCGGTCGATCTCGACTATCGGCTTCAGACCCAGCAGGCCGGCGATACGCGCCTGGTGAGGGCTGACCCGACCCGACGCCACCAGCCGCCTGAGCGTCTCGACGTAGAGAATTATCCCGGAGCTGGTGCGCACCTCCTCGACCTCGCGCACGATCTCGCGAGGCTTCCACCCGGCTTCGGCGCACTCGCATGCGCGCAGCACCATCAACCCCTCCAGCAGGCTCGCGCCGAGCGAATCGGCCACCAGAACCGGCGTGTCCAGGAGATCGGCGGCCGCTAAGGCCGACTGCATCGTTCCCGAGAGCGTCGAGCCGAGCAAGACCGCGATGACGGTCTCGCCGTCCTCGGCCGCCTGTGCGAGGATGGTTCTGAAGTCTCCCGGGGTGGGCTGGCTGGTGGTCGGGAGCCTTCCGGTCTCTTCCGCCAGTCGCAGGTGGAACTCTTCCGAGGTGAGGTCGATGCCGTCCCGGTAGGTCCTGTCGGAACCGATGAGCAGCAGCGGCGTCACATGGATGCCGTGCGCCGAGATCACCTCGGGCGGCAGATCGGCGGCGGTGTCGGTCACCACCGCCACAGGGCGGCGGGCGAGCCCCGTCCCGTGCCCGCCGGCGGCGCGGACGGTGGCGTGCTGAAGGTGCATGTCCTCCGCCTTGCGGGTGACGAGGTCGCCCAGCTTGCCGAGGTAACCGAAGATTCCTTCAGGGTCGTCGGAGTGTATGTGAACCTTGAGCACCGAGCCCGCGCGGATCACCATAATCGAGTCGCCCATGGCACGCAGAACATCCCGGACATCGCGCTCGGAAGGCAACCCGGCGCCGCGCACCATCCCTTCCGTGCAGTACCGGTAACGCTCGCTGTCGGACGGATACTCGACGGCCGCCGCGCCGGTCTGTTCCGGAAGCGCATCCGCGACCGCGGCGCTCTCCTCTTCCGGCCCGAACGCCCGGCCGGCGCCCGAACCGACGGCGGCCTCCACGCTTCCGTCGATGAACCCGACCGCTCCTTCGAGGAGCCTGACCAGGCCCGTGGCTCCGGCGTCCACGACACCGGCCTTCTTAAGCACCGGCAGGAGATCGGGAGTCCTTGCCAGAGACGCCCTCGCCTCGGCGAGCACCTCCTCCATAAGGTCGGCGATATCCTCCGCCCGCGAAGCGACCGCGACCTCCGCAGCCTCGCGCACCACGGTGAGCATGGTGCCTTCGACCGGTTTGTCGAGCGCCGCGTAGAGGTTGGCCGACCCTCGCTTGAGAGCGTGCGCTACCTTGAGGGCCTGCGCCCGTTCGTCGCCCTCGAGGGAAGCGGCGAAGCCGTTGAGGAAGTGCGCGAGCATCATCCCGCAGTTGCCGCGGGCGCCGATGACCGCTCCCTCGGCCGCCCGGCGAGCCACATCCGACACCGACGGGGATGCGAAGCGGCGCAGATGAGCCTCGACCGAACGAAGGGTGAGGGCGAGGTTGGTGCCGGTGTCGCCGTCGGGTACCGGGAAGACGTTGATCCGATTGAGCTCGCGGCGGCTCTCCTGAGCGTGAGCGCTGGCAGCCAGGAGGGTGCGACGCAGCCTCGGGCCATCCAGATAGCTGATTCTCATGGCCACAACCTACATCGAACCGGGCTTCGCGGCACCGCCCACGGATTTCAGCATTGGCAGGTCCCAAGTGTCTGGAGGATGACCATCCGGCGGCAAGGACCGAGCTTGGGCGCAGCTTCCGCGCCTGGCCGCGCCGTTACTGGCGGACGCGCCCCGGTTGGACGAAATTGAGCAAGCCTCCAATCGGAGAAAGCATGTGAACGACCGGGAACGACCCAGAGCCAGAGACGCGCATCCGGGGGCCTTCGCAACCTTCCTCGCCGAGCTTCGGCGCAGGAGACTGGGCCCGTTCTTGATAGCGTACGTGGCCGTCGCGTGGGTCCTCCTCCAGCTCGGCGAAATCGTCCTGCCCGCCTTCGGTCTGGGCGACGGTGCGCTCAGGATCCTCGTCATCGCGGTGGCGCTCGCCTTCCCTCCCGCCGCAGCCCTCTCATGGCTCTTCGACCTCACCCGCGGCGGCTTCAAGCGCACCGCTACCCTGGCACACGACTCCGCACTTCCGCGCCTGGCGCTGCTCGTCGGCAGCGTGCTGGTGGCGGGAGGAGCGGCGCTCTGGCTCCAAAGCAACGACATGCTGACCCTATCGGAGGACGGAAACGGAGGCGCGGTCGCTCCCACGGCGTATGACCCCGCCGAACCCGTCACCTCCCTAGCGGTACTGCCCATCCGGGACAATTCGCCTGACGCGAGCCTCGCCTACCTCGGGTCGGGGATGCACGACGAGCTTTCCATGCACATGGGACAGGTGGACGGGCTCAGGGTGGTGTCGCGGATGTCGGTCGCGCGCTACGACACCGTTCTCGCCTCCGCGCCCAGCATAGGACGGGACCTGGGCGTGGACGCGCTGGTCGAAGGATCGGTGAACCGCTCCGACTCCGTCCTCAGAGCGACCGTTCGCATCATCCACGCAGCGAGCGACACCCAGATCGACGGCTTCACCATCGATACCGCCGGCATGGACCCGCTCTCCTTTCAGAGCTTGGTGGCGGCGCAGGCCGCGCATCGCATGGACGCGGTTCTCAACGGGACCCCGCCCGCCCAACCGGCTCTCGCCGCAGTCGAACCTCCCACCGAAAGGAACGGACCCCGTTGGCTGGCCGCGAATCGCGAGCAAATCGATCCCGGCTCCGCGGAGCACTATCTCCGAGGCGTAAGCGCATACCGCAGGGGCGACGACGAATCCCTGGCTACGGCGACCCGGCACTTCGAAGAGTCGATCCGCCGCGATTCCTCGTTCGCGCCGGCGTTCGCGGGTCGGGCCGCGTCGCTCCTGCTGAGCGCTTTGGAGGACGGCGAGATCGATCACGTGGAGGGTTTGGAGATCATGGGCGACGCCGGGCGGGCCTTCAGCACGGCTCCATGGATTCCGGAAGTCCGCGAAGTTCACTCCCTGGTCGCTCGAACGCTCGGTGAAGATGCCCGTACCGCCGTCGCCGAAGGTGCGGTCGATTTCCGGTACGCCGACGAGCCGGCGGGCATGGATCCCGAGGTGGTGACCATCGACGTATCGGCGTTCGACACCGTTCTCTTCGAGGGCGTGACCGGACTGGGTCGCCCGCTCGCGGATCGGCTCGCGGCCTTCGTCGGCGCCGGGTATGGGGACCCATCCCGACCCGATGCCGAAGGCTCCTCCGGCGAAGGCCCGCCCAGCCGGCCTCCTACCCGCGACCGACGCGTGCGGGAAGCCATCTGGCTGACGCGGACCGGGGAGTTCCGCGAAGCGGCCGACCGTCTGCGCGAAGTGACGGAGTCGGGCGACGGGGCTGCCGGAGATGCGTGGAAATTGCTGGTCGCCAACGTGGCATCCTCGTTTGTGGAAGTGGGCGAGCTCGGCGAAGTGCTCGTCGAATGGAGCGCGAGCGGTGTGGACGGAGCGCCGAGCGCCGAAGAGGTCGACGCGATGTTCGTCGATGTGGACGAACGCGGCGACGACGCCTACTGGGAATGGGAGGTCGAGCGGCTGCTGGAGGTCGAGGCCGACGCTCCCGGTGCGGTTAGAAGGATCGAGCTGGCCCGGGCGTATGCGGGTGCGGGAGATCGGGAAAGGGCCGTCGAATACCTCCGGCAGAGTCTCGACCGAGGCGAACCGGAGCTCTTCAGCGTCTTCAACGATCCGGTCTGGGACGGATTCAGGAGGGACGGAGAATTCGTCGAGATCACCCGGACGCTTCGCCGACTCCGCACTTGGCCAGATCCGAGGCGGTATCCGATTGGCGACGGACGGGCACGGACCGAGGTCGAGCGTGGACCGGATGCCGCGTCCTCCTGGTCTCGATCACCGTCCTGAGAGCTTCGATCTCGTGTTCAGGGCGGTAGACCCAAGCACGGGCAGGACGATTTCGGAACATCCGCTTGCTAGCCCGACCGAGGTCGAGCGGCGCATCGCTCGGGCGCAACGGGCCTATGAGGACTGGAGCCGGGGTGGGTTCGCCTATCGCGCGAGGTTTCTCGGCGAGCTCGCACGCCTTCTGCGGAGGGAGCGCGGCCGGCTCTCGCGACTCATGGCGGTCGAGATGGGAAAACCGGTGACTCAGGGCGTAGGTGAGATCGACAAGTGCGCCGACTGCTGCGACTACTACGCCGACAACGCAGCGGCGATGCTCAATGCCGTCGAAGCGCCGACCGCAGCGACAAGGAGCTATTGGTGCTACCGTCCCATCGGTCCCGTCCTCGGCATCATGCCTTGGAACTTCCCGTTCTGGCAGGTGGTGCGCTTTGCGGCGCCGACCCTCGCCCTCGGCAACTCCGTGGTCGTCAAGCACGCTCCGTCCGTGCCCGGCTGCGCCCTCGCGCTTGCTCGTCTTTTTCAGGAAGCGGACTTTCCCGAGGGCGTCTACACCAACCTCTTCTGCGACGACGAGACGACCGGTTCGCTCATCGCGGACCCCAGAATCAGAGCCGTGAGTCTGACGGGCAGCGTACGGGCCGGCCGGGCCGTCGCCGCCAAGGCCGGGCGGGCGGTGAAGAAGTGCGTGCTGGAGCTGGGCGGGAGCGATCCCGCCATCGTGCTCGAGGACGCCGACCTGGGCCACGCGGTGGAAGCTGTGACCTGGGGACGAATGCGCAACGCCGGGCAGAGCTGCATCGCTGTCAAGCGGATCATCGTGCTCGACAAGGTGCGCGACAGCTTCGAGGCCGCGCTGGCGTCCCGCCTTCGTGAGATGCGCCTGGGCGATCCGCTCGAGCCGACCACCGATATCGGACCCATGGCGCGGATCGATCTGCGAGACGAGCTGCACAAGCAGGTGTCGGATTCGGTCGCGAAGGGCGCCCGTCCGCGGTTGGGCGGTGGACCGCCGGACCCGCGCGGCGCCTGGTATCCGACCACGCTCCTCGCCGAGGTCGGGCCGGGCATGGCCGCCTACGAGGAGGAGCTCTTCGGACCGGTCGCGGTCACCATCGGCGCGCGAGACGAGGAAGACGCCGTCAGCATCGCTAACGACACCGATTTCGGTCTGGGGGCGTCGGTATTCACCAGCGACCTGGAGCGCGGCGAGCGCATCGCCCGCGAACGGCTCGAAGCCGGCAATTGCTTCGTCAACCGGGCTGTGGAATCGGTTGTGAACCTTCCCTTCGGCGGCATCAAGGAGAGCGGCTACGGAAGAGAGCTCTCGCCGCTGGGGATCACCGAGTTCGCCAACGTGAAGACGGTCTACGTGGAGTAGGTCGCGGCTCGCGTAGCCTGCGGGGACGTCCGCAGAGGCTTCACGAGCGAACCTTCGGTTCCGCGTCGGGCCGTCAGTACCTGTACCAGTCGGGCTTGAAGGGTCCTTCCCTGGGAACGGCGAGGTATCGGGCCTGCTCGTCGGTGAGCTCGGTGAGGCGAGCGCCCACCTTGTCGAGATGCAGACGCGCAACCTCCTCGTCGAGGTGCTTGGGCAGGACGTAGACCTCCGGGCGCGGATAGGCCGCCGGGTTGGTGGCCAGCTCGATCTGCGCGAGCACCTGGTTGGTGAAGCTGGCCGACATGACGAAGCTGGGGTGACCGGTCGCGCAACCCAGGTTCATCAGACGCCCTTCCGCCAGAATCAGTACCGAGTGGCCGTCGGGGAAGCTCCATTCGTGGTACTCGGGTTTGATCTCGGTCTTGACGACGCCGTCGATCGCCGCGAGTCCGGCCATGTCGATTTCGTTGTCGAAGTGGCCGATGTTCGCGATCACGGCCTGGTCCTTCATCCGCGCCATGTGTTCGGCGGTGATCACGTCGCGGTTGCCGGTGGCGGTGATGAAGATATCGCCCTCGTCGAGCACTTCCGCCAGGCGGACCACCCGGTAGCCCTCCATCGCAGCCTGGAGCGCGCAGATGGGATCGATTTCGGTAACGGCGACCCTGGCGCCCTGCCCTCTGAGCGCCTGTGCGCATCCCTTCCCCACATCACCGTAACCGCAGACGACCGCGAGCTTGCCGGAGAGCATGACGTCGGTGGCGCGGTTGAGGCCGTCCACGAGCGAGTGCCGGCAGCCGTAGAGGTTGTCGAACTTCGACTTCGTAACCGAGTCGTTGACGTTGATCGCGGGAAAGAGAAGCTCTCCGGTCTCGGCCATCGCGTAAAGGCGGTGGACCCCGGTGGTGGTCTCCTCGCTGACTCCGCGCACGGAGCCTGCGACGCGCCTCCACTTGCCCGGATCGCTGATAAGTGTGCGCGCCAGCAGACGGGCGACCACGCCGAGTTCCGTTTCGCTGTCGAGATCTTCCACAGGCGGCTCGCCCTCGAGCTCGCTCTTCACGCCCGCGTGTAGGAGAAGGGTGGCGTCGCCGCCGTCGTCCACGAGGAGATCGGGACCTGAGCCGTCCGGCCAGGTCAGCATCTCTTCCGTGCAGCTCCAGTACTCCTCCAGGGTCTCGCCCTTCCAGGCGAAGACGGGGACGCCTGCCGGGGCGGTCTCGCTGCCGCGCAGCCCGACCACCGCCGCCGCCGCCGCGTGGTCCTGGGTCGAGAAGATGTTGCAGGACGCCCAACGCACATCGGCCCCGAGCTCGACCAGAGTCTCGATGAGCACGGCGGTCTGCACGGTCATGTGGAGCGAGCCGCCCACCTTGAAACCCGCCAGCGGCTTCGAAGGCGCGTAGCGTTCGCGGGCGGCCACGAGCCCGGGCATCTCCTTTTCCGCCAGCCTGATCTCGTGGCGGCCCCACTCCGCCAGGGAGAGATCCGCGACCCGGTAGGAGGAGGGGGCCTCCTCAGGCGTGGGACCCCGACCTCTGCGGCGGGGCGCGGCCAAAGTCGCTCTCTCGCTCATTCGTGTCTTACCCTCGCTCGCGTGTGCGTTCTTTCGTTCCTCGGTTCGTACGCCGGGCGGGCGGAGCACATGAAGCCTGAGTCACGTAGCTGATCATCTAAAGTTATACAGGACTGCACGATCTGCGTTTCCTGCCGACCTGCCGACCGCCACGCCGGGGTGTTCAGGGCCGTCCTTCCCCCAGACAGAACTCGGCCGGTCCGGCGTGAAGCGAACCTGCAGCGCCGGGGCGGCCGAAGCCCTCTGGGCTTCTCCGGCCTGCTCGCTTCGTCGGGGTAGCTCGTTACCCCTCTCCACCGTTGGAGGGAAGAGAAAGGAAACCATATCAGACACCATCAACCCAAAAACCAACCGCCCGTGAAAGCGGGGCAGGTCCAGGAGTCTTGCGCGCTGGTCATGATGTGTTCCCGGTGCCGGAGGCAACTTCCTGCGTTACACCGGGTGTACAGCCCGCGTGCAGTTGCATGTCCGTGCCACCTCTTCCTCAGCAGGCCCTGCACACCGAACCCGCTCCACCCTTGCACTCCCACCTGTCGGAGGCGAAGATTAGCCTCCGTCCTTCCCCTCGAAACAGCAAATTTCATGGATGCCTCCTTCTCCGAGATTCTGACCGGCGCCTTTTCTTCGATGGTCGCATGGGCGGACCGCTGGATCGTGCAGATCGGCCCGTCGATAAACGGCGAGACCGTGCCGCTGATGGTGATCCTCCTGCTCGGTGTCGGCTTCTACCTGACCGTACGTACCGGCTTCGTCCAGATCTCCCGCCTCGGTCACGGCTTCGGCGTCACGACCGGGAGGTACGACGACCCCGACGATCCCGGAGACGTCTCTCACTTCCAGGCCCTGACCACGGCGCTTTCGGCGACGGTCGGCATCGGCAACATCGCCGGCGTGGCGCTCGCCATCCACTACGGGGGACCGGGAGCCCTCTTCTGGATGTGGGTCACGGCGGTCCTCGGCATGGCGACCAAGTATTCGGAGGTAACGCTGGCCCAGAAGTACAGGATCACCGACGAGAACGGGACGGTCGCCGGCGGTCCCATGTACTACATCGAGCGCGGTCTGGGATCGAGGTGGAAGCCGGTGGCGATATTCTTCGCGGTGATGCTCGGACTGACCGCCTTCCTCACCGGCAACGCGGTCCAGGCTAACACGGTCGCCGACCAGATCAACACCACCTTCGGAACTCCCGTGGAACTCGTCGGCCTCCTCACCGCCACTGTCGTAGGTTTGGTGATCCTGGGCGGCATCTCGCGCATCGGTCGGGTGACGTCCATTCTCGCTCCGGTCATGGCCGCGATCTACGTCGCCGGGGCTCTGCTCATCATCCTCTTCAATCTCGGCGCGGTGCCGGGCGCGTTCGCTTCCATCTTCGCCGAGGCCTTCAACCCGAAGGCGGGCATCGCGGGCGTGGGCACCGGCGTCTTCCTCGTCACCCTCATGTGGGGCGTGCGGCGCGGCCTCTTCTCGAACGAAGCCGGCCAGGGCTCGGCGCCCATCGCGCACGCGGCCGCCAAGACCGACGAGCCCGTCTCGGAGGGCGTGGTGGCGTTGCTGGAGCCGTTCATCGACACTATCGTCATCTGCACGCTCACCGGGTTGGTGATCGTCATGACCGGGTCGCACACCGCTCGCTTCCCGACCGAGATCACCCTGGGCGGCGGCGATGTCTCCTACGTGGTCGAGAGCGACGGCGGCCGCGTCACGGCCGGCGAGGCGCCCGCTCAGATCGGCTTCGCGAACGGAGCGCAGGTGGAGGGAGTCGGAGCGAGCCTGGCCTGGCACGAGGTCGCCGTCGAGACGATCTACGTCGACGAGGACCAGACCATGCCTTTCACCGGCATCTTCTACCCGGATCGCGGCGAGGCGGTCTCCGCGAACGGAACCGTCCACACCTCCCTCTACGGAGACGCCGTGGAGAGCGGGGCCCCGCTTACCGCACAGGCGTTCAGAAACGGACTGAGTCCGCTGGGCGACTGGGGGCACTACATCGTCCTCGTGGGCGTCCTACTCTTCGGCGTCTCGACAGCCGTCGCGTGGAGCTACTACGGCGACCGCTGCGCATACTACCTGCTGGGCGCGAAGGCGGTCGTGCCGTACAAATGGCTCTTCCTCATCGCCCATTTCGGAGGCGCAGCGGGTACCCTGGCGGTGGTCTGGGCGCTCGGCGATCTCATGCTGGCCATCGTCATCTGGCCCAACCTGATAGCGCTCTTCATGCTGGCGCCGGTGGTTGTTAAGGAGACGAAGAGCTACTTCGAGAGGAGACCCTGGGCAAGGTAGCCGCGCCCTATCCGGAGAAGAGGAATCCGCAGGCTGAACGTTCGCGCCCGCGGAGTGCGGCGCCGACGAGAACGAACGGGACCGCAGCCCTTCACGGCCCCGCCCGGACTGGGTAATCCGCACGTCCAGACCGTCGGAGCCAAGCTGCTGCGCTCCCGGCGCCGACCTAGCTACGAGCGTGTCCGGCTGGACACGCCGGACGGCGACTTCGTGGACCTCGATCTATGGTGCGGACCCTGCGAGCCGTCCGGCGCCTGCCTGCTCCTCCACGGCTTGGAAGGGAGCGCCGGCTCCGGCTACATGGTATCGACGAGCGAGGCGCTCTCGGCCATCGGCGTGCAGGCCGTTGCCCTGAATTTTCGTTCGTGCAGCGGCGAACCCAACCGTCTTCCCTCGTCCTATCACTCCGGACATACGGAGGACATCGAACTCGTGCTGGACTGGATGGCGGATCGCTACCCCGACCTCCCTCTCGCGGCGGTCGGATTCTCGCTGGGAGGCAACGCCCTGCTCAACCTGCTCGGACGGGCCGAAAGGAGAACGGCCGACGGTCTGGAAGCGGCGGTGGCCGTCTCCGTGCCCTACGACCTCGCCAGAAGCGCCGAGGTGCTCGATCAGGGCTCCATCCGTTTCTATGGGCGAAGATTCCTCCGCAGCCTCAAGGCCAAGGCTCTGGAAAAGGCGACGAGATTCCCGGAGCTCGTGCCGACTGCCGTGCTCCGCGCGCGCACCTTGCGCGAATTCGACGACCTCCTGACTGCGCCGCTCCACGGTTTCCGCGACGCCGCGGACTACTATGCGCGTTGCAGCGCCGCCCGGTTCCTGGACTCGGTCGCGGTTCCCGTTCTCATCGTCCATGCCGAGGACGACCCGATCGTTCCCGGAGCCGCGCTACCGCTGGCCGCCATGCGCCGACGTGCGAACCTGACGCTGCTGTTAACGAAACAGGGCGGACACATCGGGTTTCTTGATCGCCGCCTGCGGCCCGGGCCAGGAGGCTGGCTCGAGCAGTCGATAGCCGGATACGTCGCGGCTAGGCTTCGCGACGGGCCGCCTGGGAGAGTGGCGCGCGTGTCTTAGGGAGCCCGCCACCACCGACCCCAGTCCTCGCGTCAAAAACTCCGCGGCGCGTGGGATCGCGTCCCGCAACGACAGGAAGTCGTGGCCTCCCCCCTCGTAGATGTGGAGCTCGAAGTCCGGGCGAACCCGACCGATGGACTCCATCGCGCGCCTCATCGATTCGGCCTGCGAGACGGATACGACCTCGTCGATCGTGCCGTGGTGGACCTGGAGAGGCGGAATGTCAGCGACGAACAGGACCGAAGACCGGCGCGCCAGCTCCATTCGAGCCTGGGCGAGGGAGATCTCTCCACGAACGTAGGGCTGCACCACGGTCGAGTCGAAGTGGGCGACGCCGGTCAGGTCTCGGGGCATGCGCAGCGCAGCTTCACGGACGATATCGCGCACCCAGTCGTCGAAGAAGTCGGTCGGTCCGAAGAAGCTGACGATACGTTCGACTCGCGGGTCCCGGATCCCCGTGAGCTTCGCCACCGCGCCCCCGCGGCTGCCGCCGATGATGCGGTATGCGTCGGGCTTCGCCTCCGGCGTGGTCGCCAGGGCGACGTTGACCAGCGCGATCACGTCGTCCGCATCGTAATCCCACGGGCTCGCGGGCCCTTCGGATACCCATCGGGCCTCGCCGTGGTGGAGCGTCTCGCTGCGGTAGGACGGCAGCACGTAGACGAACCCGCCCACGAGCTCTTCCCCGAGTCCGAACGCGAAGATCCGCGCTTCGTCGGTGGACACGCCGTTCTCGCCCCCGTGGAGGTAGACCAGGATCGGCAGGCTCTCCGTTTCGGCCCCGTCCGGAGTGATGATCGCACCGTAGTGGCGGAAGCCGGTGACCTTGTGGGACACAATTCGCAGTCGCGCGTCGGTCCGGCCCAGAGGGAAGTCCTCCTCGTGCTCCACCCGGACCTCTTCGACCGGGGCTTCGCGTCCAGCCCAATCCCAACGAACTGCGTCAATTTCGGCCCGGGTGGCCGCCCTGAACAAGGCATCGAGCTCCGCTTCCAGGTCGAGCGCTTCGGCCGAGACGCGAATGCCGGCCGGGTCTGCCGCGACCACGAGCTCCTGAAGGCCCGCGTCCGGACCCAGGACCCATACGGCGGAGGCGCGCCCGTCGGCATCGGTAACCGTGGAGGCCGAGTCGGCGCGTCCGGCGTGCGAGGCCTCAAACTCGACCGAGGCTCCCGGAACGGGACGGTTCGCGGTGTCCAGCACACGTACGACGATGCGCTCTTCGAGCGAAAGCCCTTGAACGGCACGCTGAGCTCCGCCGGCCACGATCTCGATAGCGGCGGGGGTGCCGCCGGAGGGTGTGGTGGGCCCGGCGTCGCCGCAGGCGGCGAACGAGAGGGCGAACAGGAGGTCGAGCGGTGCGAGAGGTCGGCGAGGGTGCGTCCGCCTGGACCGTGGGTAGGTAGGGCTGGACACCGGTGAGCGCACCTTCGTCATATGCCGTGGTCCGTTGTTCCCGGACAAGTTCAGGATGTCTCCTCCTTGACCCACATGAAAATCATTCGATCCTACAGCGCACCGGGGTTGGGGATCAACTACCGTCGCAACAGAATGAATCGTCGGTTAAGCGCCTGAACGGGGCGAGCGTTCATGGGATGCCGGGCCGCGAAGGCGTCGGCCTGAGCCGGGGAGACTGAAATCGGCTCGGTCATCACCACCCAACTTACCACTTCGGAACAGGGAGGAGTGGTCAGGGAACCGGCGTAGCGGAAATAGCCCGATTCCTCGGGCAAGAGGGTGCGCGGGTCCAGTTCCGGGAGGGTCGCGGACGGCTCGCCGGATCCAGGGGCCGCGCCCCATATTCTCTCGATGGCCGGATGGCTCTCGCCGGTGTCCATGAATACCCCGACCACCGCGAGATCCCCCTCCTCGGCCTGATGCACGAAATGCACCTCCATGGGAAAACCGCCTCCGTCGACCGCATGCTCGCTGGGAAGATGGAAGTGGAACTGCAGGAGCGAGAACTGCCGGCCTTCCAAGGTGATCGAACTCCCTGCGGCCATGTCGACCTGGACGGTATGCCCGTTGTCCGCCACGCGCGCCTCGGAGGGCTGCCATCGGATGTCCATGTCTTCTGCGCCTGCCGGGATCGGACTCGCCAGATCCACCGGAGACTGCTGCGCACCTTCGGCACAAACGGCAAAGGACGAGTCCAGCCCGCCCCATCGCCCGGCACCCGTCTCACCGTCATATGTCCAGTGAATCTGGCCGCTTCCGGCCTCGGACGCGTGCTCTGCGACCGGCTCTTCCCGTAAGTCCGCGTGCTCCGGAGGGCTCGGTTGGCAGGCATTCTGCACACCAGCGAGGCAGACCATCGCCAAGCTGCCAACCAGCCTCCGGGGGAATGAGTGTTGCTGCCGCACTTGTGCCCTTTTGAACCGGGGATACTCCACTCGCGGGAGTCTTTAATCCTAAAGGTAACACCGTTCCAGGTCCCGCGCCCGCCGCCAGCCGGACATCGGTGTTCCTCGAACGCAACGGGACCGGTCTGACCACGCTCGGCTGGAAGCTGCTTCAGCAGGATCTACCTGCGGATGGCGGAACGGCGGTGGCCGGTTGCCAGCTTGGAGCGTCCGCTACTCGACTCGGTGAGCCCCGAGGTACGGAATCCTACCCTTGCGTCTCCAGCGCAACCAGCCTGACAACGCGGACGGTCGGCACGTCCATCTCGTCCAACTCGATGTAGGCCATGAGCCCGCCGGGGCCGAAGGCATCCGGCGTCCTAAGGCCTTCCGACGGCAGGGTGCCGACGTAGTCCCCGTCGGGCTTCACGATGTCGATGGGGCCGTCTTCGGCGCCCGTGGGACCCCGGCGCTCGATCCAGATTTGGTCCTCCCAGTCCACCTTCAAGCCATACAGCACTGGCACCTCGTCGGTGAAGGTGAGCCCCTCCACCTCCTCCATCTCGATCTCGATGGGCAAGTTGGTACTCGTCGCGTCCTCGCGCGCCATGCGTTCTCGGTAACGCTCGCGTTCGGCTTCCCTGATCGCGTCGTCGACCGCAAGCGGTGCAATGGGTCGCTCGATGGTTCCGGCTACGTTTCCGTCGAGTCCGATCAGCTTGACCCGGTACCCAATCGAGTCGATCAACGCGAGACGGCCATCGGTCAGGACGTCATAGCTGAGGGGGGGCTCGAAGGCGCGGCCCGCTGCCCAAACTAAACGCTCGCCGCTCTCCCCCGACCCGCTCACGATGACTTTGCGCCACTCGAGGACGCCGAATCTGATTCCGGTATCCTCTTCGTCCTCTTCGGGTAGCCTCCAAGCGGTGTAAAGCAGCTCCGGCTCGGTGCCGTCGAGCGGGAAGATATGAATGGGGTGGCCCCCTTCGGCCTCCCCGTCGTCATCGCCCAAGCTCATAGTCACGCCAGTTAACAGGCGGCCGTCGGGAAGCGCCTGGTCGGCTATGACTCCTCCCGTCCTCATCGGATCTCGGTCGATGCGCCGCGCGAATTCGCCGGTGGGTTCGAAAAGGTCGATCTGTGAGAATCCCATCACCGTGTAGGAGCCGTCGCGCGCGACGATCGCCGTGTAGACGTCGTTGAATTCTCCGGGTCCCTCTCCCCGCCCTCCGACCGTGCGGATCGGCGACCCATCCGGCCCGACCACCAGGATGCGTTGGGCCTGATCGTCGAAGATGTGCAGGTTGGCCTGATCGTCGAAGTGCACCGATTGAACGCTGCCGAAGATCTCCCAGTCGTCGCCCGAAACGGACCCGACGGTGAAGACGTCCTCGGTGACGGCGTTCACGATCACGTCCGGGCCGTCCGATGTTCCGCCGACGCCGATGGTCGATCCGTCCCCGGCATCGCCGCAGGCCGACAGGAGCAGCAGGGGAATGACCGGCGGAAAGCCGCTCGGGCGAGCTGTCGTTTTTCCCGTTCTCGTCAGCTGCCTCATATTCGATCCGTCCCTCACGTCAAGGGGATCGGTGGCAAGCATCCCGTCCGGCTCTGATCCCATCCCCCCTACCGAATCCCGTCCGGCACTCGTCGCACTACCACGGTCGGCACGTCGAACTCATCGAGCCCGACGTAGGCCACGAGCCCGTCGGGACCAAAGGCGTTGGGCATGCGCGTGTCGGGAATCGTGCCAAGGTACTCGCCCGCAGGCGTGACAACATCGATCGGACCCGGCCCGGCCGCCGTCAACCCGGTCGGTGTCGAGAGCAGGGCCGTCTCGAACATTCCGAGGTGGTCGACATCGATGAAGCCTCGAGCGGGAGTGCGCAGCACCCAGATGTTCCCGCCCCAGGTCGTCTCCAGGCCGGCGACGTGGGGAATCGCGCCCTCCGGTTCCCAAGCGTCCGCTCGTTGCCGGAAAAACGAAGGTCCCCCGAAACTGCCGATCAATTCGGCGCGGCTACCTCCTACGGCGACGGCCTCATCGACGCTGGTCCGGAGGTATTCGCGCTGGGCCCTGATGGTGCGGTCGTCCCAGTCTCGCGGAGGGAAGGAGCGGGTCAGGACCTTATCGACGTTCCCTGCGGGATCCGTCACCTTGATCAGGTAGGCGGTCGTGTCCGAGTATGCGACCCTACGGCCGGGGAGTGCCGAGAAATGAAACTCTCCTTCGACATCCGGGCGCGAGGCGCGCGCGACCTCCGATTCGCTCGCTTCGTCTCCGTCAAGCCGCACGCGCAGCACGGTACGAGGACCCGAACCGGTTTGCATTTTGAACTTCCTAGTCGCCGAGTCGGCCTCCAACCTGCGCGCGACGGTCACCCGGGCGAGGATGCTGCCGTCCCACCGGTCCACCTTCCGAACCCGCGGATCCGCACTTCTGACGTTCCAGAGAGGCGGCGTCTCGCCGCCGGAGACCCCCGAATAACGCACCCAGCGTTCGAGGGCTCCCCGGGCATCGAACAGCTGATAGGCCAAGTGCCCGTCGTCGGCGACCACCGTGTGCCCATCGGGCAGGGCGAAGGCGTGGGTCGCGTCGCGAAAGTCCCCCGGACCTTCGCCAGGCTGGCCGAAACGCACCACCAGCTCGCCGCGCGGGTCCACCACCACCACCGAGAGATTCCCGCCGGACCAGTCGCCGATGTGCAGGTTGCCCTGGCCGTCGAATCCGATCGAGGTGACGCGGGTCAGCAGTTCCCAATCGCGCACGCCGTCCCCGATTCGGTAGACCTCGGGGAAATCGGAGTTGAGCAGGCGGTCTTCCAGCGGGAGTTCGACGACTTGCTGGGCGGTGGCCGGGCCGCCGGCGACGGCGAGCACGGCAAGGACAACCCCGGCCGGGCAGGTTGACCGGTGCAGCAATGGTAGCCTCATCTCATCGGGTGGCTTGGCGAACCGGAAGAATCCGGCGAGGCGCGCGGTGCTTTAACCTTCTTCTCCATTTCCTCGTTCCGGATGACGAAGTCTAAGAAACGCGTCCTGCCCGAAGCGCTCGGCGGCCGACAGCGTCTCCCTCACATCGTCCCAGGTCGTATTGTGGTTGACGATGCAGAGCCTCAGCGAAAACCTTCCGCCCGGCATGGCCGAGGAGATGAACGCCGGGTCCTCCCAGAACAGTCGAACCAGCACCTCGCGATTGACTTCGTCCAGGTCGTGGTCCGCGATGTCTTGGCCGGCTGGATCGACGCGGAAACACACGACGCTCAGTGAAGCCGGGCTCGTGCACCTCAGCACGGGACTGTCGTCGATGTATTCCTGCGCACGTTCGGCGAATTCCATCCCGTTGGAGATGGCCTCCCGAACGTCTGCACCGACATCCAGATCTTGAGCGCGCGCGCGGAGCGGCTCATCTGGAGGCCGCGGTCCCAGAAGTTTGGGTGACCTGAGCCCCACAGCGCGTCTTGCAGGAAATCGGGCCGAACCGCGAAAGGCTTCTCGAGCGTCGAGATGTCCCTGACCATGAGACAGCCCGCTTCGTAAGGCTGGTAGAACCACTTGTGGGCGTCGAGCCCGACCGAGTCGGCGCGATCGATGCCACGCAGGACGCGCTTACCTCGTTCGGTCAGGACCGCGAACCCTCCGTAAGCGGCGTCGACATGCAGCCAGATGTCCTCCGACGCGGAAAAGTCAGCCAGTTCCTCCATCGGATCGACCGCTCCGGTCGCGGTAGCTCCGGCATTGGCGCACACCGCGATGGGCTCCAGTCCGGCGGCGCGGTCCTCCGCCACCATTGAGGCCAACTCGCCCATGTCGATGCGAAAGCGGTCGTCGCTCGGCACGATCCGGGCGTGTTCCGGGCGGATGCCGACGATCTTCACGGCCCTTTGTTGCGCACTGTGGCTCTGGTCACTCATGTACACGCTGGCGCTCTCCGGGTATCCGGCGGCTTCCCTCGCGGCCACGAGCGCGTTCACGCTCGCGGCGGAGCCACCGCTCGTCAGCAGCCCTCCGGCAGTGTCCGGGTAGCCGAGCCATTGGCGAAACCAGTCGACGACCACGCATTCGAGCTGGCTGGTGCCGCTCGCCACGAGCCAATTGCAGGAGTTGATGTTGTAGCCTGCGGCGAGGAAGTCCGCGATGACTCCTGGCCAGGTGGGGGAGGACGGCACGAAGCCGAAGCAACGGGGATGGTCGAGGCTAAGGGCCAGTGGAAGGAAGTCGGCCAGGACCTGCTCCAAAACCACCTCGGGCGCCTGGCCGTCTTCCGGCGGATCCCCCATGAGGTTTTCGACATGCTCGTCACGAAACTCGCCATCCCACGCCTCTTGCCGGCCCAACTGCTCGCTGCGCCGTACGAGGGCCTCGGATGCCCTGGCGGCCAAGTCGAGCATGACCCGGCTGGGCATCCGGAGACCGTTCGCGAGCGCGGGGGCCGACGTATCCCGCATCTGGTTCTCCGTTGGAGAGTCCTTTGTCTGTCTACGCATCCTCCACTCTGCTCCCGGTCCCGACGGGATCCAACGGCTGCCGGTCTTCGACGCCGCTGTGGCACGAGAACACACGGTGCGGCCCGTTTGTTCCTAGGGGATTCCCCACCATTTGTCAGCGTTGTTGTTATTCCAGAAGGGGCGGCGAGGGGGTCCGCCTCTTGGATCCCCCGTCGGGTCGCACCTTCAATCAACCTTCTAACCGCTCCAGCCCCCACATCTGCATGTACTCGATGTTGAGTTCGTCCCAGGCCGTCCCTATGATATAGTCTTCCCCAATCTCGTGAATCCACAGCCCTTCCGGCGTCTCCACAAAGCCCAACACCCGGCCTTCGGGATCGAAAACGGTCCAGAGGCTAGGGGACCCCTCTTCCCCTGTGAGCTCCGCAACCCAGAGGTGGCTTACAGCGTCGGACATTACCGACGCGAACGCCGGAAAGTGCTCCGCTACCGGCACTGATTCGTACCCCCGACGCCACCGCTCCTTCATGCTCTCGGGTCGGCCGGAGGTCCAAGCGAGTTGTCCGTCGATGTACTCCTCGACATCATCGGCTGTCGGGGAACGCGGCATGTGGTCGCGCCTGACGATCCGAGCCAGCGAACCGTCCTCCGCGAACGCTCTCAGTTCGTAACGGCCGGTGTGGCCGATGACGACCAGGTCTCCCCACGACGTCCAGACCGGCTTGCGCCCGAAGATCTTCCAGAACAGCATGGACTGGTCGGTTCCCTCGGCATGGATATACGGTTCCGAGCCCGCGTGCGTCCCGAACGAGGTCCGCACCCTCCCCTCTCCGTCCCTAAGCTGGACGACCACCGTGTCCGCAACCTCGGGCCTGTGAACGGCAAGGATCTTTCCGGAACGGGTAGCTTGTTGGGGCCAGAAGCCTTGCATTACAGGGGTGGCCTGATCGTACACGAGTTCAAGGATGCGACCGTGGTTCCCCTGCGCGTCAAAGATCGAAACCCCCCGGCGCGGTGCGTACCAGGCGACGATCGAATCGCCCCGCCACGGCTCGACTCGCTCGAGCGCCATGAATTCGCCCGGACCCTCTCCTGGGCCGCCCCAGGTTGTGAGGTGGATTCCGGTTGAGTCGAACACGCGCAGTTCGTTCGTCCCGCCATTCGCGACGACGATCCTGCCGTCGCTCAGCCTGGTGGCGTCGCTGGCCCTGTAGAGCAGATAGGGCTCCTCGCCCTCTAATGCACCTATGGAGACGATGGGCTCCGGACTGATCCGCCAGGGGAGGCGCGAGCCGGCCGGCGGTTGAGCGTTCTCGACGATCCGGATTCCGGCACTGTCATGTGTTTGGTTGGGGAGGAAGGGTGTCGATGGCTGGCCCTGCTCGCAAGCGAGCGCGGCCAGAGACATCAGTGCCAGAGACATCAGTGCAGGGAGTTGATTCAGGTTCATGAGTAGCTCCCGGAGGACGGTGGGCGGAACGGTCACGAAGTCAATATGGGCGCTGGAGGTATGGTTGTCGAGCCCGTCGAGTCACTCGAAGTCACCCCACCCCCGGAGGACCTCGGCCCGGCGCTCCAGCAGGTCGGAGTGCTGCTACGTCCGAAGGACCCGGCTGTCCGGGACGTGGGCGAGGCAGGCCTCTACCCGCCTTTCAAGGTGTTCTGCGATCTGGGCGGTGGAAGACGGCCCAGACGGTCCTCCAGTGCTACCAGAGGCCCGATGAGGACCGGCTCAGGAAGGCTCTCGAAGCGTACCGGGAGGTGGGCTCGGCGTCCAACTAGCGCTCCAATTGGAGAGCATAATTGGAGAGCATCTATACCCCCGGATTCCGCAAGTCGAGTGGGCGCTGCTGGACTCGAACCAGCGACCTCCTGCTTGTAAGGCAGGCGCTCTAACCAGGCTGAGCTAAGCGCCCCTTCGGCGCAGGATGTCATTCGGCTGTGGACGAAGACCTCCTTCGGCTTCGAACGCGCAAACTGTCTCCCAACCCGGTTAGCCTTTCCGGCCCGTCTATCGGATGATCGCCAGCGGCAGCAGAACCACGTATCCGAGGACGAGGAGAAGCGGCGCAGCGGTTATGTCGCCCCGAGAAAGCAGCCAGTACCCGAGCGTGAGCGAAGCCACCCCGCACGCCAGCAGGATCGCGCTGGTCCTGGTGAAGGCGATCGCCTTCGCACCCGTCGTCGCCCGTCTGCCGGCGGCCCTTCGTCTCGATCCGGTTCGCTTCGCGACCCCGGCCCTACCTTTCGCCGCGTTCCGCGTGACGCCCCTGCGCGTGTTCTTTCTCTTAGCCATGTCAAAGGATAACCTCTTCCGAAAATGCGGTCAATATTCGAGAGCCCATCGACGTACGCGAGCCAGATCGTCAGGGAGGGGAGAGTCAAATTCCATGACCTCTCCAGTTTCGGGATGACTGAAGCTCAAGCTCCGAGCGTGGAGAAACTGGCGAGGGGTCCTCCGAGCTAGTTCCGCCGCCCAGGCACGTGCCGGTCCGCCGAAGCCGCGTTCGCGCCCGGCGCCGTAGACGGGATCGCCGACCACCGGATGGCCGAGGTGCGCCAAGTGTACCCGGATCTGGTGCGTTCTGCCGGTTCCGAGCTCGACCTCGAGCAGTTCGCAGCATCTGAATTCTTCCACCACCCGGACCCTGGTCAGCGCCGGTCTGCCCGATTCGAGGACCGTCATGCGCTTGCGGTCCTTGGGATGCCTGCCGATGGGCGCATCGATCTCCAGCTCGGACGTCGACAACCGTCCCCATGAGGCTGCCGTGTAAATGCGGGAAATCTCTCGGCGAATCAGCGCCGCCTGCAGAGCCCTGTGGGCCGCGTCGCTCTTTGCGACCACGAGCAGACCCGAGGTATCCTTGTCGAGGCGGTGTACGATACCGGGCCGGAGTCGACCACCGACGTCCGACAGCTCGCCCACCGCATGCATGAGCGCATTCACCATTGTCCCGGTTCGGTTGCCGGGTGCAGGGTGGGTGACCATGCCGGCGGGCTTGTCGACCACGCACAGAGAGGCGTCCTCGTGTATGATCGGCAGTTCGAGCTGCTCCGGTTCAATCCCGACCGGCTCCGGCGGGGGTACCCTTACCTCCACCCGCGCGCCCGCTGGAAGGATCTCCGACTTGCGCACCGCCCGACCCTCGGCGGTGACGAGTCCTTCGGCGATGAGCGCCTGCACCCGGGTGCGCGAGAGGGCGAGCTCGCCTGCGACGACCGTGTCTATGCGCGCGTCCCCGGTGTCGGGAACGGTCAGGACGCGACGCTCCACCTGCTCAGCGCCAGCTCGACCGCAAGCCCGTCGATGGCGAGTTCGCGACGCCGGGACTCCGGCGGATCCACACCGGGCGTGCCCACGACGAGCTCGAGCGCGAGCGTCTCGCCCGATATGAAGGCCTCGTGGCTTCGCGCAACCTCCTCCACCTGCGCGTCCCCGGCGATCCGCAACCGTATGCGATCGGTAACCTCCAGGTCGGACTCGCGGCGCAACCGCTGGATCCGGTTCACCAGCTCGCGGGCCAGACCTTCGCTGCGGAGCTCTTCGTCCACCTCGGGATCTATCGCCACCGTTACCCCGGCCTCGGCCTTGACGACGAGATTTCCTGCGCTGACCTCTCGAACCTCCAACCACTCGTCGAGAACCTCGATCTCCTCGTCGCCTAAGCTGATCCTGACCCCGGCACCGGCCCTGAAAGCGGCCAGCTCTTCCTGACTCAGGTCGCGCAGAGCCTGAGCCGCGCCCTTGGTCGTCTTGCCGAAGCGAGGCCCAAGCGCCCTGAAGCTGGGCCGGGCCTCCAACCTTACCACGCCCGTCGCATCAGCCAGGAATTCGACGCCCTTCACGTTCAACTCGTCACGAACCACGTCGATTATCTCCGAGGAGAGCTCGCCTCCGCCGGGCAGCACCGCGCCGATCCGGCGGAGCGGTTGTCTAACCCTGACCCCCGCTTCCTCGCGGGCCGCGCGGCCCAACGAGGCGATCCTGCGCGCGAGGGCCATTTCCTCCTCCAGACGCTCGTCTCTTGCGCCACCTGTGGGAAAATCGCTCATGTGAACGCTCTCGCCGGTGACGGCCCGATGTATCCAGTCGGAGACCATCGGGGCGACGGGCGCGAGCAGGCGCGACACGGTACGGAGGGCGATCCACATGGTCGAGAACGCGGCCCGGGCGTCGGCAGACATGCTCGAACCGCCGTCCGTCCCGTCCTCCCGAGTGCGCCAGTAGCGGGGCCTGCCGCGGCGCACGTACCAGTTCGAGAGATCGTCGACCACGAACTCCGCCAGCGCACGGTACGCCCCGGTGATCCGATAACCGCGCAGTTCGCCGTCGACGATGCCGGCGGTGGCGGCGAGTCTGGAGAGGAGCCAGCGGTCGAGAACTGAGAGCTCGCCCTCGACGGGAACACCGAACCGCTCATCCTCGGATGCGTCGGTGGAAGTTCCGCCGGGCGGTGGCGTCCAGTTTTCCACATTCGCGTAGAGGGCGAAGAACTGATACGTGTTCAGGAGAGTCCCGAAGAAGCGTCGGCTCGCCTCGTTCACCGCATCGGAATCGTAGCGCATCGGGTTCCACGGATTGGATGCGGTGACGAAGTACCAGCGGAGCGGGTCGGAGCCGTGCTCGGAAATGGCGTCCCAGGGATCGACCACGTTACCCTTGGACTTCGACATCTTGCGCCCCTGCGCGTCGAGAACGAGGTCGTTCACCACCACGGAACGAAAGGGCGGACCTTTGTCCAGCAGGGTGGAGACGGCCATCAGCGAGTAGAACCAGCCGCGCGTCTGATCGAGCCCTTCGCAGATGAAATCCGCCGGGAAGTGCTCCTCGAACTCCTCGGCGTTCTCGAAAGGATAGTGCCATTGAGCGAACGGCATGGCCCCCGAATCGAACCAGACGTCGATGACCGAGGGCGATCTCCGCATCGCTCCGTCGCACTCCTCGCACGGCCAGACGAGCTCGTCGATAAAGGGGCGATGCGGATCGAAGTCATCGGGGAGTCCGCCCACGAGCTCGTCGAGCTCGTCGAGCGAACCCACCCAGCGCACGTGATCCGCGTCGGCGTCGCAGATCCAGACCGGAAGCGGCGTCCCCCAGTAGCGGTCTCGCGAGAGCGCCCAGTCCATGTTGCCCCTCAGCCAATCGCCGAACCGATTCGCGCCGATCTCCGAAGGGTGCCAGGCGACGGAATCGTTGTTGGCGAGCAGATCGTCCTTGCGGCGGGAGGTGGCGATGAACCAGGAATCTCGCGCCATGTAGATGAGCGGGGATCCGCAGCGCCAGCAGTGCGGATAGGAGTGCTCCACCTTTTCCAGGCTGAATAGCCCCCGCCGTGCCCTGAGCGCATTCACGATCAGCTCGTCGGCCTCCTTTACGAACCTGCCGCCGACAAGAGGAATGTCGTCTCGAAAGCGGCCGGTGTCGTCGACGGGGTTCAGGAAGGGCAGCCCGTGCTCCAGGCCGAGCGCGTGGTCGTCGGCCCCGAAGGCCGGCGCAATGTGGACGATGCCGGTCCCGTCGTCCGCGTTGGTCCAGTCCGCGGCGTACACGCGCCAGCCCGACTCCGAGTCGGATGCGGCCACCAGGTCGAGCGGGCGACGGTAGCGCAGGCCGACCAGCGACCTTCCCGGGCAGCGGTCGACGATCTCCACGTCCTCCCCAAAGACCGCCTCCACGCGGGATTCGGCCACGACGTAGCGGGTTCCGCGCCTACGTACCGTGGCGTAGACGATCTCGGGGTGCACGGCGAGCGCTGCGTTGGAGGGCACCGTCCAGGGCGTCGTCGTCCACGCCAGCAGGATCCGCGCCTCCTCGTCGTCCTCGACGCGCGCGCCGAAAGTGAGAGAGGGATCGACGACATCCCGATACCCCTGGGCAACTTCGTGCGACGAGAGGGCCGTGCCGCAACGCGGACAGTAGGGCACGCTCTTGTGCCCCGGGTAAAGGAGGCCGGAATCGGCGAAACGCTTGAGGATCCACCAGACCGATTCCACGTACTCCGGAGAGAAGGTGACGTAGGGTCGCCAGTACTCGAGCCAGTAGCCGATGCGCTCGCTGAGCTCCTCCCATTCCCGCTTGTAGGTGAAGACCGATTCCCGGCACACGCGATTGAAGTCGGCGATCCCGTAGGCTTCGATCTCGGGTTTGCCGCTGATGCCGAGCTTCTTCTCGGCTTCGATCTCGACGGGAAGCCCGTGGGTGTCCCATCCTGCGATCCGGGTGACGCTGCGACCGCTCAGCGCCCGATGACGACAGACCAGATCCTTGATGGTCCGCGAGATGATGTGGTGCAGACCGGGCCGGCCGTTCGCGGTGGGCGGTCCCTCGTAAAAGACGAAAGGCTCGCCGCCTCGCTCGAGCGTCCGCCTGAAGAGATCCTCGTCGCGCCACCGTTCGAGAACGGCCTCCTCGATGGCGATCACGCCACCGGGAAGCTCGGGATAGATCACGGCCGGAAGTCGGATTCCCGGTCGTTTGCCTCCGCGCCCCGCCGCCCCGAGCCTCCGTCCGGGTCCCCGCCGTCGATGATCGCGGCGATCCGCCCCTCGGAGAACTGCGGCCCGATCTCGCGCCGCTCCTCCTCGGCGATCAGGTTCGCACCTTCGTTCATGAAGCGGTTCATGGTCCGCAGCAGACGGGTGCGCTGGTAGCAGAGATCCTCGATGGCCGTCCGGGCCCGTTCGGCCTCTTCGAGAGCCACGCTCCGGATCCGGCGGGCGGTCGCCCGCGCATCTTCCTCGATGCGCTCGGCGCGCTCGGCAGCGTCGCGCTCCATGAGTTCGACCCGGTTCTGCGCGGCATCGATCATCTCCTTGCCGAACTTCTGGGCCGATACCACGGCGTCCTTTATCGATTCCTCCCGTTCGACACCCACATCGAGCTGCTTCCGCATCGATTCGTTTTCACGCTGGAGCTCCCTGTGTGCGCGAGTGAGTTCCTCGAGGCGGTCGGCGACGCTCTTCATGAAGCTGTCCACCTCGTCGCGATCGTATCCTCGGAAGCGTCTCGAGAAATCTCCTCTCTTGCTCCGTACGTCGAGTGCGGTCAGATCAATCGCCATGGTCAGGTCTCCAGATTAGTTGCCCCGGGCCTCGGTCTGGGCCCGAAGAGCGCAGTTCCGATACGCACCATAGTACTCCCTTCCGCGATGGCGACATCCAGATCGCCCGTCATCCCCATCGAGAGTTCAGGGCCTACCCGCGAGGTGGCCTTCCGTGTCTCTTCGCTCGTTCGTCGGAGTCCGCCGAAGGTACGGCGAAGCGTACCGACATCGGCGCCGAACGGCGCCATCGTCATCAGACCCGCCAACTTTAGGCCCGGCAGTTCGGCCATCTCGAGCAGGGTATCGACGGCTCCGTCCGCGTCGAGCCCGCTCTTGGACGCCTCTCCCGAGACGTTGACCTGCACGAGGATGTCGAGCCCTGAACCGGGTTCGCAACCCCTTGCACCTTCGACGACCGCGCGACTCAGCTTGCGAGCGAGCTTGAGATTGTCGACGGAGTGAACTAGGTCGGCGCACGCCGCCGCTCTCTTCGCCTTGCGGCTCTGAACGTGGCCGATGAGGTGCCAGGTCGGCTCGCGGCCGATGATCCGGGTCTTCGCCTCCAGCTCCTCGACTCGGTTCTCGCCCAGGTGGGTCAATCCGGCCGCAAGCGCCGCCTCCACAGCCTCGACCGGATGGGCCTTGGTAACCGCGATCAGCCGGACGGACCTAGGAGACCTTCCGGCGTCCAGCTCCGCCCGGGCGATGCGATCACGCACCTCCGGTAGATTTCGGTCAAGCAGTTCGGCGTACACGTAGCGGGATCGGGTCCATCTCGTAGCGGCCATGGCCGTCGCCGGTCAGACCCGAATGTCCTGGGCTTGTGAACTTCGGTCGGCTAGCGAACCGCGCCGCTCTAGTTGACCTTGAAGATGATGGGTATCGCCACTCGGACCTTGACGGGTTTGTCGCGGTTCAGCGCCGGCGAGAACCTGTAGACGGCCGCGACCCTCAGAGCCGCCTCGTCGAGAGCCCGGTAATCGGAGCTATCATGGACATAGGATCCAATGACCTTCCCTTCCTCGTCGATTTCGAAGTGGACCACGACCGTGCCGCCTATGCCGGCGTCCTTCAGGAAGGCGGGGTACTCCCGCTCCAAGGCTGCCTGGACCTCGTCGCGGTTGTGGACCTCCGGGTTGACCTCGGCCACCGAGAATATGCTGCGGCCGCCCGGAGTGTTCTCCCTCTCGGCGAAGGGGGGCGGCGAAAGCAACGCTGACGGGTTCGCCTCGAAAGTGGTCTCGGTGATCGTGATCTCGGCGCTCACCGTGGTCGACACGACCGGAACCGCCGGGTGCGAAATGGCCTGCGGGGGCGGCGGGACCTCGATCTGGTCCGGCACGTCGAGCACTTCGATTTCGTCGGCCTCGAAGGAGACGTCCTCGGCCTCGATATTGGGCGATGCGACGAAGAGCACGACGTGCAGCGCCACCGCGAGGATGAGTCCGGCCCAGATCATTTCCGGGGATCGGTGCTTGAAACTGTCGTTTCTGGTCTCGATCGGGTCCGCTTGGAGGTCGGGTTGGGTTGGGTCGGTCATCTCCGTTCCCTCTGGAATTTGGTTTCGCGTTGCGCGGCGAAGACCACCCGCAGCACACCGCCCCGGATGAGCGCCTGTTGCAGTTGGTCCGGTAGATTTCGGGCAAGCAGTTCGGCGTACACGTAGCGGGATCGGGTTCGCCCCGCAGCGGCCATGGCCGTCGCCGGTCGGACCCGGATGTTCCTGGCTTGTGAACCTCGGTCGGCTAGCTAGTCGCGCCGCTCTAGTTGACCTTGAAGCTGACGGGTATCGCCACCCGGACCTTGACGGGCTTGTCGCGGTTCAGCGCCGGCGAGAACTCATAAATGTTCGCGACCCTCAGAGCCGCCTCGTCGAGAGCCTCGAATCCGGTGCTCTCGTGGATATAGGCTCTGATGACCTTCCCTTCCTCGTCGATTTCGAAGTGGACCACGGCCGTGCCGCCCAGGCCGGCGTCCTTCAGGAAGCGGGGCCACTCCCGCTCCAAGGCCCGCGTGATTTCGGGGACGTTTTGCACCACGGGGTTGACCTCGAACACCGAGAAGCCGCCGCGATCTCCCGGATTGCTCTCCACCGCCATGACGGGGGGCGGTGGAAGGTCCTCAGGCGGGTTCGCCTCCAACGTGGTCTCGGTGATCGTGATCTCGGCGCTCACCGTGGCCGACACGACCGGCACCGCCGGGCGCATTATGGCCTGCGGGGGCGGCGGGATCTCGATCTGGTCCGGCACATCGAGGACTTCGATCTCGTCGGCCTCGAAGGAGACATCCTCGGCCTCGATGTTGGGCGATACGACGAAGATCACGACGTGCAGCGCCACCGCGAGGATGAGTCCGGCCCAGATCGCTTCCGCGGATCGGCGCTTGAAACTTTCGTTTCTGGTCTCGATCGGGTCCGCTCGGAGGTCGGGTTGGGTTGGATCGGTCATCTGCGTTCCCTCTGGATGTTGGTTTCGAGTTCTGCGGCGAAGGTCACTCGCAGCACACCGCCCCGGATGAGCGCCTGCTGCAGTTGGTCCATGTACTGATACGGGACGTCCCGATCACCGCGGATCGAGATCTGAAGCTTCTGATCGGAAGCGACATAGAGCGGGGTGACCACCGCCGTGACCTGATCCATGGTGAGCTCGGCGTCGTTGACATAGACCTTGCCGTCCTGCTCCATCCAGATGTTCAGGATGTTCTTCTGCTTCTCGTCCATCTTCTGGGCGGCTTCCGCCTCGGGCCAGTCTATCGGCCGTTCCTTGTCCTGCTGGAAGACCGTGGTGACCATGAAGAAGATGAGGAGCAGGAAGGCGATGTCTGCCAGAGACGAGGAGGGAATCTCCTCGGATGCCTTCGAACTCTTCTGGAACTTTCCTCCGCTGATGGCCATGTCAGACCTCCAGGAGCTGGAGTGAGATGCGGCTCGCGTTGGCCGACTGAAGGGCGTCGAGCACGTCCATCATATAGCCGTACTCGGCCTCGGGATGGGTCTTGACCGCAGCGATGAGTCTGTCGTTGGAAGCGAATTCCTGCCTCCAGATGCCCTCGACGTCGGCCGCCCGCACCGTCTGGACGGATTCGCTCTCACCGCGCTTGACCTCGACCGTACCGTCGACCTGAACGAGCAGGTGGAGGACGTTCTCCTGCGCGACCTCGACCTCCTCGTTCGCTTCCGGAAGCACCAGGGCAAGCCCCTTGTCCTTGGGGAAGGTGGTGGTGACCAGGAAGAAGATGAGAAGCAGGAAGGCGATGTCGGCGGTGGAGGACATCGGGATGCCTTCGCCGGCTCTCTTCTTTTTCTTTCCGAGAACGGACATTACTCGACCTCGCGGTTGGGGGTGCGGGGGATCCGGCAGGGAGAGCCGGCTCTGTGGAAAACGGTCGTCAACCGCGCCGTACGTTCATACTCGAACGCGTCGCAAGAGGTCCGCGCGATACGGTGCGACGCGCGTGGCGATGGAGACGGGAAACACGGGCTTCCGGATGCAGTGAGAGATTCTTCCACGGGCTGTCAGGCTGCCGAAACGATCTCGAGACGGTGCTCGCGCTCGAGATCCCAAGCCAGATTGATCACTTGCTGGGTTCCTTCCTCCATGTCGACGATGAGGCGATCGATCCGGGTGACGAAGTAGTTGTAGCCGATGTTGACCGGGATCGCGATCGTCAGGCCGGCGGCGGTGGTGAGCAGAGCTACCTTGATACCTCCGGCGACCAGCGAGGGATCGACCGTCCCTGCCTCGGCGATGGAATCGAAAGCGAGGATCATTCCGGCCACGGTACCTAGGAAACCCATCAGGGGGGCGACGTTGGCGACGGTCGCCAAGACCACCAGGCCGCGCTCGAGAAACCCGAGCTCGATGACGCCGGTCGTGGAGACGGCACGTTCGATCTCGCCTTCGGTGACCCTCCCGGTACGGATGCGCCGCAGTCCGGTGTGGAGGATGGCGGCCGCCGGACCGTTGGTCGAGCCGGCGATGCCGAGAGCGCCGTCGATGTCTCCCTCGAGCGTCGCGTCCTTCACCGAGGCAAGGAGCTTCCTGGTGTCACGGTGAGCGAGCCAGAGGGTCCACGTCTTGCCCACGATTACTCCCACTGCGAGCAGGGAGCAGAAGACGAGCGGATACATCATCCACCCGCCGTCCTCGAAGAGGGTGATTAGCCTGTACTGGTTGTCCACGTGGGCGATCTCCAAATGGGGCTGTCCGACGGACGCGCCGTCGATTGCTGGGAGGTTCCGCCGGAGGGGGTTCGCTCGGCCGGCGGTCATGCGTGTCAAACGTCGTGCGGCTCATCGTAAGGTACTTGGCCGTAAGATAAAATGTCAACACCGTAACGCAACTATTCGCGTCCGGTCGTCTCCCGCTCCGCCCTGGGCAACAGACTCTCCCGCACCTCCTCCTCCCCAGCCATCCGTTTCAGCTTCCCCAGCCTGGCGATGGAGATCCGACCTGTCTCCTCGCTTACCACGATGACGGTCGCGTCGGTCTCCATGCTGAGCCCGACGGCAGCCAGGTGGCGAGTACCGAGGCCGGAGATCTCGGCGCTGTCGCCGACGGGAAGAATGGCGCGAACGAACTTGATCGAATCGTCCGAGATGATCACCGCTCCGTCGTGAATGGGAGAAACGGGCGTGAAGATCCAGCGAAGCATGCTCTCCGAGACCCGGGTCTCCAGCCGCTCCCCGGTCTCCCCCCAGCGCTCCAGCCCGTCTCTGTTCTCGACGGCGATCAGCGCTCCGTGTCGTGCCTCGGCCAGCCTGACCACCGCCTTGGTGACCTCTTCGGCAGTGCGCGACTTGAGAGGCGCGATGGCTCCCAGCAGGGGCACGCCCCCGCCGATGCGGGAGAGAGCGTAGCGGAGTTCGGGCTGAAAGACCACCAGCACGGCGATCGTCCCGAAACTGAGGATCTGTGTCGCGATGCCCGGGATCACCTCCCAGCCGGCTCGCTCCAGACCCTCCGTCAGCATCAGCAGGAAGACCACCCCCAGGAAGACGGGCAGCCCCCTGGTGCGGCTGAGGAGGCGCATCACCCAATAGACGAGCACCGCGAGAACCAGTATCTCGAGGGCGTCCGACCAGTCGGGAACCCTCAAAACGCCGGGTGCGTCGGTGACCGCGCCGGCGTCTTCCTGCGGGCTCTGGAAGTTCAGCGGCTGTCGTGGAAACCGGGAGCCGCTCCCGGAAGCGGGCCACCAGCGATAGGTATCTGGAGCTGGGTGCGATCCGGCACCGCGTCCTTCTTCGCCTCGTCGTCCAGGGCGGACGGCTCATCCAGCTCCTGAAGCGGCGGCAAGGTACCGCCCTTGTCAAGGATCGCGATCTCGTCGCCGTCGAGCGTCTCGCGTTCAAGCAGGCTCTGTGCGATTACCTCCAGGAGGTCGCGATTCGCCGCCAGGATGTCGCGTGCGCGATCTTGGGCGACGTCGAGTATGCGCTTCACTTCCTCGTCGACGAGCCGGGCGGTGTGTTCGGAGACTGCCCGTCGCTGGACGATCTCACGCCCGAGGAAAACCTCCTGTTCGGAGTCCCCGATCGCGACCAGTCCTATGGCGTCACTCATGCCGAAGGTGGTGACCATGCGCCTCGCCATGGCGGTGGCGCGTTCGATGTCGTTGCCGGCGCCCGTGGTCACGTCGGCAGGACCGAAGATCAGCTCCTCGGCCACCCTTCCGCCGAAGAGCATGGCGAGCTGGCCTTCGAGCCAATCCTTCGTGTACGAGTGCCGATCCTCCTCCGGCAGAGAAGCCGTGATCCCGAGCGCCCGGCCCCTCGGAACGATGGTGACCTTGTGCACCGGATCGAGCCCGGGAATCTTTATGCCCAGCACCGCGTGACCCGCCTCGTGGTAGGCGGTGAGCTTCTTCTCGTTCTCGGTGAGCACGAGCGAGCGACGCTCCGCTCCGAGCATGACCTTGTCCTTGGCGCGGTCGAAGTCGACCATGTGAACCCGGCGGGCGTCCCGGCGGGCGGCCAGGAGAGCGGCTTCGTTGCAGATGTTCTCCAGATCCGCACCGCTCATGCCGGGGGTGCCCCGAGCGATCACGGAGAGCTCCACGTCCTCCGCAAGGGGAAGCTTGCGGGCGTGGACCCTGAGAATGCCCTCGCGACCGCGCAGGTCGGGAGCGTCGACCACAACCTGGCGGTCGAAGCGGCCCGGACGAAGCAGGGCCGGATCGAGAACGTCCGGACGGTTGGTCGCCGCCAGGAGGATGACTCCGCCGTTCGACTCGAAACCGTCCATCTCGACGAGCAAGGCGTTCAAGGTCTGCTCCCGTTCGTCGTGCCCGCCCCCGAGGCCGGCGCCTCGATGCCTGCCGACGGCGTCGATCTCGTCCACGAAGATGATGCAGGGAGCGTGGGTCTTGCCCTGTTCGAAGAGGTCGCGCACACGGGAGGCTCCCACGCCCACGAACATCTCCACGAAATCCGATCCCGACATCTGGAAGAAGGGCCTGCCCGCCTCGCCCGCCACAGCACGCGCGAGAAGGGTCTTGCCGGTCCCCGGCGGTCCCACGAGGAGCACCCCCTTGGGCAGCCGCCCTCCCAGCCGCGAAAACTTGGCGGGATCCTTGAGGAATTCGATGATTTCCTGGAGCTCTTCCTTCGCCTCCTCGGCGCCGGCGACGTCCTGGAAGGTCACCTGGGGATTGTGGGGTGAGATGAGCTTGGCCCGCGAGCGCCCGAACTGGAAGGCTCGGTTGCCTCCGGCCTGCATCGCTCTCACGATCCAGAACAGGATGATGATGAGCAGCAGGAAGGGCAGAAGGGAGGTCAGTATCCTGAGCGCACCGCCGTCGGCGGGAAGAGCGTCGACCGCCACGTCGCGTTCTATGAGGCCTGCCGTGAATTCGGGTGTGGGGTCGAACGGGAGCAGCGAACGGAAGGTGTGAACTTCCTCATCGTTCCCGGGCAGCGCGACGGGCTGGTTGAACTCGCCTTCCATACGTCGTCCGCGGATGGTGACTTCGAGGATGTTGTCGGCCCTGAGCTGACTGTCGAACTCGGTGAAGTCGATCTCACCCGCGTTCCGCCCTCCCCCGTAGAACATCTCGACCACGAAGACCGTGCCCAGCAGCAGGACCGCCATGAGTGCGAGGCCGCGGGAGGCGCGACCCATCTTGCCTTTCTGCCTTCGGGGAGGTTCTTGTGCCATTTCGCCCGCTAGATAGCTGCGATGAAGGGTAGTTGACGGTACTGCTCGGCCAGATCGAGTCCATACCCCACCAGGAAGTCATTGGGTGCGTCGAAACCGACCCAGCGCACAGGCTCCGCGATTCCGGAGTTGCCAGGCTTGCGGAGTAGGGCGCACACCTCGAGCGTCCGGGGCTCCCGGGCCCTGAGTTGGGGCAACAGACGGTTGAGCGTGGTGCCCGAATCGACGATATCTTCGACAAGGAGCACGTCCCTGTCCTTGAGGGGAGTCCGGACATCGAGATGGATCTGCACCTCGCCGGACGTCTTATTGTTCGCGCCGTAGCTGGAGACCGCCATGAAATCCATCTGGGCCGGCACGTTCAGTGCGCGTGTGAGATCTGCCATGAATATGAAGCTTCCCTTGAGCAGACCGATGACGAGAAGGGCGCCGCGATCCCGGTAGTGGTCCGAGATTTCCCGGCCGAGCTGAGCGATCCGTTCGCGGACCTGCGATTCCGGGTAGAGCACCCGATGATCCCGAGGTGGTCCGAGCGCGCTTTCAGCCATGAATTCCCTGATCGGATCTCGGTGCCTCGGCCGTCGGTTTACGACGCGGCGGCAGCATGATCAAGCGTTCGTGGCCTCTCCAAAGACGGAGTCCGCCCGTAAGCGAGACCTCCCGGCCGTGACCACGGGCTATGCTAAACCGAGCCGCTATCTCCGTTCCGGTGCGGTCGAGCGGGAAGCCGAGTTCGGCGGCGAGTCTGCGAAGCATGACGGCGCGCAGCTCCTGCGGCAGCCGCTCGAACGGGGCGGCGGCGAGCGACACGCTCCTGCGCGGGGGTGGACGCCGGCACAGGTCGAGCCCGCTCTCGACGCAGGCCAGCGCCGACTCCCAGGCCTCGGCCTCCTCGGCGGCGAGCTCGGCGAGTCGCGTGAGCGAACGTCGCGCCGTGCTCGAAACGCCTTCCTCCAGAGCGGGGATGACGCGGTGCCGGATGACGTTGCGGGGGCGCGTAGGATCTCGATTGGAGGGATCGGTTCGCCAAGTGAGGCCGACGTCGGCGGCGTAGCTCCGCAGCTCGGCGCGCCAGAAGCCGAGGAGCGGACGCCAGATGCCGGGCTCCCGCCACTCTCTCATGGCAGCAAGCCCGGCGGGACCGGTGCCTCGCGCCACCCGGTGGAGCACCGTTTCGGCCTGGTCGTCGGCGTGGTGGGCTAGGGCGACGCGATCCGCCCTCAGTCCGAGTCTCGCCGACTCGAGGATCCGGTGGCGCAGCTCCCGGGCCCGCGTCTCCGAGCGCTGGTCGACAGGCGGTCTGGGCAGTCTCTCCACGCGGAGTCCCACTCCCCAGGCTCGGCACAGCCCCTTCAACCACCGGGCGTCGTTCCCCGATTCGCGCCGCCAGCCGTGGTCGACGTGGACGGCCAGCAGATCGAGCGGCGGCAGACCCGGGGTGAAGCGCAGCAGATGGAGGAGAACCACCGAATCGGCACCGCCCGAAACCCCTACCAGAACCCGCGTGTCAAGCGGCGGTGTGCGGGGGGAGCCGAGAAGCCGGGTTCGGAAGCGGTCGGCCAGGTCGTTCACCGCAGGTCAGTCTCCGTGGGGCGGCGGCCGGCCGGCCGCTTCCTCTAGGACACGTGCCAGGAGGTCAGGTCGGTCGCTCTGGATACCGTCGACACCCAGGTCGAGGAGGCGACGCATTTCGTCCGGATCGTTCACGGTCCACACCTGGACCGGGATGTTGCAGGCGTGGGCGGCTCGGATGAAGCCCGGGGTGACCACCGCGAGGCCGCGCCACCTCGTCGGCACCTGGAAGATGTCCACCGGAGGAGGGGAGCGGCGGAAGGCGGCCCGTCTGCCGAGGCGAAGGCGAGCGGCGAGCCAGAACTTCAAGACGGTCTTTCGTCCCGCGCTCAAGGCTCCTTCGTACTCGCTTCGCTCGGGAAGATGGCGGGAGTCGGAGCTTGCCAGGACGACACGGTGCACCGCGCCGCGAGCTCGGATGGCGGCGACGGCCGCCGGCCATGCGCCTTCGGCCTTCAATTCCACGGTGAGGCGGGTCCAGGGCAGCCTCTCCAGAACCTCGTCCAAGGTGGGAATCCTCACACCCCGTCCCCTTTGGGAGCGACGACCGTCCGGATCCCGGAAGCGGTAGCCGGCATCGAGGCTTCGGAGTTCGGCGAGCGTCAGCTCGCTGACCGCTCCGCTGCCTTCGGTGGTTCGATCGACCGTGGGATCGTGGATCACGACCGGTCGTCCGTCGCGGCTCAGACGGACGTCGAGCTCGATCATGTCGGCGGCCCACCGCTCCGCAGCGCAGGTAAAGGCCTCCAAGGTATTCTCGGGGGCCAACGCCGCTCCACCCCGGTGCGCCACCAGAAGCGGTCGGCCAGCTAGTACCGGGAAGCCCGGTCGCACGCTCCGTGACAAGGCTGGCCTCCATCTTCAACGGATGCCGGAGGAGGGACTCGAACCCCCGACACGCGGATTATGATTCCGCTGCTCTAACCGACTGAGCTACTCCGGCGCGACGCGCAAGGTCGCCTGAAAGGACCCTCCTGTCAAGGACGGTGCCTTATGGCGTCGCCGGAACGCCGGCGGTCGTCCGCTGTGGGATCGGAGGCCGAGGGTTCGGCGGCATGGGAGTCCGAGGCGGAATCGGGCGGCTCGACGAACCTGTATAGAATCTCGCCCTCGCGGATAAGACCGAACCGTTCTCTCGCAACGCGCTCCAGCGCTTTCGGGTCGCTCATGAGGGCATCCCTGGCGGATTCCAGCGAGTCGAGTCGTTCGACCAACGCGTCCTGCCTCTTCTCCTCCGCGGACACCTCTTCCTCCGCTCTCCGCAGGTCGAACCACGAATACTCGCCGCCGAAAACCAGCAGGTAGAGAGCTCCGAGCACGAGTCCCGTCGCCAGCAGGCCGCGGATCAACGCCATAGCTCCATCCCCGGAAAACGGGCCGTCCCTTCGAGCTCCGACTCGATCTCGAGCAGCCGGTTGTACTTGGCCGTTCTCTCGCTGCGGCTGGCGCCGCCCGTCTTTATCTGGCCTGCGCCGGTCGCGACGACCAGATCCGCGATGAAGGTGTCCTCCGTCTCGCCCGAGCGATGCGACACGATCCTTCCGAGGCCGGCGGCCTCGGCGTCGCGCATGGTTTCGAACGTGCGCGTCAGTGTGCCGATCTGGTTGAGCTTGACGAGCACCGCAGTGGCGGCCCGGGTGTCGATTCCCCTCTTCAGCCGCTTCGGGTTGGTCACGAAAAGGTCGTCGCCCACAACCTGGACGCTGCCGCCCAGCCGCTGGGTAAGGGCCACCCATCCGCTCCAGTCGTCCTCGCCGAGCGGGTCCTCGATCGAGCGGATCGGATATTCGGACGCCCAGCGCTCCCAGTAGTCGACCATCTCCTCGGACGATCGTGTTCCGCCGTCCGACCAACGCAGCTCGTAAGCCCACTCGTCCTGCTCGACGGCATCCGCTGGTTCCGTTTCCAAAAGCTCCGTCGCGGCGACATCGAGTGCGATCGCCACCTCGCGTCCCGGCGTGTAGCCCGCTCGTTCCACGGCGGCGAGCACCGTCTCTATCCCTTCCTCGTTGCTCGCCAGATCGGGAGCGAAGCCGCCCTCGTCACCGACGGTCGTGGCGAGGCCGCGTTCCCTCAGAATCCGCTTCAGGTTGTGCGAGATCTCCACACCCGTGCGCAGCGCCCGCCCGAAGCTCTCGACGCCGGCGGGCATGACCATGAACTCCTGCACGTCCACGTTGTTGGAAGCGTGCGCCCCGCCGTTGAGGATGTTCATCATCGGGACGGGGAGCGTCGGTTCGCTAACTCCGCCGAGGCCCAGCCACAGCTCGCGCAGGTGACGCCACAGGGGCAGGCCGCGTTCGCGGGCCGCGGCTCGAGCGGTGGCCAGAGATGTCGCGAGCACGGCGTTCGCACCCAAGTGGGCGAGGTTGGGCGTGCCGTCGAGATCGGTGAGAGTCCGGTCCAAGCTCTTCTGTTCGCTCGGATCGAGACCGGTGATCGCGCGGGCGATGGGGCCGTTCACGTTCGCGACGGCGCGGAGAACTCCCTTGCCGAAGTAGCGAGGGTCGCCGTCGCGCAGTTCGATCGCCTCGTGCGTGCCGGTCGAGGCGCCCGAAGGGACCGCCGCGCGTCCCTTCGCTCCCGAGTCGAGCGTCACCAGCGCTTCCAGGGTGGGTAGGCCGCGGGAGTCGAGGATCTCCCGAGCGCGAACGCTCGTGATCGTCGTACAGCCCGGCAGGTGGATGATTTCGCGCGAGCGCGGATAGCGATGAAGCGCCGCTCCGCCGTGAGCGATCGTTCCACGAGCTGCCGACGGCGGGGTCCTGACCGTTCCGTTCGCGCGCACGGAGGCCCGTAGGACCTGCCGCGACGGGCCCCCGGTGGAGCTCATCCCCCGATCAGGTCCGGGAAACGGTAGATGACGACCCCGCTCTCCGGTGCGTTGTCGACATCGACGTACCCCTTGTCGACCATCGCGTTGAGCGCTCGCTCCACCTCTTCGAAGGCGCGCCCCGAGGCGATGACTCCCTGGGTGACCGTGAGAACGCCGCCGTTACGGCGGGCCGCGTTCAGGAGTGCGACCCTCAGATCGGCCACCTTGTTGCCGGGAGCCTGCCCGGCAAGGCTTGCGACCTGCTTTTGCGGCTCGAGCTGGAACCTTCGGGGCGCAATGTAGCCGTCGCGTCGATTGGCGTCCCGGACCATGGACTTCAAGCTGAACAGGTCGACGAGGGTGCCGATCCCCAGGAACCCCAATGTCAGCAGGAAGAAGAGTCCCGACCATACCTTGCCGAGGTAGAAGCGGTGCAGTCCGCTGAGCCCGAACACCGACATCGCCAGGAGCAGGTAGGACGTGCCGAGACTGTAAGGCTTCTCGGACACGGTGATGTTGATGTTGCTGACGTCTTTCGAGTCCCCGCCTTGGGAGGTGGGGTAGCGGGGATCGTAGTTCATCTTTGCGTCTACGCGGACCGGTGGCGGTAGGTTCCGAAACGGCGGACGATCAGCGAGACGGCGATGGCCCGCGGACCGTCTCGCTCGAGCAGCGGGGGCGGCAAGCGCCGTACCGGGCCCGAAGCGTGCTAGCTCCGGTCCGGTGCCACCAGCAGCGCGGCCACCTCCTCCCGCACCCGGGTGGTGATCCTGCCCCGGTCCTTAGCCTCGAGGCCGGCGGTCGGGATGGGTTCGCCGATGCGGATGCTTACGGTACCGGGCGCGATGCGCCCGACACCCTTGGGTTTGATCTCGAACGTGCCGCGTATCGCCGCCGGGAGGATCTCGGCCTCGGCCCGGATCGCGAGCATGAAGGCCCCTCGTCGGAAGCGACCCAGCGCGCCCGTCCGGGAGCGGGTGCCCTCGGGAAACATGATGACGGTCAGGGGTTCGGTGGCGAGTCGTTCGGTCATGCGGTCGAGTGAGCGCACGGCTTTCTCGGTGTTGCTCCGGTCGAGCATGATGTGGCCCGCCGACCTGACCGCCGACCCGAAGAAAAAGATCCGGCCCAGCTCCTCCTTCATCACCCAACTGTAGGGCACCCTGAGAACCGACGCGAGGACGAGGATGTCGAAGAGCGAAGAGTGGTTGGCCACGAGCACCCGGGAACGGGCCTCCGTCAACAGGTCCTCGTTCTCGATCTCGACCCGCACGCCGGCGCCCCCGAGCACCGCCCGCGCCCAGGCCCGCTGGATTCCGGCGTGGCGGTAGCCGGCCCTGTCCCCTCCCAGACAGGTGACGACGATGACCGCGATGCCGAAGACCAGGGTAGCGATCAGAGCCGCCAGCGCCGTCGCGAGGACACGGATCATGACAGGGTCGAGGGTGGTCGGACGGACGTGTCGAAGTGGTCGTGCCCGACCTCCAACGGAGTGGCGGGTGCGCCGTCCTGGAGCAGGACCAGCCCCTGCCCCGCGGCGATGCGGCCTATGCGGACGGCTCCGTCGCAGCGGAACTCCGCGGAGTTGAAGCCCGGCTGCGCGGTGAAGAGCAGTTCGTAGTCCTCGCCGCCCGAGAGGGCTGTCTTAAGGGACTCGACCTCGCCCAGGCAGGAACGAGCCTCTTCCGACACCGGAACCGCGTCCCGATCGATCACGACCTGAACTCCGGAAGCTGCGGCGACGTGGGCGGCGTCGGCGAGCAGCCCGTCGGAGATGTCTATCGCCGCCCGCCGCTCGCCGCTCTTCGCCAGCCGCTGGGAGAACCCGGAAAGATCAGGCGGCCGGGCGAACCTGGAGCGCAGGGCCGGCGGCGGCGCTCGCCCCTCCAGCCAGAGCTTCACGGCGGCGGCGGCCGCTCCAAGCGGACCCGAGACCCAGAGCTCGTCGCCGACGACCGCCGCGGAGCGGAGCAACGGCTCACCCACCCGGCCTATGACCGTCACGTCCAGAACGAGCGGGCCCGGGGACCTCGACAGGTCGCCGCCGATCACCACCGCCCCGACTCGCGCGGCCGCCTCGTCCACACCCCGGCTTATCTCCTCCCATCCGAGCTCGTCCGAGGGAAGCGCGGTCGACACGAGCAGGAAGGCTGGCCCGGCTCCGACGGCGGCCAGGTCCGAGAGCGCGGCGGCGGCGGCGCGGAAGCCGATCTCGCGGGCCGAGAGCCAGGAACGTCGGAAGTGGACATCCTCCACCGAAATGTCGGTACTGACGGCGAGGCCGGCGGGCAGGATGGCGGCGTCGTCACCCGGGCCGATGACGCCCGCGCGGTCCGCCGGTGGGGCGGGCAGGTCGCCAGTGGCGTGCAAGCGGCTCAAGTTGCTGCCGGTCCGTGCCTCGAGAGCCCGTCTGATGAGATCGAACTCCCGTCCCGGCCCGAGTCCGGTCATACGCACGGCACAGCCGGAACGTCGAAGTTCGCGAAGGGAAAGAGCGGCGGCGGCGGCGCGGAAGCCGTCTCCCGGAGCGCCGCCGGCAGGTATTCGACCACGTCGGACGGAATCACGCCGATCCCCTTTGCCGAGTGCGCGGCCGCCCTCGCCGTCAGATGCAGCCCGAGCGCCGCCGCCTCGGCCGAAGAGGCGGAGCCCGGCGTCAGAGCGGCGACGACTCCGGCAAGGGCGTCTCCCATGCCCGCCACCGCCAGCGCGGAAGAGTCGCGGGAGTCCACGAGCATCGCTTCACCGGGTTCGAGCACCAGCGAGGGAGCCCCCTTGAGCAGGACGGCGGCGCTGAACCGGTCCACCAGTTCCCTAAGCGCGGCGGGGCGGTCCGCGAGAATCCGTTCCTTGGTCCATCCGAGCAGACGCGCAGCCTCTCCGGCGTGGGGGGTTAACACGGCGCGTCCTGCGAGCGGCGACGGATCGACGCGCCCGGCGGCAACGAGGTTGAGCGCGTCGGCGTCCACGACCGCCGGCACCTCCGGCGGAAGCGCCTTCAAGGTCAGCTCCATCACCCGCCGGGCCCCCTCGTCCAGCCCCAGGCCGGGCCCGAGGGCGACCGCATCGCTCCCTCGAAGCGCCTCCGAGAGCTCCGCTTCGTCGTCCCAAGGCACGAAGACTGCCTCCGGAAGGTTCTTCATGAGCACGGCGCGGTTGCGCTCGTGGCTGCAGATCCGGACGTAGCCGGCCCCGACGCGGAAGGCTGAACGGACTACGAGAACCGCCGCGCCCGCCAGTGCCGGACCGCCTGCGACCACGACCATTCGGCCCACGGCGTTCTTGTGAGTGTCGGGCGAACGGAGCGGCAGCCGCCGCCGTGCCCATGCCGGCGTCAGAACCCTTGCCAGACCCCTCCCGGACCAGGGCGGAAAACCGATCTCGACGGCGACGATCCTGCCAGCCCGAGCCCGGGCCGGATGCAGAAGCGTGCCAAGCTTGGGGCCGCCGAAGGCGACGGTCACATCGGCGTCGACCGTCGCACCCGGCGTCGCTCCGGTTTCGGCCGAGCTCCCCGAAGGGAGGTCGATCGAGAGCACCGGCGCCGGCGCCGCGTTCACTCGTCGGATGGCGTCGGCCTGACGCGCGCGCGGCGCCCCCCGGACACCGGTTCCGAGTATCCCGTCCACGATCACCCCAGCCCCGGAGAAGATCCGTTCCCAGCCGGTCGCGCCGAGCTCGCGGTCGGAGAGCCGCTCGACCGGCCATCCATGAAGCAGCTCGCGCTCGTCCCGTCCGCGGTCGCGGTCGGCCACCAGCACCGCCTTCACCGATCGTCCCCAGGCCGCCAGGGTGCGGAGGAGAACGAGCGCGTCACCGCCGTTGTTCCCCGAACCCACCACGCCCACGACGTCCCCCTCGGGATGGAGCTTCGCGAGCACCTCTGCGGCGCTCCGCCCGGCGGCCTCCATGAGAGCGCTGCCCGGGACGCCTCCCTGCTGGATCGCATCTCGGTCGAGAGCCGCAGCCTGAACCCCTGTCGGGGCAAGTACCGCGGCGCTTCCCCTGATGGGGTCCGGAGCCGCCATCGGCGAGGCGGTTCCCGCTACTTGAAACTCTCGGCGATCTTCCGGCCGAAGCTGATGTCGCCGTTGTCTATGCGCAGGTGGAAGCCGCAGTCGGGATCCGAGCAGACCCACGCCTTGTAGCGGATGGCTGCCCCGTCCCGGCCGTAGTCGGAGAGAGGCAGCAGCAGGCTCGCGTCACACTTGCGGCAGGTCGGGAACTTCGGGTGGTTCATCTCTTACCTCCTGTCCGAGAGACATTTGCCAAGGGTAGTTCGTCTCGAACGCCTCGACGAAATCGAAGCCGTTCGCGAAGTCTTCACTTCTGTCGTCCTCCGTCTTCACGAGCACACCCTGGTCGACGAGGCCGAATACGATCTCTCCGATGTCCTCGGTGGCGGTCACGCCCCAGTGTTCGAGCACCATCCGGGCGGTAAGCCCGTAGCGCTCGATCGCCAGGACCCGCACGCCCTCGAGAAGTTCGTGCGCGGAGATGTGCCGGCGTTTGGGCAGCCTCCGTCCCACCTCGCGCAGAGCGCCCAGGACGAAGTAGTAGGCGCGGAGGTCGATGCACGGCGCTCGCCTGCGCAATTCCTCGATCTGCTCCTCCATGCGGGTCTGCACTGTCATGCGGTTGAATCTACGGCGTTCGGCTGCCGTATCAAGACGCCACGACGATCTCCGGAGCGTGAACGGGAAAGTTCTTGCAGAGCTCGTGAACCTCGCCGCGTATCCGGCGGGTGACGGATTCGTCCTCGGGTCCGGCCAGAGCTTCGGTGATCCAGGCCGCGATCTGACGCATCTCGGTTCCGTTCATACCCCGCGTCGTCGCAGCCGCCGTACCGATGCGCAGGCCGGAGGCCACGAAGGGCGAACGCGTCTCGTTCGGCACCGTGTTCTTGTTCGCGGTGATCCCGGCCGCCTCCAACACGCGTTCCGCCCGGCTGCCGGTCAGATCGGGATGGGACGGGCGGAGATCGACGAGGAGCAGATGAGTGTCGGTTCCGCCGCTCACCGGATGGAATCCCGCCTCCGCGAGCGATCCGGCCAAGGTGCGGGCGTTCTCCACCACTTCGTGCGCGTATCTCCCGAAGGCGGGTGCGAGAGCCTCGCCGAAGGCCACGGCTTTTGCGGCGATCACATGCATGAGCGGTCCTCCCTGCGCGTAGGGAAATACCGTCTTGTCGACGGACTTCGCCCGCTCCTGCGTGCAGAGGATAAAGCCGCCTCGAGGACCGCGGAGCGTCTTGTGGGTCGTGCTCGCCACGATGTCGGCGTGCGGCACGGGAGACGGATGCGCACCGCCGGCGACGAGTCCGGCGACGTGGGCCATGTCCACCAGGAGAACCGCGTCGACTTCGCGTGCGATCTCGGCGAAGGCCGAGTAGTCGATGACGCGGGGATAGGCGCTCGCGCCGCAGACGATCATCCGAGGTCTGCTGGCGAGCGCGGCGTCCCGCACCGAATCGTGGTCGATAAGCGCGTCGTCGTCGCGCACTCCGTAAGACGCGACCTCGAAGAACTGCCCGGAGAAGTTGACCCGCGCGCCGTGCGTCAGATGGCCGCCGTGGCTGAGATTCATGCCGAGGATGCGATCGCCCGGTTTCAGGCACGAGAGATAGGCGGCGAAATTGGCGGAGGCGCCCGAGTGGGGCTGCACGTTGGCGTGATCGGCCCCGAAGAGCTCGCAGGCGCGGCTCCGGGCCGTCTCCTCCACTCCGTCCACGAACTCGCAGCCGCCGTAGTAGCGCCTGCCCGGCAGCCCTTCGGCATATTTGTTGGTCAGGACCGAACCCATGGTCTCCATGACCGCGCGGGAGACGTGATTCTCGGATGCGATGAGCTCGACGCCGTCGGTTTGGCGGCGCTCTTCGGCCTGCAACGCTCGCCAGATCTCCGGATCCGCGTTCCGCAGGTTCGGGTGCTGTGAAGAGAGGGGGTTGGCGGGCGCGACCCCAGGATCTTTACCATTCACGCCAGGAAGGTCCTCTCGAGGTGTCTGGTGCGGCGGATACGCTCCTCGACGACGCGGTTGGCGGCTGCGTTGGGCGAGATGCCCTCCCGGGCGGCGACCTCGAATATGCCGAGCAAGGTCATGCGGATCTCGCTCACCTTGCGCCGAACCTGGGCGTCTCCCCAGTGCCGCAGTTCGCCGTAGACGTGGATGAGGCCCCCGGCGTTCGCCACATAGTCGGGCGCATAGAGGATCCCCGCCTCGCGCAGCACGGTCGCGTGCTTGGCGCTCCGTTGGAGCTGATTGTTCGCAGCTCCGGCAACGACCGAGACCTGGAGTTCGGAGATTGTGTCGTCGTTTAGAACGCCGCCCAAGGCGCACGGGGCGAAGACGTCGGCTTCGACGGCATGGATGCGTTCCGGCGCCTCGGACCCGGCTCCGAATTCCCTTCCCGCCTCGGCCACCCTCTCCGGCACGATGTCGGCCACCGTCAGGCGCGCTCCGGCCTCCGCCAGGAAGCGACAGAGCGAGTAACCCACGTTGCCGAGCCCCTGGACCGCGACGTGCCGACCTTCCAGGTCGTCGCCGCCGAACTTGAAGGCGATCGCCGCCCGTATTCCCTGGAAGACCCCGAAGGCCGTCACCGGCGAGGGATCGCCGGACGCAGTCGGCAGTCCGACGACATGCTCGGTCTCCATGCGCATGTACTCCATGTCTTCGGAGGAGGTGCCCACGTCCACCGCGGTTATGTACCGACCACCGAGAGATTCGACCGCCCTGCCGTGGGCGCGCAGGACCATCTCTCTGTCCTCGGTGCGGTTGTCGCCCCAGATGACCGACTTGCCGCCGCCGAGATCGAGTCCGGTCACGGCGGCTTTCTGGGTCATGCCCTTGGATAGCCGGAGCGCGTCGAGCAGAGCTTCGTCGCCCGATGCGTAGTTCCAGAAACGCGTACCGCCGAGGGCCGGTCCGAGGGTCGTGTCGTGGATTGCGATTATGCCGCGGTAGCCGAGCTCGGGTTCGCTCCAGAACACAATCTGTTCGTGCTTGCCCTCTGTCATAAGGTCGAAGATCTTCATCCCCATCCGGTTGGAGTCAAGGTGGAGCCCGCCGCGCGCCTTTGGGGCGCACCTGCAGGCACGGTCTCGCGAGCGATCACATGTCTCAGTATCTCGCTGGACCCTCCCAAAAGCTCCGTGCCGCGAGCATCGCGGAGCCGCCTTTCGACCGGGTAGTGGCGCATGTACCCGTACCCGCCGTAGATCTGCACTGCGGCATCGGCCACCCAGGTGGCCGTCTCCGACGCCGCCAGCTTGGCCATCGCCGCCTTCAGCGTCACTTCCGACCGGGCCCCGCCGACGCCCGGCGTGCCGGCAGGGGCGACGCCGACGCCCGTCGATTCGGCTCTTCCGAACGCCTGAGCGGCATCGCGCACGAGCAGTTCCGCCGCTCGCAGCCGGGTGGCCATCTCCGCGAATTTAGCCTGTGTCGCGCCGAACTCGGCGATCCGTCGTCCGAACTGCTCCCTCTCCACGGCGTAGCCCCGCGCGTGCTCGGCGGCCGCGCGCCCGATCCCGAGCGCTATCGCCGCGATGCCCGACCTCCCGATGTCGATAGCACCCAGGGCCAGCGAGATTCCGCGTCCGAGCTCTCCCAGAAGGGCTTCGGAGCGGAGGCGGAGCTCGGAAAACTCGAGTTCGACCACTTCCAACGCCCTTAGCCCGAGCGTGACCTCGCGTCGGGCGACCGAGAACCCTTCGGAGCGGGTGTCGACGAGAAAGGCGGAGACGCCTTCGGCGGGTGTCCGCGCAAAGACGACGACCAGCCCCGCCCGCGCGCCGTTCGTCACCCAGCGCTTGCGGCCCGTTAGCGCCCAGCCGTCGTCGGTGGGGACAGCCGTGCACCGCAGAGAGGCGGCGTCGCTTCCGGCTTCCGGCTCCGCGAGAGCGAAGGCGCCCAGAACTTCGCCGGTGGCGAGTCGGGGCAGCCACCGCTCGCGCTGTTCGGGGCTGGCGCTGCGCCGCAGCAGGCCGCAAACCGGTCCGTTATGAGCGCCGACGGCGACCGCGATCGAGGCGTCCTCCCTGGCGAATTCCTCCAGCACCAGCAGGTAGTCCGTCATGTCGAGATCCAGACCGAACGCATCCTCCGAAACGAGCATGCCCAGAAAGCCGGAGGCTGCGAGCTCGTCCATGGCCTCGGGCGCGACCGTCCGCCGGGAATCCGACTCGGACGCCTGCGGCTTCAAAAAGCGCTGTGCGAAGTCTCCGGCGAGATCCCTGATCTCCGACGACGCGAGCCTCACCTACCCGAGGCCGGGTATGCATGGAACCCTCGTCCGCTCTTGCGGCCCAGCCAACCGGCCTCCACATGCTTGCGCAGCAGCGGGCACGGGCGATAACGATCGTCGCCCAGTTGGTCGTGGAGAACGCCGAGGATGTCGAGGCAGACGTCGAGACCGATCAGATCGGCGAGGGCCAGCGGGCCGAGCGGATGATTCATGCCCAGCCGCATCACGTCGTCGATGGAGTCTGCGTCGGCCACCCCTTCCATGAGTGCGAAGACCGCCTCGTTGATCATCGGCATCAGGATCCGGTTGGAGACGAAGCCGGGAAAATCCGAGACCTCGACCGGAGTCTTTGCCAGACGCCTTGTCAGTCCGACCACGGCGTCGACGGTGTCGTCATCGGTGGCCAGGCCTCTGACAACCTCGACGAGCTTCATCACCGGAACCGGGTTCATGAAGTGCATCCCGATCACGGAACCGGGTCGGGAGGTGAACGCGCCCAGGGAGGTGATGGATATGGACGAGGTGTTGCTCGCCAGAATGGCCCCGGGAGGGGCGCGGCGGTCGGCGAGTTCGAAGATCTCGCGCTTCGTCTCCATCTTCTCCGGCACGGCCTCGATCATCATGTCGGCGGACTCGAGGGCCGGCGCGAACTCCGTGGTGGTCTCGATGCGGGCGAGGACGTCCGGCTCCGTCCCCATCTCTATGACGCCCTTCTTCGCCTGTCGGCTCAGGTTGGTGTCGATGACGGCCAGCGCGCGATCCAGACACGCTTCGTTCACATCGATGAGCACGGTCGGAAAGCCGTGCTGGGCCGTTGCGTGGGCGATGCCCGCTCCCATGGTGCCGGCGCCCGCGACGACGATACGTTCCACTCGCCGGTCCGGTCAGTCGAGCGCGACCCGGGCGAATAGTGCCGGACGCGCCAGGCGCAGGATCGCGTAGAGAAGAGCGATTTCGATGAGGTCGCCGACCAGAAAGGGCGTGAAGGAGACCGCGAGCGTGTCGGCGAACCCGTTTCCGGTCCAGGCCAGCAACCAGCCCAGGCCGCCGACGTGCACGGCGAGAATGCCGGCGACGAGTCCGCCGAGAACCCTGAGCGTGCCCGCTCCCGGCCTGGCGAGAGCGCCTGTCGCCAACGCGGCGAGCGGGAAGGCCACGAGGTAACCGCCGGTAGGCCCCAGCAGGTATGGGAGTCCGCCGCCCGCCACGAAGACCGGGGCTCCCGCGACTCCGAGCGCCAGGTAGGCGAAGGCGGCCGAGAAACCGCCGACCGGACCGAGGACGGCGCCGGCCAGCAGGACCGCCGGGACCTGGAGGCTCATCGGAACGGGCGTTCCGGGAATAGGCACGGCTACTTTCGCCCCTGCGGTGATCGCCGCCACACCTAGGGCGACGCCCAGAGCGAAGACCAGCGGACGGCTCGCACCGGCCGCCCGAGCGAAATCGGGGGAGGTAGGGACGGATGAAGCGCCGGTATGCGCCTTGAGTCGGTCGGTTATCGACATTTCGGGTTCGCTTTGAGAAAAGTTGGGGGAGTTCACGCTCTCGACACCGAAAGGGCGACCGCGCCGCCGCCGCCGAGACAGAGGGCCGCGATCCCGGTCTCTTCGCCCCTCCTCTCGAGAGCGTGGAGAAGGGTGACCAGTATGCGGGCTCCGGAAGCGCCGATGGGATGGCCCAGGGCGACGGCGCCGCCGTGAACGTTGAGTCGGTCGGGCGACACGCCCAAGGCGCGGGCGTTGGCCACCGCCTGCACCGCGAAGGCTTCGTTGATCTCGAAGAGACCGTAGCCGTCAGTCGATCTCCCGTCCCGTTCCATGACGCGCCGGACGGCGGCTTCGGGTGCGAAAAAGAGGTCGCGGGGAGCCCGCGCCGCCGCCGCGTAGGAGTCGATGGTGGCGGCTATCTCGAGGCCGTGAGCCTGGGCGAACTCGAGCGAACTCACCAGGACCGCGGCGGCGCCGTCGTTCAACCCGGGTGCGTTCCCGGCGGTGACCACGTGCTCTTCGACCTCGGGAGGCGCGTCGCGCTCAAAGGCCGGGCGCAGGCTGGAGAGCGCCTCGAGGGACGCGTTCGGGCGGGGGGATTCGTCTCGGGCGACTACGGTCGCTCCACCGCGGGTCGCTACCTCCATGGGTACGATCTCGTCGTCGAACGCCCCCTCCCGGGAGGCCCTTACCGCCTTCCGATGGGACGAGAGCGCGAATGCGTCGGCGTCGGCCCGGCCTATTCCCGCGCTTGATGCCGTGTATTCGGCGTGACCACCCATGTGGCGCTCGTCGAAGCTGCACCAGAGCCCATCTCCCATGAGGCCGTCCTCGAGCTTGCAGTCCCCGAACTTCACGCCGGATCTTAGGCCGCGCAGGTAGTGAGGCGCGTTCGACATCGACTCCATTCCGCCTGCCAGGACCAGCCCCGCGTCTCCGGCGCGGATAGCCCGGGCGGCCAGCATCACCGCCATCAGACCCGAACCGCAGACCTTGTTCACGGTGCACGCGGGGACGCCGGCGGGCACGCCTCCGCCAATGGCCGCCTGCCTGGCGGGAGCCTGGCCGACGCCGGCCTGGAGCACGTTGCCCATGAAGGTTTCCTCGATGGCGGTCGGATCGACGCCGCCGCGATCGATGGCGCCGCGGATCGCTGCCGCTCCCAGCTCGGGGGCCGAAAACGACGAAAGAGCCCCGAGATAGCGACCGACCGGGGTACGGGAACCGCCCTTCAGGATTACGGGGACACGCGCTGGGTCGGACAATTCGGATTGAGTTCCTGTTAGGGGTGCGGCGGGCGAGCGCTCCTCGCGGACGACGATTCCGCAAGCACGGGGACCGACGCCGCCGTTGTCCGCGCTCCGTCGCGTTGAGCCGGACGCGGCTGGATCGATGCCCGGTCGGTGGTCCTCTACCCCGGAGCGCAATGTCGTTTCCGCGCAGCTCCGGTCAGGATCCGTCGTCTTCGAGAGCCAGGCTGCGCTGACCCGGATCGCGCATCCGTCGCCGCTTGTGGCCGCGCTTGAGGTACCAGAGTAGCGTTCCCACGTCGCTCAGACCGCGACCCGCCGCCTCGTCGAGCAGGCGGATGAGGACTCGGGCGGCGGCGAGGGCGTCGGGGTAGGCTCGGTGGCGGCCCGCCATGTAGATACCGAAGTGGTGAGCGAGGGCGTCGAGGTTGCGGCGGCGAAGCGAGGGAAAGAGGCTGCGGGTCGCTGCGGCGGTGCAGAGTCTCGGCACGTCCGGGGGTTCGCGGTTCGCGGCCAGGAGCTCAGCGCTCACGAAACCCCAGTCGAAGTCGACGTTCTGCGCGACGAAAACCCTTCCGTCGAGTCGTTCGCCGATCTCGTCCGCCACGTGCTCGAAGGCCGGAGCGCCGCCGAGCATCTCGTTGGTGATCCCGGTGAGCGACGTGATTGGGCGCGGCAAGCGTCTCCCCGGATCGATCAAGGTCTCGTACTCGGCGACCACGGCCCCATCCAGGACCTCGCAGATCGCGACCTCGACCACGGAACCGCCCGCCCTCTCCCGGCTGCCGGTGGTCTCGACGTCGACGACCGCGAAGGGCTGGCGGGCTATCTCTTTCCTAAGGATCGCCATCCGCGTCGCGCTCGTTTCGCGCCGCCGGAATGGGGGCGACCCGTGCAGACTCCATACGCCTTCGTCATCGACGCTGAAGCACGGGTTGGCTCCCAGAAGTTGGTAGACCGCCGACGCCGACGCCCCTTCGTTTCCGGAAAGACCGATCGCCTCACGCGCTACTGCGAGGGTGTGGGCCGGCCCGGCAGCGAGCAGTTCGGCGACGCGAACCACCAACGAACCCGCGCCGGGCGCCGCCGCGCCGCCGTTGCTCTCGGTGGCGTCGCTCACCGGTTCGGGGACCGACGGACGGGTGCGGGGAGTGGTCCGACGGCAGCGTCGATCTGATCGGCGAGGGCGATGAACTGTGGCGGGGAGAGGGTCTCGGGACGTGCGTCCGGCGCTATGCCCAGCCTGCCGAGGAGCTCGGCTGCGGATGATCGCCCCAGCGCGAGATCCGGGTGGCGGGCCAGCGTGCGTCCGAGCTGCTTGCGCCTCCAGGAGAAGGACGCGCGCACTACCTTGCGCAGGGATCGCTCGCGGTATTCCGAGAGTGGCGGCGGCTTGATGGGCGAAACCCGCACGACGGCCGAACGAACCTTGGGCCGGGGATGGAACGCCCCAGGCGGCAGGCGAAAAAGAAGACGACAATCGGCGACCGCCTGCACCCCGACGGAGAGGGCGCCGTACGGGCCGGCGCCCGGATGCGCCGTGAGCCGCTCGGCGACCTCGGCCTGTACCGTCAACACCGCGGCCCTGGGACGCGGGCGTTCGAGAAGGCGGAAAATCACGGGAGAGGTGATGTTGTACGGGAGGTTTCCGATGACGAACGCCGCCTCCGGCTCCGGGAAGGCGTGGTGGAGGTCTTTTTCCAGCATGTCGCCCTCCACGACGGTGACGGTCGAGCCGTCCCGGTCCGCCAGCACCCGCCGCCACTCCGCAGCCAACCGCCTGTCGAGCTCGACGAGCCGTAGACGTCGGACGCGGCCGATAAGGTGCTGGGTCAGGGCGCCCCTTCCCGGACCGAGCTCGACCACGTCGTCTTCGGCGCCGGCCCCGAGGGCACGGACGATGCGCTCCTGCGCGCGCCGGTCGACCAGAAAATTCTGCCCCAGGAAGCGTTTGGGGCGGAAGAGATCCCCGGTCGGCGGGCTCCCCTCCTGCCGGTTCGGGCGGTCGCGCCGAAAGGGATCAGGCAGGAGCGAGGAAGGTGAGCGTGACTTCGTTTCCCACTTCGTTGTAGGCAACCTCGTCGGAGAGCTTTCGCATCAGGAAGACACCCCGGCCCTGAGCCATCTCCAAACGGTCCGGATCGGTGGGGTCGGGAACCGTCGACACGTCGAAGCCGGGGCCCTGGTCTCTGACCGTCACCGCGACCTTGGCGTCGGAAACGGCCAGCTGGATATGCACGCACGTCTCGGGGTCGAGTCGGTTGCCGTGCTTCTTGGCGTTGGCGATCGCCTCGTTGACGACGAGACGGAAGTTGAAGCCCTTGCGTCCACCCCATTGGTCCACGCCGCCCTTGGCCGCCAGCTCCTCAACCATCTCGCCGACCGTTTCGAGGCCGGTCGGCACTTTCAGCTCGAACTCGTTCACTGCGCTTTCCACCTCCGACCGCGCGCGTCGTGACCCGAGCGCCCGCAACCGGACCTGGTTCACCAGCCCTCAGAAATCTTCGAGGGCCTCTTCCAGCGTACCGGTGATCTTGAAGAGAGTGACGAGCCTGGTAAGCTCGAAGAGCATCCTGAGCTCGTCGCCCAGCCCCGACAGCCGTAGCTCGCCCCCGAATTCCTTCAGCTTCTTGGACAGGCTGACGAGGACGCCGAGGCCGGAAGAGTCGATGTAACCTGTGTTCGTGAAATCGATGACGAACTTGCGGTCACCGATGTCGACGTGTTCCTCCACCTTCCGCTTGAGCTCGTGGCGGTTACCCACGATCAGTCGGCCTTCGACCTCCACCACTGTAACACTGCCGCGGCGAGAAATCTGAAATCCCATGTCACACCCTGTTGAAAATGAAGTTGAGGAAGAAAAGAGGACCGGGCCCAAAGCTAGCGTTGCCAAAGACGTTCGGCAAGGTGGAACATCCCCTGGCAGTCAGCGGCGAAGCTCCCCCGAGCGGCGAAGCGCCGCGCTGCGGGACGAGGGACGAACAGAACCGTCCTTCACGATCCGCCGAGCCCCAGACGGGAGCGTACCCGCTCCAGGACCACCGGGGCCAGGAACGGGCTCACGTCGCCTCCGAGGGCGGCCACTTCGCGAACCAGCGACGACGAAAGGAAGGAATGGCTCACGTCCGGGACCAGAAACACGGTCTCGATCTCGGGCGAGAGGCCCCTGTTCATCTGGGCCATCTGCATCTCGTACTCGAAGTCCGAGATGGCTCTCAGCCCACGCACCACGAAGCGGGCTCTCCGCTCGAGCGCGAAGTCCACGAGGAGTCCGCTGAAGGTTCCTCCGACGATCCGCTCATCGTCGGCGAACACTTCGTTGACGAGCTCGACCCGTTCCTCGACGTCGAAGAGCTGTCGCTTGGGCTTGGTCGCGGTGCGGGCGACCGCCACGACAACCCGATCGGCCATCCCCAGGGTGCGACGGGCGATTTCTTCGTGCCCTTTGGTGATGGGGTCGAACGAGCCCGGGAAGATCGCGACGGTCTCTTTGGTCGGCATCAGTCCATTCCCTCCGCCACGATCACCGAGAGCGCGCTCTCGCCGTACGTCCTGGTTCTGGCTTTTCGAGGCAGTTGAAGCGGGGATCTTTGTTCGTGCTCGATCCAGAGTTCGCTCGCGAAGGGGCGTTCGAGATAGCGAGCGACCACCAGTTGGGCCTCGCGCCCACCGTACGGAGGATCGGCGAAAGCGAAATCGAAGGGGCCGGGGCTCGACGACAACCTGACGTCGAAGGGACCTCGGGCACCGGCCAGGTACTTGAAGACGTCGTCCCTGACCACCACAGCCTGGTCGCGGGCTCCCAGGAGGGCGATGTTCGACTCCAGAATCTTGAGCACGCGTCGGGAGCGCTCGACGAAGACCGCAAATTCGGCGCCTCGGCTCAGGGCCTCCAGACCGAGTGCGCCGGAGCCCGAGAAGAGATCGAGCACCATGGCGCCGTCCAGAGATCCCATTGCGGACATCCACGCCTCGCGCAGGCGGTCGGTGGTCGGCCTCATGACACCGCTCCTGCCCGGGCCCCTCAACCGCCGTCCCTTCCAGAGACCTGAGATGATGCGCATGCGGGCCGCTAGTTCGCCGTGGCTACGATGATGATGCCGCAGGCCTCGCACCGGATATGTCCACCGGCGCGAACTCGGCAGAGCTGCTGTAGGGGAACCAGCGCGTAACAGTCACCGCAGGCCTCGTCGTCGAGGACGGTCACGGCCTCGCGCCTGCCTCCTCTGCTCACACCCTCGTAAAGCCTTCGCAGCCGGGGGTCAAGCGACTGCACGATCACGGCCCGCCGGTCCCGGAGCGCGGCGAGCTCGCTCTCCGCCTCTCTCTGCTTTTCTCGCAGGGCGGTTTCCTCGGGTTCGACGGCGGCCCGAGTTAGCCCCGCCTCCTCGGTCAGCCCCGCTACCGTGTCCTCGAGGCGTCTCACCTGGTCCATGACCGAGAGCGATTCGGACTCGCCGTTGGCGAGCGCCCGGCGAACCATCTCCATCTCGGCGCTCACCGCCGCTTCTTCGCGGAGGTTACGTACAATCTTGGCCCTCTCGGTCAGCCGCTCGCGGCGCTCGTGATTCTGCTCAAGCATCCGGGCCAGGCGCCGCTCCTCCTTCTGCAGCTCGTCCAGTCTCTTCCGGGTCTCCCCGAGTTCTGCCTCGAGCTTCAGAGCCGGAAGCTCTACTTCCTCGATCTCGTTTTCGTAGGAGAGAACGCGTTTTCTGTTCCGTGCGATCACGTCGTCGAGTTCCCGGAGTTCCCGGAGCGCAGCAACTTGTTGGGTCATGTCAGTCCGATGTGTTGTGTAGGTGCGGGGCGGGGCCGCGCCGGCGAGTCGTGTCAAAACCCTTGCGCCGGCATTTCCGTCCGTTTCCTCTGGGCCTGCTTTTTCCTCGCGAGCTCCCATTTCTCCTCTTCGCTGAGGGCCGTCTCGATCGCCCTGGTATATCTCGCCTGTCGTCTCTGTTCGGCGGCGCCCTCGATTCGTTCAAGGCAGTCGGTCATCAAGTCCTGATAGTCCTCTTCGGCGAAGATCGGAGCCCTCGGGTCCTCGATGATCGCCTGGAAGAGCTCCGTCGCGCGGGAGCTGAGACGGTCGGGCGGCACCCGAGACCCGGGATTATCCAGTAGCACTTGGAAAATGGCTTTGTGGGCGTCGTCCGCAAGATCCGAAGCGCATACCTTCGCGGCGAGATCGTCGGCCAGATGCGGACGATGCGACATGACGAAGAGCAGGTTCATCACGACCCCCATCCGGCCTGCGGGGTCACCCTCGGTCAGGGAGCGAACCTTGGTGGTCTCTTGCTGGGGCTGAACCGGACTGGCCCGAAACTCGGCCACCGCCTCTTCCAAGGTGCTCCTCCGCACGCGCGTATGCTCGGCGGCCTGCGAGAAGTAGACGTCACGGAGAGACTGGTCGCCTGCGGCGACGGCTCTCAGGGTGGGCAGGAGCCGGTCCTTCGCCTTGATGCGCCCGTCGATGCTCTCGAGAAAACCCTTTTCCTGGAGAATCTGCAGCTTCCGGTCGAGAACGTCCACGGCGTCGCCGACGCACTTCGAGAGCTCCTCCGAGCCCTGAGCGCGGACGAGCGAATCGGGGTCCTCGCCGGCGGGCAGGGTCGCGACCAACGGGTGTGCGCCTGCCTCAAGCAGAGTGTCCGCCGCTCGGAAGGTGGCCCGCAGCCCCGCCGTGTCGGAGTCGAAGAGGACGATCACTTGCGGCGAGTAGCGGACGAGCAATATCGCCTGCTCGTGAGTCAAGGCCGTGCCGAGCGGCGCGACCACGTTTTCAAACCCGTGCGCGGCGAGCGAGACCACGTCCATGTACCCCTCGACGAGCAGCGTGCTCTTCGCTTTCCGGATGGCGTTTCTGGCCCCGACCAGCCCGTAGAGCACCTCGCTCTTTCGGAAGATCGGCGTCTCCGGCGAGTTGAGGTACTTGGCCGCCTTGGTCGCGGTCGACAGTATGCGTCCCCCGAAGCCGACGGTCCTGTTGCCAAAGACCTCGATGGGGAACATCACCCGGTCGCGGAACCGGTCGTAGGGCTCGCCGCCGTCCGCGCTCTCACCCAAGAGTCCGCCCTCGATCAGGCGGTCGTCGCCGTAGTCGTGAACAGCAGCGGCGCGACGGAGGTTCTGCCCGCCCGCCGGCGCCAGCCCCAGCGAAAATCGTTCCGAGACATCGTCGTCGACACCGCGCTCCTTCAGGTACGCGCGTGCTGCGGCACCTTCGTCCGACAGGAGGTTCCTGCGGAACCATTCCCGAGCGAAATCGTTCATTTCCCAGAAAATCCGGTAAATTTCCTCCTTGGGATCGTCGCGCCTCACCTCTCGAACCTCGATCCCCGACAGGCTGCCGACGTGTTTCACCGCAGCTGGAAAATCGTGGCCGACGTGATCCATGAGGAAGCGGAACACGTCGCCCGACTTGCCGCAACCGAAGCAATGAAACAAGTCCTTCTCGGGAACCACGTAGAAGCTGGGAGTGCGTTCCTCGTGGAACGGGCACTTCGCCTTGTACTCCTTGCCGGCCCGGACGAGCTGGACGAACTCGCCGATGACCCCGACGATGTCGGCGGCCGCGCGCACCTCCTCGACTTTCGAATCCGGAATCACGACCGCCTTCCTCCGGCTCTCTTCTCGCCGGCGCCTGCGGGATTCCCTTTCGGTAGCGCGATATCGCGAGGTCCGAGGTCGAAGCGGAGCCCGCCCAGCGCCACGACCACCCGATCATCCCGGACCGAAGCCACCCGTGCGCGACGCCCGTTGGCCCGGAGCACCACCTCGTCCCCCGGCGCCAGCTTGGAGAGATCGGCGGCGCGGAGCAGCACGGTCCCGGGCGGGAGCAAATCCGACTCCGAAATCTCGGGCCTCCCTGCGTGACGGCCGGCGGCGGCCTCGACCCGCGCCCGGGCTCTGCGGGCGGCGGCCTCGAGGTCGGTTTTCGCCTTCGCTTGACGCCTGAGCTCGCGAATGGTCGCCTCGACCTCGGTCCGGGCCGCCATCAGCAGGTCTCGAGCCTCCTTTCTGGCGACCCTCGCGGCAAGCCTTTCACGAGATCGCAGCGTCACCTCCCGTCGTTCGAGCTCTTCGTCCTTCCGCCTAGCCGCCGCTTCTCTCGCGTCGAGTTCGTCACCCTGGGAAGCGGCTTCGCGTTCCCTTCTCTCCAGCCTAGCGATCAGATCTTCGAGCCTGGTCCGATCATCGCCCAAATGGTCCCGGGCCTTTTCGAGCACCCTCCGCGGCAACCCGGCGGTCCTGGCCAGAGAAAGGGCATAGCTGCGTCCGGGTCGGCCCTTGGTCAACCGATAGGTCGGACGCATGCGCCCTTCGTCGAATTCGAGCGAGGCGTTGACGATGCCCGCCTCCGATGTCGCAAGCTCCTTGAGCGCGCTCAGATGCGAGGTGACGATGACGGAGGCCCCCCTTCCGACCAGCTCTTCGATCACCGCGCGGGCGAGTGCGGCCCCTTCGGCAGGATCGGTGCCGGTGCCGAGTTCGTCGAGCAGGATGAGCGAGCGAGCGTCGGCGAAAGCGAGCAGGCGGGCGATGTTGGAGAGATGGGCGGAAAAGGTGGAGAGCGAATGGGCGATCGACTGTTCGTCGCCGATGTCCGCGAAGAACGCTCCAAACGCCGGCAGGCGGGTGCCGGGGCCCACCGGAGGCGCGACGCCGCTCTGGGCCAGAGCGCAGATGAGTCCGGACGCCTTGAGGAAGACGCTCTTCCCTCCCGCGTTCGGCCCGGAGACGATTACCACCCGTTCCCCCTCGTCGAAGGAGAAGTCGAACGGTACGACGGGTTCCGAACCCTCGACGAGAAGCGGATGACGACCCGAGGAGATGCGGAGGGGCTCACCATCCGTGAGCTCGGGCACCGCGGCCCGCCAGGCCTTTGCCGCGAGAGCCCGCGCTGTGAGCGAATCCAACTCGGCCAGTGCCTCGAGGGCTCCTAGGATCTCGTCGACATGGGGAGCGACGGCGGCGCTCAGAGCCAGCAGCACCTCGCGCACCTCCCTGGCCTCCGCACGTTCCAGAGCCCTGAGTTCGTTGGTGAGCGAAATGGCCGCCGGAGGTTCGACGAAGAGGGTGCCGCCGCTGCGCGATTCGTCGTGGACGATCCCTCCCACCTCGCCCTTGCCTTCGCGGCGGATGGGGATGACGTAACGTCCGTCGCGAAGGGAGAGGGACGCGCCCGGAACCGCCAGCCGGGGCGGGAGCCGCTCCACGAAGTCGGTCATCCAGCGAACTATGCGGGTTCGGGCGCCCCGCACACTCGAACGGAGCCTCGCCAGCTCGGTCGAGGCTGCGTCCAGCACCTCGCCGTCAGGAGAGATGGCCCGGTCGATCGCCGCCTCCAGCTCCGGCAGCGACACCAGCCGGTCGATCACGAGTGCGAGCGCCGAGCCTCGCTCCCACGACCGGAAAACAGTTCCCAGCGCACGTGACATAGCCAAGGCCGCCCCGATGCCGGTCAGGGCCTTGGGTTCCAGGGCGGCGCCCTCGACGCGGGCGTCCTCGACCCGGTCGGCGACCGACGGGACCGTCGGCATGCACCAGCCGGGGCGCTCTTCGAGGAAGACCATGAGGGCGGAGATCCGGGCGAGTTCGCGCCGGGCGGAATCGCGGCCGCGCGGACGAAGACCGAGGACGATCCGGCGTCCGGCTGCGCTCGCGGCCCTGGCCGCAACTGTGTGCAGCACGCGATCGAACTCGAGCACCCGCAGAGCGTGCGCGTACCGCCCGTTCCGGGTTTCGCTAGCGTTCAGACGCATCCCCCCGGGAGGCGGCCGCCAGCTCCTCGCGCACTACGCGGCTCGCATCCCGACCGTCGAAACGGCCCCTGATCTTCGGCATGACCTTCCCCATCACGGCCCCCATGTGCGTGGTACCGGTCGAGATCGCCTCGCGTACGAACTCACGCACCTCGGCCTCGGTCAGGGCCGCAGGAAGGTAGGCGCCGAGCACCTCCGCCTGCGACCCTTCCACGGCGACCAGATCTTCTCTACCCGCCTTGTGCGCAAGTTCCGCAGCTTCCCGACGCCTCTTGATGCCCCGCGCGATGACACCGAGCACATCGTCGTCACCGAGCGTCACGCCTCGGTCGATCTCGCTGTTCCGCACCTCGGCTATCGTGGTCGAGAGCACGAGAATCCGCTCGCGGTCCCGGGCCCGACGGGCGGTGGCGAGGTCCGCGCGAAGTCGTGCCATCAGCGTTTTGGTGGTCATGGATCTTTCTTCCGTTCCTCTGGGTGCCTCGGACACGGCGTGGAGCGCGCCGGAATCCGATCTTGTTCGCCCGGCTGCCGACCGGCTCCGAGCCAGGCCCGGTCATGTCGAGACCGCCACCTTCAATGCGGACGGCGAGACGGCCTCGTTTTCCCGTGGGTCCTCGACCCGCCCTCCAAGCACCCGGCGGCGGCGTGCCGGGAAACCGTCGGGCGACGGGCTCCCGATGCGAAGGGGGCGGGCACCGCATCGGCGGCGGCCTACGGACCCGAAGGAACAGGCCGCAGCAAATACCGATGTTGCTTACATTTCAGAGATGAGCATGTTTCATTCTTCGAGCGCCCGAGCCAGAGAGCTTGGTGGGAGGTCCCGGAATTCCCGGCCCTCGCCGCGCACGGGGAGCGATCTTCCGGGCTCGCGGGTCGCGGCGAGCCTCGTCGCACTTGCGCTGCCGCTATGCGCCTGCCATACTTTCGCGCCGGTTTCGCCGGGTGAGCTCAGCGCGGGCGTCGGCATGCGAGCTCGCCTGAGCGCTTCGGTCGCCGATTCTCTGGAAACGGCGAGCTCGGGCGAATTCCGAGGCGCCAGAACGATCGAAGGCACGGTCGTCGGCCTTGACGCCGCCGAGATCGTAGTCGAAATCCCGGTCACCCGCGACTTCGTGGGCATGCGCCCGGTGGACCTCAATCAGCGTGTCCGGCTTCCGGTCGAAGAGTTGGAACTGGTGGAAATCAGACGGCTCAACGTCTTCAGAACCGGCATTCTCGTCGGCGGAGTCGGGGCCGGACTCGGCACAGTCGTGGCCAGCGGGCTGTTCGGATCCTTCGGAGGCTCGTCCCTCCCCGGCACCGGCCAGCCGGTCGAAGACGGGCGGGGCTTGATCCCCTTCCGGATCCGGATCCCCCTCGGGATCGGAGCCGGATGGTGAAGCCCGGATACGTCCCCGGCCGGCTCCGCGGACCGAGGCCCTCCCGAATCCCGATCAGCGGATCCGGACCGAGCCGGACGCTCACCGGGACGATCGTCGGACTGGGAGCGCTGACCCTTGCGATTCTGGCCGGGTGCTCCGAGTCGACCCTGTCCGTGGGTCACGAGCTCCGGTTCGGCCTGAGCTCCAACTCACCGGTCCCCGTCGGAGATTCCGTCATCTTCAGGTACGATGTCGCCGGCACCTCGCTCTCGGGAATGGTCATCGATTTCGGCGACTCTTCGGCCGATTCGCTCTCCTTCCACGGAGCCCAGACCGCCACCGGCCGCGTCGCCCATCGGTACGGCCGGAGCGGATCCTTCCCGGTTTCGGCAACCGTCACCGACGCGATTCAGGGTGCCCGAACCGAGACGCTTTCGGTCCAGGTCGACCCGTGATCCTTGCGCGTATTAGCACCGTCCTACAGTATTGTCCGCAGTCTGCCGTAATTTACGCAGTTCGGCTCGGCACGAGCCTTCATCCATCCGCTAGCGAGGGTACCATGAAACCACCTGTTCGGCCTGCATCGGCCTCCCCAATCTTCGGCCTCGCGACGGCCCTGGTCCTGCTCCTCGCCCAGCCGGCGGTCTCGCAGACCGGGTCGGTCACCGGTCGGATCACCGACGCCGCCTCGGGCGCCGCGCTGACGCAGGTCCAGACCTATCTCGAGGGCACGGGTCTGGGCACGCTCTCGCGCACGGACGGCCGCTTCGTCATCCTTAACGTGCCCACCGGCGACTACGTCCTGCTGGCTGAGAGGATCGGCTATGCGGGATACCGGAGCGAGATCACGATCACCGACGGCGGTACGGTCGAACTCGACTTCGTCATGGTTTCCGAGGCTCTCGGTCTCGACGAGATCGTGGTCACCGGCACGGCCGGGGCGGCCCGGAGGAGGGAAATCGGCAACACGATCGCCCAGGTGACGACTGCCGACGTGCTCGAGTCGCCGCAGAACGTGGACGCGCTCCTTCAAGGCAGGGTCGCCGGGATGCAGGTCTTCACCGCCTCCGGAAACGCCGGCAGCGGCGCCCGTATCCGTCTGCGTGGAAACGTGAGCGTGGCGATGAGCAACCAGCCCATCATCTACGTGGACGGCGTGCGTATCCGTTCCGACGGCTTCCACAAGAACGTGCCGCCCACCGGCTACCCGGGAAGAAGCGGCAACGACGTGTCGAGCCCACTCAACTCAATCAACCCCAGCGACATCGAGCGCATCGAGGTGATCAAGGGTGCGGCGGCGACCACGCTCTACGGTACCGAGGCTGCGGCCGGCGTAATCCAGATCTTCACGAAGCGAGGACATCGCGGCGGAGCCCAGTGGACCGTCTCGGTCGAGCAGGGCGTCGCCCGGCTCCAGCCCTTCGGCTTCCCGTCGAGCGAACGTCCCTCCTGGGAGGACGCGACGAGCGCGGCGGGCGGCACCTCCGACTTCATGTTCATCGACCCTTGGCTCCGCAACGCTCACCAGCAGCGTTACGCGGTATCGGTGGGGGGCGGCGGAGAGTCGCTCCAGTACTTCGTCTCCGGCGCCCTCGAGGACGACCTCGGCGTCCTTCCGAACGACAGCCAGCGGAAGTCAAACATCCGGGGCAACTTCACCTTCTCTCCGGCGACCAACCTCCAGGTCCAGTGGAACACCTCGTTTACAAACGATCAGTTCTCGAACACGGCGGCCGGCAACAACGCCCATGGATTGACCCTTAACGTCTACCGCAGGAGCCGCAACTACTTCGGCAACGAGGAGAAGGAGAATCTGGACAAGCTGCTCGGCCAGGAGATCACCACCCAGGTCGATCACTTCATCACCGGGGGAACGGCCACATACTCCCCCACGAGCAACTTCTCCAATCGCTTGAGCGTCGGCTACGATCTGGCGCAGCAGAACAACCGCAACCTGCGTCCGTTCGGCTTCGTCCGCGCTCCCACCGGCATCCTCGCCGACAACCGCTCCGAGTTCGAGACTCTCACTTTCGACTACGTGGGAACGCTCTCCTTCGATCTCACCGACGCCGTCGGCTCGGCCCTCTCCTTTGGAGGTCAGAGCGTCACCAGCGAGGTGTCGCAGACCGTGGCCTACGGCGAGAACTTCCCGGGGCCGGGTTCTCCCACGGTGACCACAGCCGGCACCAAGCTCGGATTCGAGGTGCGGGAGCGGGTGGTGAACGCCGGATTCTTCGCGCAGAACGTCTTCGACTACCGGGATCGCTACTTCCTCACGGCCGGAATGCGCGTCGACGGCAACTCGGCGTTCGGAAGGGACTTCGGACTCCAGGCCTACCCCAAGGTCAGTGGAAGCTGGGTGGTTTCGGACGAAGAGTTCTGGAGCTTCGACGGCCAGCTCAAGCTGCGGGCGGCCTGGGGACAGTCGGGACGGGCTCCGGGCGCCTTCGACGCGGTCCAGACCTACGACGGCGTGGGCTGGGGCACTCAGCCCGCCTTCTATCCGCGCGTGCTGGGGAATGCCGAACTCGGCCCGGAACGCACGGCCGAGCTGGAGGTCGGATTTGACGCTACGCTCTTCAGCGACAGGCTGGCGCTCGAGCTCACATACTACGACCAGCATACGACCGACGCGCTCTTCGCGGTGCGTCAGATACCATCCCTCGGCTTCATCGACTCGAACGGCGGCTCGTCGCAGCTCGAAAACGTGGGCGAGATCTTCAACAGCGGCATCGAGGCCGTGGTTTACGGAACCCTCTTCGAGAACGAGGCGTGGAGCTTCGATCTCGGCGCCACCGCTTACACGAACAGCAGTTCGGCCGGACTGCCGGAGGCATTCGCGCCCATCGCGGTCGGAGGCAACGGCTGGGTGGTCGACTCCCTGCCCGCGCCCATCATTCGAGGCGAGTGCGTGGAGAACCCCGACGAGATCGCCGAGCCGATCATCGTCGACGACTGCGACTACGGCCCCAACGCCCCCACTCACATCTTCGGGATTAACACCAACATCTCCATGCCGGGCGGTCTGCGGTTCAGCGCCCGCGGCGAATACCAGGGAGGTCACTACGTCACCGCCGGCGTGGCGAACAGCGCGGTGTCGCGCTCGGTTATCTGGGCGGGGTGCTACGACGCCTACAGCAAGCTGAGCTCGTTCGAGGACATCGCCAACGGCAACCTGTCGAATTGGACGGCGCTCGAGCGCGCCCGCTGCGACAGGCGCAACACCGACTCCAACTTCTGGGCCGAGAAGGCCGACTTCTTCAAGATCCGGGAGGTCGCGCTCATGATTCCGGTTCCCGAGTCCCTTCTGGGCGACGCCGCCAGCAGCGCCTCGATCACCGTATCGGGGCGGAACATCTTCCGCTGGACCAACCCGGACTGGACGCACTTCGATCCCGAGATGGGCGGCAACAACGACAACAACCCGGTGACCCGAGACGGAGCCGACCCCGGAGACTTCCTGGTCGCCAGCATCAGCGAACACATACCGGCGCCCGCGGTCTGGACCGTGGCGCTGCGGATGGTCTTCTAGGAGGAGCCGAGCAATGACATCGATCACGAACATCAAGCGGCTGTTCGCCGCCTCCCTCGCTGCGGTCGCGGTCTCGTCGTGCGACACCGAGGTCGTCAACCCCGGACCCATCGACTCCAGCTTCCTCGACGATCCGGCCTCGCAACTCGCCATCGCCAACGGCGCCGGGCGGGCCCTCGCCGACGCGCTCAACTGGATCTCCTATACCAGCGCGGCGATCGCTCGCGAAGTTCACCCCTCCGGCTCGACGGGGTCCTTCGGGATCTCGCCGAACCAGCAGGACGGCCGTCTGGAGGAGGACGAGGTGGGCGCCCACTGGTCGTTCTCGCACCGGGCGCGCTTCCTCGCCACCAACGGCCTGGAGCGCATCGACGGACTCGACCCTGCGGATCAGGACCAGGAACAACTCGCCCAGCTCTATCTCTGGGCCGGATTCACCCACCGTCTGCTCGGCGAGAGCATGTGCCAAGCGGTCATCGACGGCGGAGCGCAGCAATCCCACAGGGTACACCTGAACGACGCCCTGGCGGCCTTCAATCAAGCAGCGAGCTTTGGCGACTCCGAAGTTCAGAACGCGGCGATCGCGGGCAGGGCTTCGGTGCATGTCCAGCTCGGCGACTGGGACTCCGCAGTGGCGGACGCGACTCGGATCCAACCTGGGATGAGCTTCGTGATGCCCTACTTCAGCATCGGCGACGACGCCCAGGCCAACCGCATTCATCGCGCCTCGCGGGCCCAGCCCTACAAGGCGCACACCACCAGGTTCACCTGGGTCGAGGGCTACGGCCAGGAACCGACCGGATCTCCCTACGGCGATCCGCGCATTCCGTACGTAGTCACGGGCACCTACGGCGACGCCGCCACGGGCTGTTGCGGATCGGTGGATTTCAACCCGCAGCAGAAGCACGGCGACGACGACTCGCCCATCGAGCTCGCCTCCTACGAGGAGATGCAGCTCATCATCGCCGAAGACCTGATCCTGCACAGGGACGACATCCAGGGCGGCATGGCCATCATCAACTCGCTGCGCACTGCGGCAGGCATGAACGCGGAGAGCGCGGGCACGTTGACCGAAGCCATGACCTTCCTGAAGCGCGAGCACGCGATCGAGATGTGGCTTGAGGGGAGGCGGCTGGCGGCGCTGCGCCGCTGGAACGCCACACAGACTCCCGGCGATCTCCACCCGCTCGAACAGGTAGGTGACGGAAACAACACGACGGGTTCTCATCTCGAGACCCGGGACTTCTGCTTCCCGATTTCGGAAGCGGAGTGGGACACCAACCCGAACCTGACGCGCTGAACGAACACCTTGGACCGGATAGCCGCAGCAGCCCTGCAGGCTCTGGCGGAGCATCCGTTCCCCGCCGTCAAGCTTAGCGAGGTTACCAGGCTCGTCGGCGGCGGCGTGGATCGCTCCTTGGACGCGAGGCGCCTGCGCAGCCACCTGGAGCGCTATCCGGACTCCTTCACCGTGCTCGACCCCATGCGCGGACCGTGGCGCTGGCTGCTACCGAAATCTCGTGTCGGCGTTCGGACGGCCGATCCGTGGGTGCTCGGGCAGTCGAGCGCGAGCCCCGGGGCGGTAGGTGATCGGTGCGCTCTGATAATGCGCGATTCCATTCGCTGGCTTGCGAGGCACCTCGATCCCGACTCGCCGACCCAGGTCGCCCACTGGTGTTCGGTACTGCTGAGCGAAAGGGATGCGCGGAGAACCCTGGTCAGTTCCCGCTCAAGGCGCCCTTGACCCGCTCCCAGAACCCCTTGATAACCCGGGGACCGGCTCCGGGGACGGGCGGAGATCCTTCCAGCTCGCTCAACTCCCGGAAGAGACGCTCCTGTTCCGGACTCAACTGCTCCGGAGTCCAGACCCTGACCTTGAGGAGCTGATCACCTCGGTTTCGGCCTTGCAACTCGGGCAGCCCCAGTCCCTTCAAGCGCAGGGTGTCGCCGCTCTGGACCCCGGCCGGGACGGTGACCTTCGCGGGACCGTCGAGCGTAGGGACTTCCATCTCTCTCCCGAGGGCAGCTGTCGAGAAGGTGACGGCCACCTCGTGGATCAGCATGGTGCCGTCTCGCTCGAAGCGGGGATCGTCCTCGACGTGGAGCATCACGACGATGTCGCCTCTCGGGCCTCCGCCCCGTCCCACGCTGCCGCGTTCCTTGAGGGTCAGGAAATTCTCCGAGCCGACCCCGGGCGGAACCTCCACCTCCAGGGTCCGCGACTCGCGTTTGCGGCCCTCCCCCGAACATTCGCGGCAAGGATCCGAAACGACGCGGCCTTCGCCGCCGCAGCTCCGGCAGGGCTGGACGGTCACCATCTGACCGACGATCGAACGCTGCAGGCGCCGGATCTCTCCCCTGCCCTCGCAAACGGTGCATACCGACCGAGCCCCGGTCGAGGAGCCCGAACCTGAGCAGGTCCGGCAACGCTCCAGCAGAGCCAGCCTCAACTGCCTGGTAACCCCGGTGACCACGTCGGCGAGCTTGAGCCTGAGACGAATGCGCATGGTTTCGCCCCGCTCCACGCCGCTCCGGTCGCGTCGGTAGGAACCGCCGGGATCGAAAATGTCACCGAAGCCGCCCATTCCGGCTCCGCCGAAATCGCGCAGAAAGACCTCGAGGGCCGCGTTCATGTCGAAACCGAACCCACGTTGGCCGGTCGCTCCCCCGCCGCTCACGCCGGCCTCCCCGAAGCGGTCGTAGCGGGCGCGCTGGTCCGGGTCCTTGAGAGTTTCGTATGCGCGGGTGGCCTCCTTGAAAAGCTCCTCGGCTTCCCCGGACCCCTGGTTGCGATCGGGGTGGTACTTGAGCGCCTGCTTGCGATAGGCTCTCTTTATCTGCTCGGCGCTCGCGTCCTTGGGTACCCCGAGCAGGTCGTAGTAGTCGGCCATCAGCTCTCCAGCATCGTCGTCATCACGGTTGAGGTGTAGTCCACTATCGTCACGACCTTTTCGTACGCCATGCGGGTCGGGCCGATCACTCCGATCACTCCTTTGAGACCGCCGGCCCGATACTCGGAGGTCACCAAGGTGAAGTTCGAGAGCTCCTCGGAGTCGTTCTCGCCTCCGATGGTGACCACCAGACCGCCTCGCCGCCGATGGCCGCCCATAGCCCGGGCGAGAACATCTCTCCGTTCGGTCAAGCTTATGAGACCCTTGAGCTGCTCGCTGCGCGCGAACTCCGGCTGGTTGGCGAGAACGCTCGCTTGGCCGAGCATGACCGTGGAGCCGGTCAGAGGAGGGGACTCGAAGAGGTCGGGCCCCGACTGCACGAAGATGTTGACCAGCTCCTCCGCTCCCGGATCGCCGAGGTGCGTGTCCCTCATCCGGTCGTGGAGAGTCAGCCCGAGCTCGCGGAGAGTCAGGCCCGAGAGACGTTCGTTCATGGCCTGGGCTATGCGCGCCAGCGCTTGCGACCCGATCTCGACGGAGAGGTGAGCGTAAAGGGTCCTAGCTATGCCACCGGTTACCGTGCTCACGAGCATCACCTTGTCGCTCGACACCCGTATCAGATCGACGCGTTCGAGCACGGCGTCCCGGAGTGTGGGCGAGACCGCCACGCCGAGTTCGTCTGAAAAGAGCGAGATGGCGCGAACCGCCTGGCGGATGAGACGCTCGATGGCCGAGGCGCCCGCCACGTCGAGCTCGCTCCTGATGAATCTCTTCGCCTCGCCGCTCATCCTCCGAGGAGACATCACCGAATCCACGAAGAAGCGATAGGCCAGATCGGTCGGCACCCTGCCTGCGGATGTGTGCGGGTGAGACAGGTAGCCCTTCTCTTCGAGGTCGGCCATGGTGTTGCGGATGGTCGCAGCCGAAACCCCCAGATCGTAAGCCCTGGCCAACGTTCGGCTACCCGCAGGCTCGGCCGTGTCCACATATCGGCGTACCACCGCCTCGAGGACGTCGCGCTCGCGGTCACTGAGCTCGGAGCTGGAAATGGGTAGTGGGTTCAAGGCGGTCACCTTGCAAATCTACTCTATATGGCTCTGCGGCACGCGGCTGTCCGCTCGACCTACCGCAGGAGTTCGGCGAGTTCGACAGCGAGCGAATCCAGCAGGAGCCAGCCCTTGGGAGTCAGCCGCACGCGTCCCGCCCCTACAACCGCCCGGTCGTGTCGCTGCCAGCGCCGGATCAGTTGCCGGGCGCTCTCTCGGGCCGCACCGTCCCCTGCCCGTTCCAGTTCGAGCCCGCGCCGGGTACGAAGAGCAAGCCAGACCCGCTCCAACCTCTCCGCATCCGGAGTCAGAAGCTCGCGTCCCGCCTCCGGGAGATCCCCTCCGATCGCTCGGCGGTGGTATTCCTCCCAGTCCGGTTCGTTCCAGCGCCGCAGCGGATGGGCGTAGGAGTGGGCGCCGTTGCCGATGCCGAGGTAAGGGCTTCCCAGCCAGCAGGCCGAGTTGTGACGACTCTGCCGTCCCTCGAGCGCGAAGTTGGAGAGTTCGTAGTGATCGTAGCCGGCCCTAGCCAGCGTCTCCGCCGCCTCCAGATACTCCTCCCGATAGCGCTCTTCGTCAGCTACGGCCTCCTTTCCTTCAGCTACCGCGCGTCCGAGCGGAGTTCGCTCCTCCACAGTAAGTCCGTAGAGGCTGACGTGCTCGGGTTCGAGCGCCAGCGCCTTGTCGAGGTCTCGGGTCCAGTCGCGCCCGAGCCTTCGGGGCAGCCCGAACATGAGGTCGATGCTCACGTTGTCGAAGCCCGCATCACGAGCGGCGGAGAGAGCCCGAGCGCCGCCCTCCGATCCGTGGAGCCGTCCCATCCAGCGCAGCGTCGGTTCGTGGAAGGACTGCTGCCCCAGCGATAGACGGTTGACCCCCGCTCGTCGCCAGGCTTCCGCCAACTCCAGGTCGAAGCTCTCCGGATTCGCCTCGCCGGTCCACTCCAGATCGGGGTCTTCGAACCGAGTCTCGCCCAGCAAGCTCCTGAGGGCGTTCATGGACTCGGGGCCCAGGAGCGATGGTGTGCCGCCGCCGACGTAGAGCGTTCTCAACCGAGGCGCGAGCGCGAAGACGCCCTCGCGTCGGGTGGAGGCGAGCTCACCCGCGAGAGCTGCCAGCCAAGCCCGAGTCCCGCCGCCCGGACCGGGAGTCGCGGAATCGTCTCCGGACCTCGGTCCGGCGCCGGACGGCTCCGGATCGACGTGAACCGCGAAGTCGCAGTAGAAGCAGCGGCGTGCGCAAAAAGGGGCGTGAACGTAGAGGTGGCGGACGGGCGGTCCGTGGATGGCGTGAGAGGCTCGACCACGGGTCTCCTGGGTGGCGGCGACCGCCGGCTCCGTCACCTGCTGCGGCGGAATTGCGCCCCCGGGCAGCTCTCCACCAACCCATCCACCTCGAGCGTCGCCAGCACGCACAGGGTCCGGGGCACGTCCTCGGGACCGGAGGCGAGCTCGTCCACCGAAACCGGCTCGGAACCGAGTCGGGCGAAGAGCGCCGCCTCTTCGGGCGGAAGCGCCGGCTCCTCGGGACGCGCGGGCCCGCCGCAGGTTCGGGTGATGAACTCGTCGATCGACTCGAGCCGGGTAGCGCCCTCGGCGATCAGCGCCCGGCCGCCCAGCCACCCCGAAGCCCCGGCCGGACCTGGCGCCACCCAGACGTCCTTGCCCTGCCGGAGCGCATGCTCCACCGTGATCATGGCCCCGCTCTTCCGCCCCGCCTCAACCACCACCACGACCTCGGAAAGGGCCGCGATTATGCGATTGCGACGGGGAAAGTGGTGGGGTGCGGCTCCTTCTCCGGGAGCGAACTCGGACACAAGGGCTCCCTCCTTCGCGATCTTCCTGAAGATGCGCAGGTTCATCCGCGGATACGCGACATCCACGCCGCATCCGAGCACGGCTACGGTCGGACCGCCCGCAGCGAGCGCACCTCGGTGGGCGGCCGCGTCGATTCCACGAGCAAGTCCGCTGACCACCGGCCGGCCGCAGGCGGCGATCGCCCCGGCAAGCCGACGGGAGAGGTCGCGCCCGGTTTCGGTCGCGAGTCTCGAGCCCACGATGGCTATGCCCGGTCGTTCGACGATTTCCGGACGGCCCCTGAGAAAGATCGCCGCCGGCGGCGTATCCGCCGCCTCGAGGCCAGGCGGGAAGCCCGGCGAACCTCGGAGTCGTACCGTCGCTCCGGACCGCCTTATCCTCGTCAAACCCTCCTCGGCGCGGGCAAGGTTCTCCGAACTGGTGCGCAGGTCGCGACCGGAGAAGCGAGGACCGGCGACGCGGTGGAAGCTTCGCCAGTCGGCGGCCAGGGCCGCTCCGGCCGACCCGAAACGCCGGATCAGCCTGTTCAAGACGACCGGACCGACCTTGGGGAGCCCCATGAGTATCAGCAGCGCCCGTATCTCGCCGGCGTCGAGGTCATGGGAGCCGGCTTCGGTACCCTGGGTCACCGGGTATCTCCCTGGTCGGTGGAGTTGGAGCATCGCCACAGCGCTTCCAGCGTCTCGTCGAGACCTTTCCGGGTCACGGCGGAGACGACGAGCACGTGCTTGGCGCCCCGACCGGCGAGCTCCGGCGCGACCCGGTCTCCAAGGAGGTCGGACTTGGTAAGGAGCACCACGAAGGGGACCTCGAGGAGTTCAGGCAGATGCGCACCCAGCTCCGCCCTCAGCCTATCCAGCTCGGACTGCGGGTCCTCCGCGTCCACCGGCACTGTGAGCGCCAGTGCGCGGGTCCGCTCGATATGGCGCAGGAACTGGTGACCGAGGCCGCGTCCTTCGTGCGCGCCTTCGATTATGCCCGGCACGTCGGCGATCACGAGGGAGCGAAAGCCGGGAAGGGCCGCGACTCCCAGATTCGGCTCCAGGGTGGTGAACGGATAGTCGGCCACCTTGGGGCGGGCGTCGGAGACCGCGGAAAGGAGCGTGGACTTGCCGGCGTTGGGTGGGCCGACGAGTCCCACGTCCGCCATGAGCGAGAGTTCGATGCGCAGACGGCGGCTCTCGCCTTCCTCACCGGGCTCCCAGCGCCGGGGAGCCTGGCGGGACGGTGTGACGAAATGGGTGTTTCCGCGTCCCCCCCGGCCGCCGCGCGCCACCACCAGTTCCTCGCCCTCCGTCAGGAGCTCGCCGAGCTGCTCGCCGGTGTCGGCATCGAAGATCGCCGAGCCAAGCGGCACGCGCACCACGCAGTCGGCTCCGCTCCGGCCCGTTCGGTTCTTGCCCTCCCCATGGCCGCCTCTGCCGGCGCGATAGTGGCGCCGGTATGTGCAGTCGAGAAGCGTCGAGAGCTGGACGTCGCCCTGGAAGACGACATCGCCGCCGCGTCCGCCGTCTCCTCCGGCCGGTCCGCCCCGGGGCACACCTTTCTCTCGCCGGAAGGCATCCGACCCCGATCCGCCGGTTCCGGCGATCACCTCGACGACCGCGCGATCGACGAAGGCGGCGGCAGGCTTACGCACGACGGGCCGGTGCTCCGAGTTTCGCGGTCAGGCACGGTCCGCGCATCCGTAGGAAGCCTACCTCCTCACCCCTCGAGTTCGACACCCGCGGCCGGGCATGGTCCGCCAGAGCCGCGAGCATCTGCTCGTCGAGCGCTCCCAATTCGGCGAGCAGGGCGACCACGGCGACGTTGGCTGCGCGCCAGGCCCCGTCGGCCACCTTGAGGGCGAAGCCGACGCCTTCTTCGGGCAGGCCTCCCACGAAGACGCCTTCAGCTCCGACTTTCACGAAGGTCAGCCCGCCCGCGCGGGCCATCACGTCGGTGCAGGTTCGCCCGCTTCCTCCGACCATGAAGGGGTGGTCGATCATGGCGTGGATGACCCGAGCGGCGGCTTCGCCTTTCCGTGCGGCGTCTCCGAGCCGAGCCATGGCGGTGGCCAAAGCGCGCAGGGGGCCGCCGAAGCACTGAACTCCGCAGCCGTCCACGGCTGTCACCAGATCCTGGGGATCCAGACCCGTCCAGCGGGCGACCTCCCTGTGCATCCGCCTCTGAACCGGATGCGCGGGCCGGTGATAGGCTTCCGTTTGCCAGCCCATCGCGCTCGCCAGCGCAAGCATGCCGGCGTGCTTGCCGGAGCAATTGTGATGGATGGGAAGCGGACCGCCTTCGGGAGACATGCTTGCACAGCCGGTTCCGCTCGCCGGGCGGAGCGGGCGTTCGGCGCCGCAGCGGAGTGCCTCCTCCCCCACGCCGGCGCGGCGCAGTATCGAGCGCACGGCCTCGAGGTGGGCCGGTTCGGCGCCGTGCGAGGCGCAGCAGACGGCCAGCTCCTCATCGGTCAGACCGAGATCGTCGACGACTCCATCCTCGACGAGCGGAAGAGCCTGGATAGGTTTGGCTGCGGAACGAAAGTGAGTGGGCCGGTCGGGATCTCCCGCGCTCGCCACGAGACCTCCGCGCACATCGACGACGGCTGCATGAACGGCGTGGCTCGACTCCACGAGCCCGCCCCGAACCATCTCCACGAAAGCTGCAGCGGTCATGACTGAACGTTAACGGTTCGGATGGGGCGTTTGGATGGCGAAACGGGACTTCGACTATCCGAATCCCATCGGAGAAGCGGCCCAAACAGGCGTCAGCCGCTTTCCGCGAGGATGTCGAGGGCGGCGGCGAGCTGCCTGTCGAATTCCATGACCTGGAGCAGGGCGCCCTTGTCGCCGAAGGCCTGCTGGGCGATCTCGCGCTCCAGTCCGTAGCGGAAGAACCGACGCGCGCCCGAGACGGTTACGAGATCGATGGTCTCATCCAGCTCCACCAGGCGGGCGACGAATTCATCGAGATCTTCCTCGCTCAGGTCGAAGCCGACCTCGAGGCCGGGGTTGTCGCGCACGTACGTCACCGCGAAATCGAAGCTCTCCGCAGCGTACCTCCCTCCCAGCAGCGCTATCTCGCGCAGGCCTTTCTCCTCGTCGGGAAGGAGCAGCTCCGGGAGGACGAAGCGATCGGGCACAACTCCGCCGCCACCGTAGAGCATCCTCCCGGACGTCGACTCGAACCGTGGACGTCCGGCCGTATCCACCGGGGCGACCCGGCGTCCACCGATGGTAAGCCGCTCCGTCCATCCGCCGTCGTCCTCGGCGACCTGGTCCTCGGGTGCGTCACCTATCTCCGTCTCCGCCGCGTCCCCACCTGCGGTCTCGGCTTCGTCGAAGAAACGGGAGATGGAGCGGCCAGCCGGAGTATACCAGCTCGCCGTCGTCAGCCTGAGCGCGTCTCCCTGCGGAAACGAGTAGTAGGTCTGGACGGATCCCTTGCCGAAAGTGGTCTCGCCGAGAACGAGCGCCCGGTCGTGATCCTGCAGGGCCCCGGCGAGAATCTCCGAAGCCGACGCGCTCGACCCGTTCACGAGTACGACCATGGGAAGCTCCGGGTACCGGTCTCGGGAAGTGGCGGCGTAAGTCACGTTCCCGCGCCCGTTCCTCGCCCGAGTCTCCACCACGCCCAGCCCTTCGTCCAGGAAGAGGTCCGTGGCCTTCACCCCTTCGTTCAGGAGTCCGCCGGGGTTGTCGCGCAGGTCGAGCACCAGCCCTTTCAGGCCGGGAAGTCCGCTGTCCCGGGCGGCTGCGGCGAGGGAGTCGATCGCCTCTCCGATTTCCCTGGTTGCGGTCTCGCGGAAGGTCTCGAGAGGGACGTAGGCGATTCCGTCGAGGAGCAGACCGAAAGGCACCGCCCTGAGCCTGATGGTCGCGCGTTCGATTTCGAAGTCGATCGGATGTTCGATGCCCGGACGAAGCATTCTCACGTGCACGCTCGAACCCGGCCTGCCGCGCAGCAGAATAGCGGTCTGTTCCGTTCTCAACGTATCGGCCCGGATGCCGTCGATCTCGAAAAAGGAATCGCCCTCCCTGATTCCGGCGCGATGCCCGGGAGTGCCCGGGATGGTGTGGACGACCGTGACGCCGGCCGCGCGGTTCACGATCTCCAGCCCGAGTCCGCCGTAGTCCCCTTCGGTCTGGATGCGCATGTTCTCGTAAGCGCGCGCCGGGACATAGGAGGAGTACGGGTCGTCCAGCTCGCCGAGCAGGGCCTCGATCGCCGCCCGGTAGAGGAGCTCGGTGTCCACCTCGCCGACGAAATCCTCCTCGACACGCTCCACCACCGCCCGGAAGAGCTGTTCGCCCGGGTTCCGTTCTTCGGCCCTGCCGATCCCCATTTGGAGAAGCCAGGTACCTACGAGCACCGCGAGAGCGATGGCGAGGTAGACCCTCACGCGGAGGACGAGACCGAGGATTCCGTTCTTTGCCATCTTAAAACCTACCCCCCTTGCGGCTTGGTGTGTACCCGTTCGGCCGTCCGGGAGCTCGGGGATCTCGCGTGCCGCCGCGCAATCGCGCATCGACCAGCCTCCTGACGGCATCGTGAACCTCGGCCTCGGTGCCCGACCCGTCCACCATGGCGACGTGAGGCGCGGAACGGACGAGCCTCCGGTATCCGTCGCTCACGGCAGCCATGAATTCCTCACCGGCTCTTTCGATGCGGTCCCGCCCTCCGCCGGCTCGTTCCATACGGCTGCGGGCGACCTCTCGGGGCAGGTCGATGACGACGTAGAGATCGGGTTCCAGTCCGCCGGTCGCGATCTCCAACCCCGCTCGAACCACGCCGAGATCGATCCCGCGCCCGTATCCCTGGTAGGCTAGGGTCGAAAGCGAGAAGCGGTCGGCGATGAGCGCCATGCCCGACTCGAGCGTGGGGCGGGCGATCCGGGTCACGAACTCGGATCGCGAGGCCAGAATCATGAAGAGCTCGGTGAGTCGATCCATGTCGAGCCCGCTGAGAACGAGCTCGCGGACGGCCTCACCAGTCTTCGTTCCCCCGGGCTCCCTGGCGAGCACGTGCTCGATCCCTTGCGCGTCCATCCATTCCGAGAGCAGCCGGGCCTGAGTGCTCTTGCCGCAGCCCTCGCCCCCCTCGATAGCTATGAACACGAGCCGGGCCCTACATCCGAACGCATATCCGCATGCGCCGCCGCGTTCGCGTCTTCGCGGTGTGTCACGGCCCGGTTACTCGTCGTAGTACTCGCGCCCGAGGTGCGTGATCATCTCCTCGCCCATCATCCAGCGCAGAGTGTTCTTGAGCTTGCGATGCTGGATGAAGATGTCGTGCTCCGGATAGAGACCGGGAGCGGTCTGGGGGCTCTTGAAGTAGAAGGAGAGCCACTCCTGGATTCCCGAGAGACCGGCGCGGCTCGCAAGGTCGAGGAAGAGCGCGAGGTCGAGAACGATGGGCGCGGCCAGGATCGAATCCCGGCATAGGAAATCGACCTTGATCTGCATGGGATAGCCCATCCATCCGAAAATGTCGATGTTGTCCCAACCTTCCTTGTTGTCGCCGCGCGGCGGATAGTAGTTGATCCGCACCTTGTGGTACATCTCGCCGTAGAGCTCCGGATAATGGTCCGGCTGGAGAATGTGCTCGAGCACGCCGAGCTTGGAGACCTCCTTGGTCTTGAAGGACTCGGGGTCGTCGAGGACCTCGCCGTCGCGATTTCCGAGGATGTTGGTGCTGAACCAGCCCGAGAGCCCGAGCATGCGGGCCTTGAAGCCCGGAGCCAGGATCGTCTTCATCAGTGTCTGGCCGGTCTTGAAGTCCTTGCCGGCGATCGGCACGGCCCGTTCTCTCGCCAGATCCTCCAATGCGGAGAAGTCCGCCGACAGATTGGGCGCCCCGTTGGCGTAGGGAACGCCCTCCTTGAGCGCCGCCCAAGCGTAGAGCTGGCTCGGCGCGATTCCGGGATCACCGTCTTCCATTCCCTTTTCGAAGCTCTCGACGGTCTCGTGCACCGGCCCGGGACGCACGTAGACCTCAGTGGACCCGCACCAGATCATGACTAGGCGATCGGCCCCGCTCTCCCGCTTGAAACGTCGAATGTCGGCGCGCAGCTCTTCTGCGAGCTCGCGCTTGTTGGTCGGCTTCTTGGTGTTTTCGCCTTCCAGCTTCTTGACGTAGGCCGGGTCGAAGGCCGCCGGCATCGGCCTGATCGAGCTCAGGAATTCCCGGATCGGATCGAGATGTCTCTCCGCATGGAGAACTCCGGCGTTCAGGGCGCTGGCGTAACCGTCGTCGGCGATGGGATCCCATGCCCCGAAGACAAGGTCTTCGAGCCCCGAGAGCGGAACGAAATCGCGAATGAGCGGGGAATGATCGGCGGTGCGCCTGCCTAACCTGATCGTGTTCAGTTGCGTCAGGCTGCCGATGGGAGACGCGAGCCCTCTCCGAGCGGCTTCCACGCCTGCGACGAAGGTGGTGGCCACGGCGCCGAATCCCGGCAGGAGCACGCCGAGCCTGCCGGTGGCGGGGGTGATGTCTCTGGGTTGATACACGGTCGTCTCAGGTAGGCTGTTGGGTGAAGCTCCCGGCGGGCCGCGCCCGGCCGAGAACGAAGCGTTCCCGTCTGGTCAGGTCGGGACAGACGCGGGCTGCGGCGAAGGTCGGGTCGGACTCGATCAGGTCGCGCACGGCGCCGGCCTGACCGTAACCGACTTCCAAGGCGAGAAGACCGCCCGGCGCGAGCCAGCCGGAGGCCTCCGAAACGATCTCCCGGATCTGGCGAAGTCCGTCCGCACCTCCGTCGAGGGCGCGTCGAGGCTCCCAGTCCCTCACCTCCGGTGCCAGGTCTTCGATTTCCGCTGACGGAATATAGGGAGGATTGGACACGATGACGTCGAAACGCTCTCCCGGACGCAGCGGTTCGTAGCTCCGTCCGCACCGGAATTCGATCACGGGCGCGTCGGTCGTCTCCTCGAGTCCGCAGAGGCGGGCGTTCGCCGCCGCAACCGAAACGGCCTCGGGAGATATGTCGGTTCCCAGAACTCTGCGGAAGGGTCCTTCGCGTGCGAGAGCAATGGCCATCGCCCCCGACCCGGTCCCTATTTCCAGGAGGTCGAGCCCGGCGTCGTCGACGGACTCGGCTCCGGTCCCACCGGCTGATGCGGTGGGAGGGTGCTGCGGTCCGTAGCGACGTTCGGACCAGTCCAGCACCTCGCCCGCGAGGATCTCGGTCTCCGGTCTGGGGATGAATACGCGTCGATCCACCGGAACCTCGAACTCTCGAAACGCGGCGCTCCCGGTGATGTACTGGAGCGGCTCGCGCCGGGCCCGCCTGCGAACGCACTCGCGAAAGCCGGAGAGCTCCGCAGGGGTGACCGGACGGTCGAACTGGAGGTAGAGATCGAGACGGTTTATCCCGAGAACGCTCGCAAGGAGCAGTTCGGCATCCAAGACGCCCCTTTCCACTCCCTGCTCCTCCAGGTAGGAGCCGGCTCGCCTGGCCAGGTCCATCCCGCTCCATGCCTGGCGAGATGCCACGGTCACGATCGCTCGTCGTTCAGCAGTTCCCGCTGTCGGGTGACCCAGAGGGCCGAGACGAGCTCGTCCAAATCACCCGCGAGTATCTCGGTGAGCCGATAGAGGGTGAGTCCGATGCGGTGGTCGGTCACCCTTCCTTGCGGGAAATTGTAGGTGCGTATCTTGGCGGACCGATCTCCCGTGCCGACCTGGAGCTGCCTCTCGCGGGAGCGTTTCGCCTCTCGCTCGGCGATGGCGCGGTCGAGGAGGCGCGAGCGCAGAACCTTCATGGCGCTCGCACGGTTCTTGTGCTGGGACTTCTCGTCCTGGCAGGTGACCACGAGCCCTGACGGGACGTGGGTGATGCGCACCGCCGAGTCGGTGGTGTTCACCGACTGCCCACCCGGACCGGACGAACGGAAGACGTCGATGCGGAGATCTCCCGGGGCGATCTCAAGATCGATCTCCTCGGCTTCGGGCAGGACCGCCACTGTCGCTGCGGAGGTGTGGATGCGTCCTTGGCTCTCGGTGGAGGGCACGCGCTGCACCCTGTGCACTCCCGACTCCGAACGGAGGCGTCCGAACGCGCCCTTGCCCCTGACCGCGAAGACGGCTTCCCTGACAGACCCAGGCACGCCCTCCGAGAGCGACATGAGTTCCAATCTCCAGGCCATCCGTTCGGCGTACTGCCGATACATGCGCATGAGATCTCCGGCGAAGAGGCCGGCCTCGTCGCCGCCCGTGCCCGCCCTGAGCTCCACGACGGCGTCGCGGGCGTCCAACGGGTCAGGCGGAGCTATGCGCTCCCGGGCGGTCTCGGCCAGCTCGTCGAGCAACGCTTCCAGCCGGACCGTCTCCTCGGTCGCGAGCTCCCGCATGTCGGCATCGTCGCTTTCGACCTTGAGCGACCGGGCCTCGACAAGCTCTTCGCACGCCGCTTCCATCTCCCGTCCCACAGAGACGATTCCCTCCAAGCGGGCGCGCTCCCTCCCAAGCTCGCGCAATCGGCTGGGTTCGGCGAGGACGGCGCCGCTTGCCAGCTCCTGGTCGACGAGCGAGAGGCGTTCGGCGGCTTCGGTCAGGCGGGCTACCAGTCCAGGTTCGACATCGGGCAGCCTCATGCAACCGATTTGTCCAGCCTTCTCAACCTCCGCCGGCTCCGGCGTACCTCTTGTGGAACCGATCGATGCGGCCGGCCGTGTCCACGAGCCGCTGCTTGCCGGTGTAAAACGGGTGGCAAGCCGAACAAATGTCGAGCCTGATCTCCGGCACGGTCGCCATGGTGGTGAAGCTGACGCCGCAGCCGCAGGATACCTTGGCTTCCATGTACTTGGGATGAATGCCGGTTTTCATGTCAAAGCGCTCCGGATACCGCAGCCGTGGCGGGTCGCGGGTGTGTCGGTTTTTTTGTCTTTACAGCCGTTAAAAATAACGTGGATGGCTGACGGGCGGGCGGTGTCGGCATCCGGGCAGGACGCTGCGCTCGGGGTCGCGCCGAGAAAGACAGGCTTCGCCTTTACTTTCTTCGCCTTAGGGCGTATCTTATCCACCGCTCAGCATCGTTCCCCAACCACCGTACGGGAGTCGGCCGCATGTCGGAGAACCCAACCAACGTTCGCGTCATTCTACGCTGGATCCAGATCAAGGACAACAAGGAGGCCCCTTGGGACGAGGAGGGCGAATTCCGCTTCCGCTCCCGGGTCACGACGATGGGGAACATCGAAGAAGAGACCTTCCCCGAAAAGGGTCACTGGGTGATCTCCGACCATCCGCGGCGTAACAAGATCGAGAAGCTGGATCGGGTGCTTTTCGACGGCCCCGTGGGCGACACTCTCTCGGTGGAGCTCTTCGGAATCGAGATCGACCGTTTCAGCAAGGACGACCACCTGGAGCACTACCATCGGGAGTACTCGGGTCCGGCTTCGAGCTGGATCGGTCGTCACCAGCCCAGCGACGAGGGAAGCGACGACCCCGAAAACATGTCAGACTGGCGGATCTGCTACGACATCGAGGCGGTCTGACGAGACCTCGAGGCAGGTGATCGGCCTGAACGGACCGATCCGCGGCCTGCTAGATGGAGTGTGACGACCTTCGGCCGGCTGATGGCAGATGATTCTGGTCGGCTGGTTCCGGTTCCGCGATCTGGTCGGTCGGACACCTGCGGAGGTCGCGGCCGATTTCGACGTACTCGCCCTCCGGGCTGCGGGCGTCGATCTTCTCGGCGGGGAGCTCGCCGGAGTAAAGATGGGTAGTGAAGGCAAGCGCCGCCACCATCAGCGGAACCCCCATCGCCGGTGCCAAGAGAGCTATCCACCAAGGTCCTTCCGTGTTCTTGCCGCTGGTCCTGACCATTTCCCGCTCCCGTTCTGAGCTCTGATTCGTGTTTCCGGTTGACGCTCGTTCGACCTCTTTGAGCGACCCGGGCGTGTTTCGGTTGCCCGGCTCTCTGTATAGCAATCTTCGTGCCACCTTGAACGCGCCGGGTTCGGCACACCTCAAGGCCGCTCCCGGGCAGGCCGCGCTCACGCTCGCATCTCCATCCCGCCAATGACTCCATCCGCCCCCGTCTCGATGGTGGTGCTAGCCGCCGGCCTCTCGACCCGTTACGGACGCCTCAAGCAGCTCGACCCGCTGGGTCCCGGCGGTGAGTCGATCATGGACTACAACGTCTTCGACGCGGTTCGCGCCGGCTTCAGCCACATCGTCTACGTGATCCGGCCCGAGATCGATGAAGCGATCCGCCGACATGTCCACGAGGTCGTGGGCGACGCGGCGACGGTGGACTTCGTTCACCAGGGTCTCGACGATCTCCCGCAGGGTTACGCGGCGCCGGCGGACCGTTCCCGACCGTGGGGTACCGCGCACGCGACGCTCTGCGCCGCCGAGGTGATCGACGGGTCCTTCGGGGTATGCAACGCCGACGACCTCTACGGCCCGCAGGCCATGCGGACCCTCCACGACCAGCTCGTCCGCGACGACGGAACCGACGCTTCCCTGGTAGGCTATACGCTGGCCGAGACGCTCTCCGGAGTCGGGGGCGTGAGCCGAGGCGTCTGCGTGCTCGGGGCCGACGGGCTGCTGGCCACGGTATCGGAGATGGCCAAGGTGCGTCGGGTGGAGGCGTCGATCATGGCCGTCGCCATGGACGGGACTCCCATGGAGCTTTCCGGTCGCGAGATGGCTTCCATGAACCTCTGGGGCTTCACGGCCCAGGTCGTGGGGCGCTTCAGGCGGCAATTCCGCACCTTCCTGGAATTCTGGGGGAGCGACGTCGAACGCGAGTTCTACCTATCGACGGAAATCAACAGCCAGATCCAGGTGGGCGCGTCCAAGGTTCGGGTGCTGAGCACGGCGGACCGCTGGCTCGGCGTGACGCACCCGGAGGACAGGGAGCGGGCACGGACGGACCTGCTGGGGCGGGTCGAGGCCGGCCAGTATCCCGAAAGTCTGCGCGGAGCGTTCGCCACCATCCACGCGTGCGACACCGACCGCTACGCCGCCAGCACCGAGGACGACGGCAGCAAGGGGGCGCCCTGATGCTGCTCTCGAGTCTCGACTGGATCGTCGTCACCGCTTACGGCACCCTTGCGCTCGCGGCCGGTCTCTATTTCGCGCGCAGGGCAGGCACCGGACGGGGCGAATATTTCCTGGGCGGTCGCTCCATGCCCTGGTGGCTTCTCGGCACTTCCATGGTCGCCACCACCTTCTCCACCGACACCCCCAACCTCGTCACCGACCTGGTCCGTTCGGGCGGGGTGAGCGGAAACTGGGTGTGGTGGGCATTCCTGCTCACCGGCATGTGCACCGTCTTCTTTTACGCTCGGCTTTGGAGGCGGAGCAAGGTCCTGACCGACCTCGGCTTCTACGAGCTCCGCTATTCCGGCCCCCCGGCCGCCTTCCTCCGAGGCTTCCGCGCCGTCTACCTGGGGCTCTTCTTCAACGTCATGATCATGGCGACCGTCACTCTGGCCGCCATCAAGATCGGGGGCGTGCTGCTGGGCGCGTCCAAGCTCGAGGTAGTGCTGATCGCAGGCGCGGTCACGGCGGCGTACGCCGCCGTCTCGGGACTCTGGGGCGTGGTGGTGACCGACCTGCTGCTCTTCGTGGTGGCGATGGCGGGATCGCTCGCGGCCGCCTGGTTCGCTCTCGACGCCGCCCATCTGACGCTGGGCCGGCCCGAAGATGGTGCGCTCACCAGCCTTCTCGCCGCACCGGAGCTCGCCGGCAAGCTCTCGCTCCTGCCCGACTTCTCGGACCTGGGCACCGCCACGGCCATCTTCATCATTCCGATAGCCGTCCAGTGGTGGAGCACCTGGTATCCCGGAGCGGAACCGGGGGGAGGAGGCTACGTCGCCCAGCGCATGCTCGCGGCCCGCGACGAAGGCCACGCCCTCAAGGCGACTCTCTGGTTCAACATCGCCCACTACGCTCTGCGTCCGTGGCCGTGGATCCTCGTCGCGCTCGCCTCCCTGGTGGTCTACCCCAATCTGGAATCGATCCAGGCCGCGTTCCCGGGCGTCGACCCGTCGATCGTCCAGAACGACCTCGCCTACCCCGCCATGCTGGTCTTCCTGCCGGCGGGATTGCTAGGTCTGGTGGTAGCTTCGCTCGCAGCGGCTTACATGTCCACGATCAGCACCCATCTCAACTGGGGTGCGTCCTATTTGGTGGACGACGTTTATCGCCGCTTCATCGCGAAAGACCTGAGCGAACGCTCCTACGTGCTCGCCGCCCGCCTCGCCACCGTTCTCCTGATCGTGCTCGCCGGCGTGATCGCTCTCTGGTTCGAGAGCGCGAGTCAGTCCTTCAGCATCCTGTTGCAGATCGGCGCAGGTACCGGACTCGTCTTCCTATTGCGCTGGTTCTGGTGGCGGATCAACGCATGGAGCGAGATAGCCGCGATGGTCTCCTCTTTCCTGGTCGCACTCTACTTCCAGTTCGTGCAGCCCATGCACGACCTACCTCCCGAGCATTGGCTCCAGGCCGACCACTGGCAGCTCGTGGTTGGCGTGCTCGTCACCTCGCTCTGTTGGGTGACGGTGACCTTCTTCACGCGACCGGCGGACCGGGAGACCCTCAGAAACTTCTACCGGCTCATTCGACCGATGGGCCCTGGGTGGAGAGGAAGCGGAGCCACCGACGGCCTGGGGACGGCACCGCGGGGCGGACCCGCCCGAGCTCTCCTCTCGTGGTTCGTCGCGTGCGTCGTCGTCTACGCCGCGCTCTTCGGGACCGGCAACCTGCTGTACGGCGAGACCCTTGCCGCCGCAGCCTGCTTCGGGGTCGGCGCGCCTGCGGCGTTCCTGCTCTTCCGCATAATGAGGAAGGGCGACCTGGTCTGAGCGACGTGGAGGCCGGCCTACCCGCCCTCCGTCATCCCGAGCATGGTCATGAGGAAGGTGAGCTCCATCGCAGTGTCGGAAATGGCCTTTGGGCGCGATCGCCCGCCGGCGTGGCCTCGGCGCTCGTCGTAGTGGAGGATGACCGGCAGCCCCGACGAGCTGGCGTCCTGCAGCCGCGCCGCCATCTTGCGCGCCTGGAGAGGCGGAACCCGGGTGTCCAGGTCTCCCTGGGTCAGCATCACCGCCGGGTACTCCACCCCGTCCTCGACCGCCTGATACGGCGAATACTCGTGGAGGAAGGCGAACTGTTCGGGATCGGCGGCGTCCCCGTATTCGAGAAGGGCCGGCATGTTGTTGGTCTCGGTGAACGTGTTGAAACGCACCATGTCGAGATCGGGGAGTCCGCAGAGAACTGCCTTGAAGAGATCGGGACGCTGGGTCAGCGCAGCGGCCACGAGGAGTCCGCCGTTGCTGGTGCCGGTGATCGCGAGTCGCTCCGGGTTGGTGTAGCCTTCGGCGATCAGCCACTCGGCGGCGGCGATGAAGTCGTCGAAGACGTTCTGCTTGTTTCCGAGCATGCCGCCCCGGTGCCATCCCTCACCGTATTCGCTTCCGCCGCGCAGCGTCGCCACGGCGAAGACGCCTCCCCGCTCCATCCACGCCGCGGCCCAGGGCCGGAAGCTGGGGGTGATCGCGACATTGAAGCCTCCGTAGCCGTGGAGCAGGACCGGAAGATCGCCGTTCGGCTCGAGGTCGGAGCGACGGGCTATGAACATCGTGGAACGTGTCCCGTCGGCCGAAGGAAAGAAGACCTGTTCGACCAGGTAGTCGCGGCTCTCGAAGGACACCGACGGCTCCTCGACGAGTTCTTCGACCAGCGTGGCGAGATCTACCTCGTACTCGGTGGGAGGCACGTCGAAGCTCTGCAACGTGAGCAGGGCCTTCCCGTCGCCGGACCCGCGGATGGCGGCGCTGTGGTACTGGGGCGTTCGAACCCGACCTACTCGTTGCCAGGGCGCTCCAGGCAAGGGTTCTTCGTAGACGTGAATCTGCGAATTGACATCGGCCAGGTAGGTGACGAAGTAGCGACCTTCGATGTGGGTGTAGGAGCGGAGGAAATTGGTGCCCTCGCCTAGGAGCTCCCGCCAGCGCGACCGATCCGACCATTGCTCCGGGGCGAGATCCATGGGGACGGCCAGTATTCGGTAGTTGCGAGCGCCTAGGTCGGTCCTGAGCAGGAGGCGGCCTTCTTCATGACGCGCGGCGAAGTGCGCCTCCTCGCCTTCGACGACGGTGTGGACCTCTCCCGTCCGCCGGTCCATGACGAAGACGTCGTTGCTCGCCCAGCCGTGCTGGGCGCCGAGCAGGAAGTAGCGTCCGTCCGCGATCTCGCTGACGCTCAGGAAGGTCGTGGGACCGTAGCCATCTCCCCAGATCTCCTCATCGTCGGCGACCGGTGAACCGAGTGCGTGTCGGCGTAGCCGAGGACCGATGCTTCGCGAGCGGTGGATGTAGCGGAAGCCGTCGCCCGCGCGATCGAAGCGCACGCCGGAGTAGAGGGCGCGCGGGAGCGAATCGGGCAGCTCCCTGCGCTCGGCGATGTGGTAGAGGCGAACCGAAACCTCGTCGGCTCCGCCGTCGCGGACGGAGAAGAGCATGTGGCGACCGTCTTTGGACAGGTCGACGATCGATACGCTCACGGCCTCGTCCCCGAAGTCGGCGGGGTCGACGAGCACCTCGTACTCCTGCTCCGGATCGGGCTCTTCGACGTCATCGTCATCGGGCGGAGCGCTGCCGTCGGCCACCACCCCGGACGCCGGTCTGACGTAGATGCGAGCCTGCCCCTCGCCTTTCCGGCGCATGGTGAAGACCTCCTCGTCGCCCGCCCGTCTCGGGGCCCCGATGTCGGGCGTGTCCATGAGCTCGGTCAGTCGTTCGCGGAGCTCTCTTTCGACGGCGGTGTCGGAGACGACGCGGCGAGCATGGGCGTTCTGCTCGGCAATCCAGTCCCGGACCTCGGGGGCGTCCTGGTCTTCCAGCCAGCGGTAGGGGTCGGCGATCTCCACGCCGTGGATGGTGTCGACCACCACATCCCGGTTCGTGCGCGGCGGCGACGGCCATTCCGAGCACCCCAGTCCGAGGGGTACCAGGACGAGGATCGACGCCCATGCCAGCGGGACGGCGGTGCGGCGGTGGGAAATTTCGCTCTCTCTCATTGCCGGATGCGGGCTTGTGTGTGCGGGCTCGTGTCTGCTCCCGGATCGCGGACGGTTAGACGATTTCGTGAGCGACCCGTGGCCAGAACGCCCATTCTCCTAGGTCAATCTCGCGCCCTTCGGCGAGATCGACGGTGATTTCGGCAGTCGCGCCTGAAAAGAGGTCGGCGGGATCGCTTCGCGAATGCGCGAGCTTCAACCCGGCCTGCTACCCTCCCGGCGCTTCGAGGGTGCCGCAATCTGCGCAGACGAGGTGTGGGGGTCAACCGGGCTGGGGGTCCTGACCAGCCTGGGCTCGAGCAGGTGGATGTACGGCACCCCGTCCTCCGTCTCGTCGTAGACGATCACGTAGTTCGAGCCAGGCGCGAACTTTCTCAGGGCCGCGTCCCCGCGATAGCGAGCAACTGTCGCTCCTGTGTCCGGATCCACCAGGTCGATCCAACCGTCCTTGAATTCGTGGTTCGGTCCCCATGGAATCGAAGCCCCCGGCTCTCTCTTCGGGGCTTCC